>NZ_JAAXYC010000011.1 GCF_018619185.1 Streptomyces sp. McG3 | reverse complement strand
GAGAGGTGTATAAGAGACAGGGGGCAGGACGGTCGGTCGGGGGCCGGGTGAGGACGGCGTCCCGGAGGCGGGCGTACTCCTCGGCCATGGTCTGCACGGTCCAGTGGGCGTTGAGGCCGCTGGGGTTGGGCAGAGCCCACACGCGGGCGCCGCCGACCGTGCGGTCCTGGGGGCCGATCCGGGCCCGGGGCTCCGCGAAGGCCGTGCGGTAGGCGGTGATGCCGACCACCGCGAGCCACTGGGGCGCGAGCAGTTCGACCTTCGCCGTCAGAGCGGCCCCGCCCTCCCGGAACTCGTCCGCGCCGAGCTCGTCGGCCCGGGCCGTGGCCCGCGCCACCACGTTGGTGATGCCGAGTCCGAGACCGAGCAACTCGGCCTGCTCCGACGGACGCAGTTGCCGTGGCGTGAAACCCGAGCGGTGCAGGACCGGCCAGAACCGGTTCCCGGGGTGAGCGAAATGGTGGCCCGTCACCGCGGTCGTCAGGCTCGGGTTGATGCCGCAGAAGAGCACGCGCAGACCGCCCGCGGCCACATCGGGAACGATGCGGTCACGGGCGGCGCTCAGCTCTTCGGGGGTCATGCGGTGAGGGCGGTGCCGGTCAGAGGATCGAGCCGGGGGTGTACTTCGCGGCCTCGGGGTGCTGCTCGGTGATCTTCTCGATCCGGGCGACCAGCGACGAAACCTGGTCGCCGGCGGCACCCGTGAACGAGAGCTTGTCGGCCATCAGCTCGTCCAGCTGCGCGCGGTCCAGCGGAATCCGCTCGTCCGCGGCGAGCTTGTCGAGCAGCTCGTTGCGCTCGGCGCCCTGCTCCCGCATCGCGAGGGCGGAGGCGACCGCGTGCTCCTTGATCGCCTCGTGCGCCACCTCGCGGCCCACTCCGGCCCGTACGGCGCCCATCAGGACCTTGGTGGTGGCCAGGAACGGAAGGTAGCGGTCCAGCTCGCGCGCCACGACGGCGGGGAACGCGCCGAACTCGTCCAACACCGTCAGGAAGGTCTCCAGGAGGCCGTCGAACGCGAAGAACGCGTCCGGGAGCGCCACCCGGCGGACCACGGAACAGGACACGTCGCCCTCGTTCCATTGGTCGCCCGCCAGCTCGCCGGTCATCGAGGCGTAGCCGCGCAGGATCACCATCAGACCGTTCACCCGCTCGCAGGAGCGCGTGTTCATCTTGTGCGGCATCGCGGACGAGCCGACCTGGCCGGGCTTGAAGCCCTCGGTCACCAGCTCGTGGCCGGCCATCAGGCGGATCGTCTTCGCCACCGAGGAGGGCGCCGCGGCGAGCTGCACCAGAGCGGTGACCACGTCGTAGTCGAGCGATCGGGGGTAGACCTGACCGACCGAGGTGAACGCCTCGGCGAAGCCGAGGTGCCCGGCGATGCGCTGTTCCAGGTCGGCCAGCTTGCCCGCGTCGCCGCCGAGCAGGTCCAGCATGTCCTGCGCCGTGCCGACCGGGCCCTTGATCCCGCGCAGCGGGTAGCGGGAGAGGAGGTCCTCCAGGCGGCCGTGGGCGACCAGCATCTCGTCGGCCGCGGTAGCGAAGCGCTTGCCCAGCGTCGTCGCCTGCGCGGCTACGTTGTGCGAGCGTCCGGCGATGACGAGCTCGCGGTACTCCGCCGCGAGCTTGCCGAGCCGGGCCAGTACGGCCACGGTGCGGTCGCGCATCAGTTCCAGCGAAAGGCGGATCTGGAGCTGCTCGACGTTCTCCGTCAGGTCCCGGGAGGTCATGCCCTTGTGGACCTGCTCATGACCGGCGAGGGCGTTGAACTCCTCGATCCGGGCCTTCACGTCATGCCGGGTGATCTTCTCGCGCTCGGCGATCGAGGCCAGGTCCACCTGGTCCAGCACACGCTCGTAATCGGACAGCGCCGCATCGGGCACCTCGATCCCGAGGTCCTTCTGAGCGCGCAGCACCGCCAGCCACAGCTGACGCTCCAGCTTCACCTTCTGCTCGGGGGACCAGAGGACGGCGAGCTCCGCGGAGGCGTAGCGGCCGGCCAGGACATTGGGGATGCGAGGCTTCGCAGACACAGCAGTCACGTAGACAGATTCTACTGGCGGTTTGTGCAGGCCAGCGACGCGCCCCGGTTTGTGGCTTGCTACGAAGGGGCGGAGGAGGCGCCTGCCCGGGCGACCGGTTCAGTCGGTCTCCGTGACACCCGCCGTGGTGTCGGGGGAGACCGCACGGCGCCAACCCGTCACCGGGCCCGGGTTCTCCGCGTCCGCCGGCGTGATCCAGAAGGCCCGGCCGGTCGTGGCGTCGAACTGGGCGCCCGAGCGGCCGTCGCCGGAGGAGCGGCCGGTGAGCCGCCGGGCGATCCAGGGAGCCAGGTGCTGACGGGCGAAACGGATGTCCTCCGTTCGCCGGGCCGCCCAGCGCGGCGGCGCGGTCGCGGGCATCCGCGCACGCCAGTCCAGTTCGGCCGGCAGCCCCAGGGTCTGCCAGACGGCCTCGGCGACGCGGCGGTGGCCTTCGGTGGCGAGATGGAGCCGGTCGACGTCCCACATCCGGGGATCGGCGATCGAGGGCGCGGAGTAGAGATCCACCACCGCGGCGCCGTGCTGCCCGGCCAGATCGTCGATCAGGGCGAACAGCGCCTCCACCCGGGGACGGAACCGGTCGAACACCGGCCCGCTCCGCCCGGGGCTGCGCATCAGCACCAGCTGTTCGCAGGTCGGTGCGAGACGCTCCACGGCCTCTTCGAGCCGCCCCCTGACCATCCCCATGTCGCACTTCGGGCGCAGCGTGTCGTTGAGCCCGCCGACGAGGGTGACCACATCGGCCCGGAGCGAGGCCGCCGCCTCCACCTGCTCGTCGACGATCTGGCCGATGAGCTTCCCGCGTACGGCGAGATTGGCGTACCGGAAACCGGGGGACCGGACCGCGAGCCGGGCGGCGAGGACGTCGGCCCAGCCCCGGTAGGTGCCGCCGGGGAGCAGGTCCGACATGCCCTCGGTGAACGAGTCGCCGACCGCGACGAGACTGGTGTAGGAAGCATTCAATTCCATGGCCAGATGAGCGTACCGGTCGGTAGGCCGGGAGGCCAGCAGGTCAGCGGGACCCCGGCCGTCCGACGAGCTCGCGGAGCACGTCCTCCATCGTGACCATGCCGGCCAGCCGGTCGTCCTCGTCGAGAACGGCCGCCAGATGGGTCCGGCTGCGCCGCAGGGCGGTGAGCACGTCGTCCAACGGGGTCGCCGCCCGTACGCGGGCGATCGGCCGCATAGCCGTCACCGGGAAGGGGACGTCCCGGGGCGTCGCGTCCAGGGCGTCCTTCACATGGAGGTAGCCGAGGATGCGCTGCTCGCTGTCCATCACCGGGAAGCGGGAGAACCCGGACTCGGACGAGAGCCGCTCCAGCTCCTCCGGAGTGGTGCCGACCCTGGCGTACAGCACCCGGTCGACGGGCATGACCACGTCCCGTACCGGCCGTCGGCCCAGCTCCAGGGCGTGGTGGAGGCGTTGCGCGGAGCGGTCGTCGACCAGCCCGGCGTCCCCGGCGTCCTGGACCAGCCGGGCCAGTCCGTCGTCCGAGAACGTCGCGGAGACCTCGTCCTTCGTCTCCACCCGCAAAAGCTTGAGCAGGGTGTTGGCGAACGCGTTGATCGCGAAGATCACCGGCCGCAGGGCGCGTGCCATCGCGACCAGCGGGGGGCCCAGCAGCAGGGCGCTCCGCGCCGGTTCGGCCAGGGCGATGTTCTTCGGCACCATCTCGCCCAGGAGCATGTGCAGATAGGTGGCCACGCCCAGCGCGATGACGAACGACAGCGGGTGGACCAGCCCGTGCGGGACCCCCACCGCGTCGAAGGCCGGCTCCAGCAGATGCGCGATGGCCGGTTCGGCGACGATGCCCAGCACCAGGGTGCAGAGCGTGATGCCGAGCTGGGCGGCGGCGAGCAGCGCGGAGACGTGTTCCAGGCCCCAGATGACACTGCGGGCCCGCCGGTTCCCGGCCTCGGCCTCCGGTTCGATCTGACTGCGGCGTACGGAGATCAGCGCGAACTCGGCGCCCACGAAGAAGGCGTTGGCCACCAGGGTCAGCAGGCCGATGAAGAGCTGGAGAACGATCACCGCTCGTCCTCCGTCCCGTCGTCGGACCCCGGCAGCGGGGCGTGCAGCAGGGCCCGCGCGGCACGGCGGCCCGAGGCGTCGACCACGTCGATCCGCCATCCCGCCAGCTCGACGCTGTCGTCCACCGTCGGGATCCGTCCGATCTCGGCGGCGATCAGCCCCGCGAGGGTCTCGTAGGGCCCGTCCGGCACCCGCAGACCGATCCTGCGGAGCTGGTCGGTGCGCGCCGCCCCGTCGGCCGACCACAGGGTCCGCCCGTCGGCGTCCTCACCGGCGGCGGCGAGGTCCGGCGTCTCGTGCGGATCGTGCTCGTCCCGGACCTCGCCGACGACTTCCTCCACGATGTCCTCCAGTGTCGCGACTCCGGCCGTCCCGCCGTACTCGTCGATCACCACGGCCATGGCGAGCCGTCCGGACAACCGGTCCAGCAGCCGGTCCACGGTGAGCGTCTCCGGTACGAGCAGGGGTTCGCGCAGCAGTTCCGAGATCCGGGTGTGGGGCCGCCGGTCGGCGGGGATCGCCAGCACGTCCTTGATGTGGGCCACGCCGACCACGGTGTCCAGGCTGCCCCGGTAGACGGGGAAACGGGACAGACCGGTCGCCCGGGTGGCGTTGGCGACGTCCTCGGCCGTCGCGCGCAGCTCCAGCGCGGTCACCTGCACCCGCGGCGTCATCACGTTCTCCGCCGTCAGCTCCGAGAGGTTCAGCGTGCGGACGAACAGTTCGGCCGTGTCCGCCTCCAGCGCACCCGCCTTCGCGGAGTGCCGGGCCAGCGCCACCAGCTCCTGCGGACTGCGGGCGGAGGCCAGCTCCTCGGTAGGTTCCAGACCGGAGCGGCGCACGATCCGGTTGGCCGTGTTGTTGAGGTGGCTGATGAAGGGGCGGAACAGCGCGGTGAACACGCGTTGCGGTGTGGCCACCGCCTTGGCCACGGCGAGCGGGGAGGAGATCGCCCAGTTCTTCGGGACCAGTTCGCCGACCACCATCAGAACCACCGTGGACAGCGCCGTGCCGAGCACGAGCGCCAGGGTGGACGCGGCGGCGGGAGGCAGCCCCGCCGCCTCTACGGGGCCGCGGATCAGCTTGGCGATGGACGGTTCCGAGAGCATGCCGATCACCAGATTGGTGACGGTGATGCCGAGCTGGGCCCCCGAGAGCTGGAAGGTGAGGCTCCGGACCGCCTTGAGCGCGCTCGCGGCGCCCCGGTCACCCCGCTCGACAGCCTGTTCGAGCTCGCCGCGCTCCACCGTGGTCAGGGAGAACTCCGCCGCGACGAACGCGCCGCAGGCGACGCAGAGCAGCAGGGCGACGAGCAGCAGCAGCACTTCGATCATCGGTTCACCTCCGTCCCATGATCGTGCAGGGGTGGGGGGACCGCGCGGTGTCGGCGGTGTCGGCTACGGGGAGGCTCGCCCATGGGCGGACGTTCACACCTTTCGGCAGGGGGTGACGGAGGGCATGTCATCGTAGGGCGTCTGCCCAGCGCCGCCCCGCCCACCGCGTCAATGTCCGCCGCACCGCGCCGGAAGCCGCCGCACCGCGCCGGAAGGCAGAGGTTGTGGTGGTACGCCTGTGCGCACCCGCCGTACCGCTCAGCCGGTCAGGTGTTTCACCCAGCGGCTCCACTGCGGCTGGGGCTCGTAGCCCGCCGCGCGCCAGGCCTGGTGGGCCGATGTGTTGCGGTCGAGGACCATGGCGTCGGCCCGCCGCCCGCCCAGGGCGACGAACCGTTCCTCGGCCGCCGCCAGGAGGGCGCCGCCCACGCCCCGGCGCCGCTGGTCCGGGTGGACCGCGAGCCGGTAGAGATGGCAGCGCCAGCCGTCGAAGCCCACGATGACCGTGCCCACCAGCGCCCCCTCCCGCTCCGCGAGTATCAAGGCGGCGGGGTCGCGTTCCACCAGGCGTGCGACCCCGTCCCCGTCGTCGCTGATGCTGGTGCCCTCGGCGGCCACTTTCCAGAAGGCGAGGACCGCGTCCAGATCGGCCGGGGTCGCGGACCGTAGCGAAAGATCGTTCATGACGGCCATCCCACCATCCGCGGCGGCGGGGCGTCGATCGCGTTCCACAGTCCGGGCGCGGCATCCCGCGCTCCCTGCCCCCGCGCTCCCCTTGCCGGTGCTAGCACGGCCGCGCTAGCGTGGTGGGGTGCCCAAGACTCAGCTGAACGTTCGAGTGGACGAGGCCACCGCCGAGGCCGCGCGGCAGCGCGCGCTGCAGAGGGGGATGAGCGTGAACCGCTACATAGAGGAACTCGTCCAGCAGGACGCGGGCGAGGTGGGACACACCTTCGTCGAGGCCGCGGCCGACTTCATGAAGCAGTACGAGTCGGTGTTCGCCGAGGAGTTCGGCCCGGAGCGCGAAGGCACCCGTTGAACCTTCGGATCGACCTCTCCTGGTTGCTGATGGTCGCCGAGCACAAGACGCCCGGAGACCCGCAGGTCGTCGACTGGGGTGCGCTCGTCGCCGCCGTCGCACGGCATGACGCGGAGATCTTCGGCAGCGCCGTCTACAGCGACCCGCACGCGCGGGCGGCCGCCCTGTTGCAGTTGCTCCTGCACGTGCCCGCACTCGAACACTCCAACGCGATGTTCGCCTCGGCCGTCGCCTACGGCTACCTCGTCGCCTCCGGGCTCAAGGTCATCACCTCGCCCGAGCAGGTCCGCGACCTGGCGCTGCTGGTGAAGCAGGGCAAGGCGGACGTGCGCGCCATCGCCGACGAGCTGCGGCAGTGGAGCGTGTGAGGCCGGGCGGGACACCCCGTGCCCCGGCTCTCAGTCCTCGGTGAACGGCTTTCGGGCCACGCCCAGCACACAGGGGGAGGAGGGCGCCTGGAGGCCCGTCTCCGGAATCCGCAGCCTGCGGTACGTGCCCATCTCGAAGCCCGCCGCCTCGATCGCGGCCAGCGGGTCCCGGGCCGTGTGACAGCCGCCGAAGAGCAGCGGCCACAGGGTCCGGTCGGCCACCCGCTGCGCCGTGGCCAGCGCCCGGCCCGGTGCCAGCCCGTGCTCGAAGAACCGCAGTTCGCCGCCCGGCCGCAGGACCCGCCTGATCTCGGCGAGCGCCCGGGGCAGATCCCGTACGGTGCACAGGACCAGGGACGCCACCGCCCCGTCGAAGGCCTCGCTCTTGACCGGCAGCGCCTCGGCGGCCCCCGGCACCACGTCCACCGGCACCTCCGCGCGCAGAGCGGAGCGGACGGCGAGCTGCCGCAGCGAGCGTTCCGGCTCCAGCGCCACGACCTCCGAGACGGCGCCGGGATAGTGGGCGAAGTTCAGCCCGTTACCGGCGCCGATCTCGATGACCCGGCCGGAGAGCCCCGACAGCAGCTCCTCGCGGTACGCGGCGATGCCGCCCTTCAGGTCGGCGGTCACGCTCACCCGTGCGTAGAAGCGGGCGAAGACCGGGTGGTGCACGGCGTCCCGGGGGAGTTTCCTGCTGCGCAGCTGCATGACGGACCTCCGCTGAGGAGTGGACGTGACGCTCGGGGATGGACGTGACGTTCCTCCACGATTCTCCCCCGGATCGCCCCGGCGGGAATCCCCGAGGACCGCCCGGACACCCCGGCGCGGCCCGTCAGCGCGTGGCCGCCCAGGTCCCTCCGAGCTCCGGAGCCAGCCAGCCCGGCGCGCCTGCCGCGAAGGCGGCGCCCGACAGGGAACCCGCGCCGGCCGGTACCGCGCCGAGCAGCGGTGCACCGGCCGCCACCGGCAGGTCCTCGATGTTGCAGCGGGACGCGAGGTCCGGCTCCGCCGGCATGCTGCCGATCACGACGCCCCGGCAGCTCAGCCCCCGGTTACGCAGCGCCTCGGCCGTCAGCGCGGTGGCGTTCAGCGTGCCCAGGCCCGCCGGGGCCACCAGCAGCACCGGCGCGGACAGCAGCCGGGCCGCGTCCGCTAGGGTGCCGCCCTCGTCGTCGAACCGCACGAGCAGCCCGCCCGCACCCTCCACCAGGACGAGGTCGTGCTCGGTGGCCAGCTTCTCCGCGGCCTCGGCGACCTCGAACGGCCGCACGGGCACGAGACCCGCCCGCCGGGCGGCCGTGGCCGGAGCCAACGGCTCCGGAAAGCGCGCCAGTTCGACCGCCGTCACCCGGCTCCCCGCCAGGCGCGCGACCTCGGCCGCGTCGCCCGGCTCCCCGGGGGCGAGCCCGGTCTGCGCGGGCTTGAGCACCGCGACCCGGCGGCCCCGTGCGGCGGCCGCCACCGCGGCGGTCACCACGGTCTTGCCGATCTCCGTGCCCGTACCGGACACCACCAGAATCGTCGACATATCGGCTCAGCCCTCCCGTGCCGCCGCGCACACGGCCCGGCAGATCCGTGCCACGTCCTCGTCCTCGGTGACGTACGGCGGCATCGTGTAGACGAGGTCGCGGAACGGCCGCAGCCAGACGCCCTCGCGCACGGCCGCGCGGGTCGCCGCCGCCATGTCCACCTCGTGGTCGAGCTGGACGACCCCGATCGCCCCCAGGACGCGTACGTCCACCACCCCGGCGAGGTCCGCGGCGGGAGCGAGCCCGGAGCGCAGGCCCGCGCCGATCCGCGTCACCTCGCCCTCCCAGTCCTGCCCGAGCAGCAGGTCCACGGAGGCCGAGGCCACCGAGGCGGCCAGCGGGTTGCCCATGAACGTCGGCCCGTGGGCCAGCACCGGCACCTCGCCGCTGGAGATGCCCTCGGCCACCCGGGTGGTGCACAGCGTTGCCGCCATCGTGAGATATCCGCCGGTCAGGGCCTTGCCGACGCACATGACGTCCGGCGAGATCCCGGCGTGCCCGGCGGCGAAGAGCTTGCCCGTACGCCCGAAACCGGTCGCGATCTCGTCGAGGACCAGCAGGACGTCGTGCTCGTCGCAGGCCTCGCGCAGGACCCGCAGATAGGCGGGGGAGTGGAACCGCATCCCGCCGGCCCCCTGTACCACCGGCTCCACGATGACCGCCGCGAGTTCGTCGGCGTGCTCGGCGATCAGCTCCCGCAGATGCGTCACATAGGCGGGGTCCGGCTCCGCGTCGAAACCGTCCGGCGGGGCGTCGGCGAAGACCTGGCGGGGCAGGGACCCCGACCACAGCTCGTGCATCCCGCCCTCCGGGTCGCACACCGACATCGGCTGCCAGGTGTCCCCGTGATAGCCCCCGCGCCAGGTCAGCAGCCGCTGCTTGGCCGGACGCCCGGCCGAACGCCAGTACTGGAGGCACATCTTGACGGCGACCTCCACGGAGACGGACCCCGAGTCGGCGAGGAAGACGTGCTGGAGCGGCCCGGGGGTGATCTCCACCAGCCGGGTCGCCAGCCGGACGGCGGGCTCATGGGTGAGCCCGCCGAACATCACATGGCTCATCCGGTCCAGCTGGCCGCGTGCCGCCTCGTTGAGGACGGGGTGGTTGTAACCGTGCACCGCCGACCACCAGGAGGACATGCCGTCCACCAACTCGCGCCGCCCCTCGACGGGTTCGGCGAGCCGGAGCCGTACGCCGGAGGCGGACTCCACGATCAGCGGCTCCTGGCGGCCCGGCATCGGACCGTACGGATGCCAGACGTGCGCCCGGTCCAGCGCCCGCAGCTCATCGGGGGCGTACGGCTTCGGCGCGGCGGACAGAGGGAGTGCGGGGGCGTACGGCTCAGGCATTGGGCGCGAGATCCGTTCCCGCGCCGCGCCGGCGCACCGCCACCAGATCCGTACGCGCCGTGCCGTTGGCGTCCGTACGCGCCACCGGGGCGCTCTCCCCGGCCTCGGAGTCGGCAGCGGCCACCGCCTCCCGCTCCCCGTGTCCACCGCACGGCCCGCAGCCCCCGCCGCCACCGTGGGAACCGCAGCCGGCGGCTCCGGAGTCCTCGTGTGATCCGCAGCCGGAGTCCGCCGTGGCCTCCCGCGTCCCGCAGCCGCCGCCCAGGGCGTCGGCCCGGTGGCGCGGCAGCGTCGTCGTGCCCGCGCCCTCCACCGCGAAACCCGCGTCCGCGATCATGTCCAGGTCGGTCTGGCCGGCCTGGCCCTCACTCGTCAGGTAGTCGCCCAGGAAGATGGAGTTGACCAGATGGAGCGCCAGCGGCTGCATCGAGCGCAGGTGCACCTCACGGCCCCCGGCGAGCCGGACCTCGACATCGGGGCAGACGAAGCGGACCATCGCCAGAATGCGCAGGCAGCGCTGCGGGGTGAGGTTCCACTCCTTGGCGAGCGGCGTTCCCTCGAACGGGATCAGGAAGTTCACCGGCACCGAGTCGGGGTCCAGGTCCCGCAGGGCGAACACGACGTCGACCAGGTCCTTGTCGCTCTCGCCCATCCCGGCGATCAGCCCGGAACACGCCGAGAGCCCGGCGGCCTGGGCCTGTTGCACGGTCTCCACCCGGTCCGCGTACGTGTGGGTGGTGGTGATCGCCCCGTACGTCTCCTCGGACGTGTTGAGGTTGTGGTTGTACGCGTCGGCGCCAGCCGAACGCAGCCGGTCGGCCTGTCCGTCGGAGAGGAGGCCGAGGCAGGCGCAGACCTCGATGCCCTCGTTCTCCTCCTTGATCGCCTCGATGGTCTTCGAGACCCGGTCGACGTCCCGGTCGGTCGGGCCGCGCCCGCTCGCGACCAGGCAGACCCGCTTGGCGCCGCCCGCCACTCCGGCTGCGGCGGCCTTGGACGCCTCGTCCGGCTTCAGCCAGGTGTACTTGAGGATCCCGGCCTTCGAACCGAGCCGCTGCGAGCAGTAGGAGCAGTCCTCGGGGCAGAGCCCCGATTTGAGGTTGACCAGATAGTTGAGCTTGACGCGCCGCCCGAACCACTGACGGCGCACCTTCCCGGCGGCCGCCACCACGTCGAGCAGCTCGTCGTCGGAGGTCGCCAGTACGGCGAGCGCTTCTTCGCGGGTCGGCAGTTCGCGCCGCAGCCCCTTGTCCACCAGCGTGTTCAGCAGGTCCATGAAAGATGATCCTGACGTACGGCACCGCCTCCAGCCAAGGAGGAACCAGACAGGAGACCCGGGCGAGGGTGTGTGTATTGCCACACCCTGACCTGCTGCGCACCCGGCTAGGGTCTGTTGGCTGCCTACAAAGGGACCGTCCGCACCGGACCGTCCGCGCGGAGCCGCCCGCCGAGGGCCCGCCTACCCAAGGGACCGCCCCATGTCCTTCGCCCCGTTCGACTGGATCGACGCCGAGGCCCGCAGCAGGGCCGCCGCCGGACTCGTACGGACCCTGCGTCCGCGCGGCGCCGAGCCGGAGCTGCTGGACCTCGCGAGCAACGACTACCTGGGCCTCACCCGGCACCCGGAGGTCACCGGCGCCGCCGCCGGCGCCGCCCGGACCTGGGGGGCGGGGGCGACGGGGTCCCGGCTGGTCACCGGCTCCACCGCCCTGCACGCCCGGCTGGAACGGGAGCTCGCCGCGTTCTGCGGTTTCGAGGCGGCCCTCGTGCTCTCCTCCGGGTACGCGGCCAATCTCGCCGCGCTGACCGCGCTGACCGGGCGCGGCTCCCTCATCGTCTCCGACGCCGGCAACCACGCCTCGATCGTGGACGGCTGCCGGCTCTCCCGCGCCGGGACCGCCGTCGTGCCCCACGCCGACCCGGACGCGTTCGGGAAGGCCCTGCGGGAACACGACGGACGGGCCCTCGCCGTCACCGACTCGGTCTTCTCCGTCGACGGCGACGCCGCCCCGCTCGACGCCCTGGCCGAGGTCTGCCGTTCCGCGAACGCCGCCCTGCTGGTCGACGACGCCCACGGCCTCGGCGTGCTGGGGGAGGGCGGCCGCGGCGCGCTCGCCGCGGCCGGGCTGGCGGGCCGCGACGGGATCGTGGCCACGCTCACCCTGTCCAAGTCCCTGGGCAGCCAGGGCGGAGCGGTCCTGGGGCCCGCCCGGGTCATCGACCACCTGGTCAACACGGCCCGTACGTTCATCTTCGACACCGGACTCGCCCCGGCGGCGGCCGGCGGCGCGCTCGGCGCCCTCGCGGTCCTGCGCCGGGAGCCCGAACGGGCGGCCCGCGCCCGGGAGGTGGCCACCGCGCTGTTCACCCGGCTCACCGCGGCCGGGCTGAGGGCGGTCCGGCCCGACGCGGCCGTCGTCTCCGTCCGGGCGCCCTCGGCGGACGCGGCCGTGCGCTGGGCGGCCGACTGCCGCGAGGCCGGGATGGCGGTGGGCTGCTTCCGCCCGCCGTCGGTGCCGGACGGCGTCTCGCGGCTGCGGCTGACCGCGCGCGCCGACCTGACCGAGGAGCAGATCACGGCCGCGGTGGCCACGGTCCTCGCCACCGCTCCCCGGCAGGCGGACGCTCCGGTCAGTTGAAGCGGCGTGGACCGGCTCCGTGCGGGCCGAGCCCGTCCACGAACGTGCTCCAGGCCGCCGCCGAGAAGCGCAGCGGCGGCCGGCGCACGTCCTTGGAATCGCGTACGGCGAGGAGCGCGCCGCCCAACAGGGCGGTCTCCACGCAGTTGTTCATGCCGGTCGAGCGGCTGCTGCGCCGCCACCGCGGGGTGGGCGGCGCGGTGGACGGCGGCGGTGCGGCGGACAGTGCGAGACGGTCTGACATGGCGGCCCCTTAGCTGCGTCCGATCTCGGTGATGAGGTCCAGCGAGCGTTCTGGTGACAGCGCGTGTGCCTGCAAGGAACGGAAGGCCGAGCTGTACGCGTCGAGGTCTTCTTTCCGTTCCAGATAGAGGCTACTCGTCAAGTGGTCAAGAACGACCACATCCAGATCAGAAATGTTCGGAAAGGAGAAAATAACGAAAGGGCCGGTGAGGCCGACGTAACCGCCGACCGAGAACGGCAGCAACTGCAGTTGCACATGCGGCAGTTGGGCAACCTGTGTCAGATGGTGCAGCTGGTCCCTCATCACCTCCGGCCCGCCCACCTCGCGGCGGAGAACCGCCTCGTCCAGCACGGCGGTGAAACGCAGCGGCGGACTCGCGCGCAGCACTCGCTGGCGCGTCAGCCGGACCTCGACCAGCGAGTCGAGCCGGCCGTCCGGTAAGCCGTCCAGCGAGGCGCGGGTCACGGCACGCGCGTATCCGGCGGTCTGGAGCAGCCCCGGCACCACCGAGGTCTCCAGCGTCCGGACCGTACTGGCCTGCGACTCCAGACTGATGAAGTCCCGGTACTGCGGCGGGATCAGCCCCCGGTAGGCATGCCACCAGCCCGAGCCGCCACCGCCCGCCGACCCCGCGAGGACTTCGAGCAGGCAGCGCAACTGGGTGTCGCACACCGCGTAGACGTCCAGCAGCCGTGACACGTCGGCGGGCGTCACCCCGCTCGCGCCCGTCTCGATGCGGCTCACCTTCGACTGGTGCCAGCCGAGCAGCCGCGCCGCGTCCCGGCTGGTCAGCCCGGAGGCGTGGCGCAGACTCCGCAGCTCCTCACCGAGCTTGCGGCGTCGGACGACGGGGCCGTGCAGCATGCCGGTCTCCTTCTGCTGTCGGAAAGGGCCGGTCCGTCACCGGGGCCGGCCCGCAGAGGGGTCAGTGTGCCGTCCGTCCACGCCGTACGGGTCCCGAATTCACCGCTTCGAGCGACAGATATATGCATATCTTGGCCGAACGCCGTTACAGGGAGCTGCATCAATGGCAATCTGGCGCGAAGCACAATCCTGGCCGGCCGCCGGTCGACCAGGGCGGGAAAGGGACGGCGTCGCCATGGCAGACCATCAGGAAGCAACCGTCACGCTGCCGACCGATCCGGTCTCGGTCTCATCGGCCCGCAGACATGTCGCCAGGACCCTGGCCCAATGGGGCCTGCCCGACGACACCGAGTTCGCCGACACCATCCGGCTGATCGTCTCGGAGCTGGCCACCAACGCCGTCCAGCACACGTTCGGCCAGTCGCCCACCTTCACCGTGGACCTGCGCCTCGAACGCGACGAGGAGCTGTATCTCGGCGTCACGGACAGTCACCCCCGCTGGCCCCAGCGGCTGCCCGCCGCCGTACGGCAGGACAACGGCCGCGGCATGGTCATCATCCGGGCGCTGGCCAAGGAGCGCGGCGGGCGGCTCCAGGTGACCCCGACCGCCGAGGGCGGCAAGACGGTCTGGATCGCCCTCCCCTGGGTCGTTCCGATCCAGGGCCGACCCCGGTGAGGCTCATCGCGCGCCGGCCGTGATCCCGCGGCCGAAACCGCTGCGCAGCAGCGCGAGCAGCGTCGCCGCCGCCGCGGTCGACTTCTCGCCCCGGTGCACGACCGAGATGGTCCGGCGGAACGAGGCGGGCTCCAGCCGCCGGACCGACAGCGGGGTCGAGGACATCGAGGCGACCATCTCCGGCACCACCGCCACCCCGAGCCCCGCGCTGACCAGCGCGCACACCAGCGCGTACCCGGGCGACTCGCAGACCACCGCCGGTGTCGCCCCGGCCGCGGCGAGGGCGTTCTCGACCCCGCGCCGGGGCGGATGGGTGGGCGCGCTGCTGATCAGCGGCCGCCCCGCCAGCTCGCCGACCGGCAGCCGCCCGGTGCCCTCGGAGAGCCGGTGGCCCACCGAGGTGACCAGCACCAGCTCCTCGACCAGCAGGGGTTCGAGGAGAACGCCCGCCGACGGGGGCTCGGCCGCCGCCGGTTCGTAGGCGTGGGTCAGGGCGAGGTCCACCTCGCCCGCGACCACCGCGGCGATGCCGCCCGGCGGTTCGTACTCGGCGACGGCGAGCTCGACCTCCGGATGGGCCCGCCGGAACGCGCTCAGGACCGGCGGCAGCAGATGGATGCCGGCCGTCGTGAACGTCCCCACCCGCAGCCTGCCGCCCGAGAGCCCGGCCAGCCGCGCCAGCTCGTGCCGCGCCTGGTCCAGCTCGTCCAGGACCCGCCGGGCCCGGCCCGCCAGCAGCTCGCCCGCCGCCGTCAGCCGCGCCCCGCGATGGTGGCGCACCAGCAGTGCCGCCCCGGCCTCCCGCTCCAGTTTGGCCAGCTGCTGGGAGAGCGCGGGCGCGGTGTAGCCGAGGCGGGCGGCGGCCCGGGTGATCGATCCGGCCTCCGCGACCGCCACGAGCGCCGCGAGCCGTGTCGGGTCGTACATGAAAGCGTTCCTTTAGGCAGACCCAGAAGATTGCAAGTACACGCTAAAGGCTCCGCCGGTCCAAGGTGGACCCATGGACGCACAACTGATCGCCTTCACCGGGGTCGCCGCCGGGATGGTCGCGCTGCCGGGCGCCGACTTCACCGTCGTCGTACGCAACGCCCTCGCCTCGCGCACCGCGGGCCTGGCCACCGCGCTCGGCGTCGCCGGAGGGCTGCTGGTGCACACCGCGCTCGCGGTCGCCGGACTCGCCGCGGTGCTGGTGACCATGCCGGTGCTCTTCCGCGCCGTCCAGCTGCTCGGCGGCGCGTACGTGCTCTACCTCGGGGTCAGCGCGCTGTACGCGATCCGCCGCCGGCCCTCGCGGGACAGCTCCGGCTCCCCCTCCGGTACGCGGGAGGACGAGCCGGGGCGGCCCGTGCCCAGGGAGTTCGGACGCGCGCTGCGCCAGGGGTTCCTGACCAACGCGCTCAACCCGAAGGCCCCGGTCCTCTTCCTCAGCCTGCTGCCGCAGTTCGTGCCCGACGGTCAGCCGCCGCTGCCCAGGACCCTGCTGCTCGCGGCCCTGGTGGTGGTGCTGGCGCTGATCTGGTTCCCGGCCGTCGCCCTGCTCGTGGACCGGCTGGGCCGGTGGCTGCGCCGCCCGCGTACCGCCCGCGCCATCGAGGGCGGCAGCGGAGTGGCGCTCACCGGTCTGGGACTGGCGCTGGTCACCGGCCCCCTGCTGCGCTGAGGGCGCGGTGGACGGCGCGGGCGGCTCCGAGGCCGGGCCGGGCCGCCCGCACGGAAAGAGCGTCCGGCCGGTGGGTCAGCGGACCCGTCCGTACCAGACGCTCTTGGACCAGATTTTGGCCAGTCTCACCACGTCCCCCGATTTGGGGGAGTGCCAGATCTTCCCGGCCCCGGCGTAGATGCCCACGTGGTAGACGCTGCGCCCCGAATGGAAGAAGACGAGGTCGCCGCGTTTGCGCTGCGACTTCCCGATGTGGCGGGTCTTGTTGTACTGCTGCTGTGCCGTGCGGGGAAGCTTCTTGCCGGCCTTCTTGAACGAATAGGCCGTCAGCCCCGAACAGTCGAAGCGGCTGGGACCGGCCGCTCCGTACTTGTAGGGGGCCCCCTTCTTCGACGCGGCCACCTTCAGGGCCTTCGTCGAGTGGGTGGCGGCCTCGGCATCGTTCACGAGACCGGGCGCCAGCATCGTGGACGTCACGGCCAGGGTGAGTACCGAGGCCGTACCGACCCGGGCGAACAGAGACGGGACATGAACCTGCGCAGACATGCGCAACCCTTCGTCAGCCGCCTGTGAAGGATGACCTGTCGGGTTCGGGCTGGCGAAGTCGCCCGGCCGCTGTCGCGGCTTCACCCCGAGGGCTTCCCGGTCTCCCGGTCGGCCCGTTGTGCTCGGGTCCTCCACTCCTGCCGATCCACTCCTGTCGACCAGTCATCCGGGCGGCGGCAGGACTCGGCGTCCGCCCGGACCGCCCCGCCGCGGTGGCGGGGGCTTGTCGTCCCAGGGATCTTGACTCACTCGGTGCCGGATTTCCGAGCTGAAACAGCGGTTTGTGAGTCTCCTCACCACTGATCCATTCGGGTGGACAGGTCGGATTCGCGCTCGTGCACGAGCCGGGCGCACACCCTCGTACCAGCGACGAAAGGGAGCATTTCGAGTACGGACCGCGCGCCGAACGCAAGTTGAGCCGTCGCTCGTGCGGGTGATCGTCTACGCCGAACGAGCGAGGAGAATCGGTCCCGGGACCGGGCGTGTCGTGCGTGGGGCCGACCGGCCCGCTCCCGTAGCGCGCTCCTCGTGCGCGGGGCCGGTCAGTTCACGGGCGGCGGCATCGCGACCCGGCCCGCCCGGCGCTCCCCGTCCAGGACGCGCAGGGCCCGCGCCAGGGTCGCGGCGTGGATCCGCGACTCGCCGCGCTCGTGCATCAGGGCGAGGGCGTCGCGCAGGGCCGCAGCCCGGGAGGCCAGGGCCTGGGCGGCCCGCAGTGCGCTGTAGGTGTCGCTGCCGTGGGCCGGGTTGATCCGGCCCACCTGGTCGAGCACGGCCAGATAACAGTCGACGAACTCACCCTCCGCGCGGGTCAGTGCGGGCAGGGGCGGGAAATCGGGTGGCTCCATCGGCATCTCACCTCGCGTCGTACGGCGGCCTGGAGGGTCAGCGGTTCTCCACGACGTGGTCGACCAGCCCGTAGTCGAGGGCGGCCTTGGCGTCGAGGATGGTGTCGCGCTCGATGTCGGCGGTGATCTGCTCCGCGGTCCGGCCCGTGTCCCGGACCAGCATGGCCGCGAACATCTCGCGGGTGCGCACCAGTTCGCGCGCGTGGATCTCCAGGTCGGACGGCTGGCCCCGCATCGGCTCCTCCATCGCGGGCTGCTGAATGACTACCCGCGCGCCGGGCAGCGCATGTCGGCGCCCCTTCGCCCCGGCCGCCAGCAGGGCCGCCGCGTAGGAGCCCGCCTGCCCCAGGCAGAAGGTCTCCACCTCGCAGGTCAGGAACCGCATCGTGTCGTAGACCGCCGCCATCGCCTGGAACGTGCCGCCGGGGGAGTTGATGTAGAGCGACAGGGGCCGGTCCGGATCGGCGTGCTCCAGATACATGAACTGGGCGATGAGGTCGCTCGCGGCGATGTCGTCGATCGGGCTCCCGAGGAAGACGATCCGCTCGGACAGCAGCTTGGAGTACGGGTCCAGCGTCCGGGTTCCGGTCGCGGTGCGCTCGGTGAACTCCGGCAGTACGTAGCGGGCGGCGGGGCGGATCATGGCGTGCCTCTCTCCTGGAGCTGACCATCCGTCTGCCCGTCCGTGAAAAATGTACAGGACGTACAGAAGGTTATGATGGGGACTATGGCCTACGAGATTCCGGTGACGCAAGCACGGGCGGAGCTCGCCGAACTGATCAACCGCGTTGTCTACGGCGGTGAACGCGTGGTGGTGACGCGGCACGGCAAGCCGCTCATCGCCCTGGTTTCCGCCGCTGACCTGCAACGACTCGAAACCGATGAAGCGGCTGCCGAGGAGCAGGTGATCAGCTCGGTCTCCTCGATCGGCTCCACGCCATCCGCTCAGGGCGAACGGCACAGGTTCGGCATCGCCGCCGAGCACCGCCCCCACGACGGCCGGGACTCCTGATGCCGCGACGGCCCGGGACGGCATGGAGCCGGGCGCCCCTCCGGTAAGAGGGGCGCCCGGCTCGGCGACGCGGGATCCGGAGCTCAGCCGGTCAGGGCCGGCTCCCGGACGGGTGCGGCCGGCTCGTCCGTCGCGGGCACCCGGCGGGCGGACATCACCGCCGCCAGGCCGGTCAGCGCCCACAGTGAGAGCGTCAGCACGGCGCCGCCCGCAGCGCTTCCGTCGAAGAAGGCGACCGAGCGGAGCAGTGAACCGCCGGCGCCCGGCGGAAGCCACTGGCCGATCACGCCGACGGGCTCGGGCAGCAGCTCCGGTGCGCTGGTGACGCCGGAGAAGGGGTTGCCCAGCAGGACCATCAGCAGCGCCCCGAGCCCGATGCCGCGCGGCCCGAACAGGGCAGCGAGTCCCGCCACCGCCGAACCGATGGCCAGCACGGTGAGCGCGACCACTCCCGCCTCCGTCCACCAGTCGCCCGTGACCACGCCGAGCCAGCTGTGCGCCACGGCCGTGGCGGCGAGGCCCACCAGCGCGGCCGACCCGACCAGGGTCACCGCGGCCCGTGCCCCGCGCAGCCCCATCAGGGTGACGACGGCTCCGGCCGCCATGCCCGCCAGGGCGAGCGGCAGGACGCTCGCGCCGAGTGCGCTGCCGCGCGGGTCACCGGACGGCGCGGCGACCACATCGGTGACCCGGACCGGAGTGTCCTCGGGGGCGGACGCCGTCACGGCCTCGCGCAGCAGCTGGGAGACGACGGGGCTCGCCGCCGAGGCGGTGAGCAGGTGCGGCCCCCGCGGGGTGGCGACGACGGCTCCGTATACGACCCGCTCCTCGATCGCGGTGCGGGCGGCGGCCTCGTCGTCGAAGCGGTGCACGTCGAACGCGCCGTCGCGCTGCTCGAAGCGCTGTTCCAGCTGCTGGGCCGCCGATGCCGGCCCCGCGACCCCGACCGGAAGGTCGCGCGGTGCGATCCGGGCGGCGGGCCAGGCGAAGGCCCAGAGGGCGAGCGTCACCATCAGGGGGATCAACAGGGTCACCGCCACCGCGCGGCGGTTGGGTGCGGTGGACATGAGAGGGCCTCGATTCGTGCGGCGACGGAGTGGTGATAGAGAAGGATCGTTCGTTTTACGTCTTGTCCCCACTGTCGGCACCCTGTGCGGGATTGTCAAGAAGGAACGTTCGTTTTAGATTGGTGTCATGGCTCGCGTATCTCAGGAACACCTCGACGCCCGTCGCCGTCAGATCCTCGACGGTGCGGCGCGCTGCTTCGCCCGCAACGGATTCCACGGCACGTCCATGCAGGACGTCCTCAAGGAGGTGGGTCTGTCCGCCGGGGCGGTCTACCGCTACTTCCCCGGCAAGGAGGACATCATCGCGGCCATCACGCAGGAGACCTTCGCCGTCATCCGCGGCGCCTTCGAGGAGGCCTCCCGTATGACGCCGCCGCCCACCCCGGACGCGCTGCTCGGCCGGGTGCTCGGCGGGGTGCTCGCGGGGGAGGTGCACGGGCTGGAGCGCCGGGCCTTCGCCGCGCTCGTCGTTCAGCTCTGGTCCGAGACGCTGCGCGACGAACGGCTCGCCGCGCTCCTCGACGACGGCTACGCCACGATGCGCGTCGCCTGGGCGAAGCTCGTCGACGCCTACCGTTCCGCCGGGATCCTGGCGAGCGACGTGCCCGGCGACGATGTGGCGCGCACGATGATCGCGACGGCGCAGGGCTTCATCGTGCAGGAGGCGCTCTTCGGGGATGTGCGCCCCGAGGTGCTGAAGAACGGGTTGCGCGGACTGATGTCCATGAACCCGCAAAAGATCAGTTAACGCAATGGAAAAACTTCCGCCCTAACGTGCAATGCCTGGTCGCGGGAGTGCAGTTCTCGTTCAACGAATTGTTGAACGGGGATATGGTCCCGCTGCGTCCGGAGCCGGAGCCGGACGGAAGACGATGAGGTGGAAGCGTGCAACTGACCCCGCACGAGCAGGAGCGTCTGCTCATCCATGTGGCCGCCGACGTGGCCGAGAAGCGCCGGGCGCGCGGGCTGCGACTCAATCACCCCGAGGCCGTCGCCCTGATCACCGCCCATCTGCTGGAAGGTGCCCGGGACGGCCGTACCGTCGCCGAACTCATGGCGTCCGGACGCAAGTTGCTCACCCGGGACGACGTCATGGAGGGCATCCCCGAGATGCTCCACGACGTCCAGGTCGAGGCCACCTTCCCCGACGGCACGAAGCTCGTCACCGTCCATGACCCGATCGTCTGACGGGGCCGCGCCGATGATTCCCGGAGAGATCCTGTACGGGGACGGGGACATCCCCCTCAACGCGGGGCGTGCCGTCACCCGCCTCACCGTCCTCAACGCCGCCGACCGTCCCGTCCAGGTCGGCTCCCACTACCACTTCGCCGAGGCCAACCCCGGGCTGCGCTTCGACCGCGCGGCCGCCCACGGGCTGCGGCTGAACATCGCCGCCGGCACGGCGGTCCGCTTCGAGCCCGGCATCCCCGCCGACGTCGAACTCGTCCCCCTCACCGGCCGCCGCGTCGTCCCCGGCCTGCGCGGCGAAACCGGAGGTGCCCTCGATGCCTGACCTCAAGAGAGCCGTGTACGCCGATCTGTTCGGGCCCACCACCGGCGACCGGATCCGGCTCGCCGACACCGACCTGCTCGTCGCGATCGAGGAGGACCGCTCGGGCGGCCCCGGACACGCGGGCGACGAGGCGGTGTTCGGCGGCGGCAAGGTGATCCGGGAGTCGATGGGCCAGGCCCGCACCACCCGCGCCGAGGGCGCGCCCGACACCGTCATCACCGGGGCCGTCGTCATCGACCACTGGGGCATCGTCAAGGCCGACATCGGTATCCGGGACGGCCGGATCACCGGCATCGGCAAGGCCGGGAACCCGGACACCATGGACGGCGTCCACCCCGACCTGGTGATCGGCCCGGAGACCGAGATCATCGCGGGCAACGGGAAGCTGCTCACGGCCGGAGCCGTCGACGCCCACGTCCACTTCATCTCACCCACCCTCATCGACCAGGCACTCTCCAGCGGCATCACCACCCTCGTCGGCGGCGGCACCGGACCCGCCGAGGGCTCCAAGGCCACCACCGTCACCCCAGGGCCCTGGCACCTGGCCCGGATGTTCGAGGCGCTGGAGACCTTCCCGGTCAACATCGGGCTGCTCGGCAAGGGCAACACGATGTCCCACGAGGCCATGCACTCCCAACTGTGCGGCGGCGCCCTGGGCTTCAAGATTCACGAGGACTGGGGCGCGACGCCCGCCGTCATCGACGCCTGCCTCACCGTCTGCGAGCGGACGGGCGCGCAGCTCGCCATCCACACGGACACGCTCAACGAGGCAGGGTTCGTCGCCGACACCCTCGCCGCCATCGCCGGCCGGACGATCCACGCGTACCACACCGAGGGGGCGGGCGGCGGACACGCGCCCGACATCATCAGCGTGGTCTCCGAGCCGTACGTCCTGCCCAGCTCGACCAACCCCACCCGGCCGCACACCGTCAACACCATCGAGGAACACCTCGACATGCTGATGGTCTGCCACCACCTGAACCCCGCCGTCCCCGAGGACCTGGCCTTCGCCGAGTCCCGGATCCGGCCCTCCACCATCGCGGCCGAGGACATCCTGCACGACCTCGGGGCCATCTCGATCATCTCCTCGGACTCCCAGGCCATGGGGCGGATCGGCGAGGTGGTCCTGCGGACCTGGCAGACCGCCCACGTCATGAAGAAGCGGCGCGGAGCCCTGCCCGGGGACGGCCGGGCAGACAACCACCGGGTCCGTCGTTATGTCGCCAAATACACCATCAACCCGGCCGTCGCGCAGGGAATGGACCAGGAGATCGGCTCCGTGGAGACCGGCAAGCTCGCCGACCTCGTCCTCTGGGACCCGGCGTTCTTCGGCGTGAAGCCGCAGACCGTCATCAAGGGCGGCCAGATCGCGTACGCACAGATGGGCGACGCCAACGCCTCCATCCCGACGCCCCAACCGGTGCTGCCCCGGCCGATGTTCGGCGCCCTGGGGCGAGCGGCCGCCCAGGGCTCGTTCAACTTCGTCTCCGCCGCAGCGATCGAGGACGGGCTGCCCGAACGCCTCGCCCTGCACAAGCGGTTCGTCCCCATCACCAGCACCCGGGGGGTCACCAAGGCGGACATGCGGGAGAACGACGCCCTGCCGCAGGTCCACGTCGACCCCGACAGCTTCGCCGTCACGATCGACGGCGACCCGGTCGAGCCGGCGCCTGCGGCGGAACTGCCCATGGCCCAGCGCTACTTCCTCTTCTGAGCGGACCCGCCATGTCACGCGCCGCACTCCTCGTCCTCGCCGACGGCCGGTTCCCCGCCGGAGGGCACGCCCACTCCGGCGGCGCCGAACCGGCGGTCGCCGAGGGCCGCGTCCTCGACGCCGACTCCCTCGCCGACTTCTGCCGGGGCCGGCTGCACACCACGGGCCTCACCGCCGCCGCCCTCGCGGCGGCGGCGGCCCACGGCCTCGACCCGCTCGCCCTCGACGAGGCCGCCGACGCCCGTACGCCCTCGCCCGCCCTGCGGGCCACCGCCCGGAAGCTGGGCCGGCAGATGATGCGGGCCGCCCGCGCCACCTGGCCGGGCCCCGAACTGGACGCGCTCGCGGCGGCCCGGCCGCGCGGCGCCCACCAGCCGGTCGTCCTCGGGCTCACCGCGCGGTCGGCGGGTCTGGACCCCGTGGACGCCGCCCACTGTGTCGCGTACGAGACCGTCAGCGGCCCCGCCACCGCCGTCGTCCGGCTCCTCTCCCTCGACCCCTTCCACGCCACCGCCGTACTCGCCCGGCTCGCCCCCGAGCTGGACCGGGTCGCCGAACAGGCCGCCGAGGCCGCCCGACAGGGCATCGACGCCCTGCCCGCCGCCTCGGCGCCGCTCCTCGACATCACCGCCGAGGCGCACGCCGCCTGGCCGGTCCGCCTCTTCGCCTCGTAACCGCACCGGCCCGGGCCCGCAGGACCCACTTTCCGACCCGCACACCCACAGGAGCCCCTCATGCACCTCGGCCACTCCCACGACGGCCCCGCCGCCGTCAGCGCCGACGCCACCCGCCCCGACGGCGCCCGGCGCGCCCTGCGTATCGGCCTCGGCGGACCCGTCGGCTCCGGCAAGACGGCCACCGTCGCCGCCCTCTGCCGGGAACTGCGCGACCGGCTCTCCATCGCCGTCGTCACCAACGACATCTACACCCAGGAGGACGCCGCCTTCCTGCTGCGCAACGCGGTCCTGCCGCCCGAGCGGATCCAGGCCGTCGAGACCGGCGCCTGCCCGCACACCGCGATCCGCGACGACATCTCCGCCAACCTCGAAGCGGTCGAGGACCTGGAGGACGCGGTCGGCCCGCTCGACCTGATCCTCGTCGAGTCCGGCGGCGACAACCTCACCGCCACGTTCTCCAAGGGACTGGTCGACGCGCAGATCTTCGTCATCGACGTCGCGGGCGGCGACGACATCCCGCGCAAGGGCGGACCCGGCGTCACCACCGCCGACCTGCTGGTCGTCAACAAGACCGACCTCGCCCCCTACGTCGGCTCCGACCTGGAGCAGATGGCCCTCGACGCCAAGAAGCAGCGCGGCGAACTCCCCGTCGCCTTCACCTCGTTGACCTCGGCCGAAGGCGTCGGGCCGGTCGCCGACTGGGTGCGGGCACAGCTCGCCGCCTGGGCCGCGTGAGCGTCCGCGCGACGGCCCGGCTCCGGGCCGAGCCCGACGGGCGGGGCGGGACCGCGCTGCCCGTCCTGGTCAGCGACGGCCCGCTCGCCCTGCGCCGCACCCGCTCGCCGCAGGCCGCGTACGCCCGGGTCACCGTCGTCGGCGCGATGAGCGCCCCGCTCAACGGCGACAAGCTGGCGATCGAGGCGGACATCGCGGACGGGGCACGCCTCACCGTGGACGCGGTGGCGGCCACCGTGGCCCTCCCGGGCCCACGGGCGGACACCGGCCCGTCCACGTACGGGATGGACCTGACCGTGGGGGAGGGGGCCGTGCTGCACTGGCTGCCCGAACAGCTGGTCTCCGCCCGCGGCAGCGACCTGCACCAGACCACGCGGGTCCGACTCGCCCCCACCGCCCGCCTGCTGTTGCGCGAGGAACAGATCCTCGGCCGGCACGGGGAGCCCACCGGCGCGCTCACCACCCGGCTCACCGTCCACCGCGCGGGCCGCCCGCTCCTGGACCAGCAACTGGCCTACGGGCCCGGCGCCCCCGGCGGCTGGGACGGCCCCGCCGTCCTCGGCGGGCACCGGGCCGTCGGCCAACTCCTCCTCGCCGACCCCGCCTTCGAGGAAGCCCCGCTCCCCGCACGCCTCCTCGGGCCCACCGGCGCCCTCACCCCGCTCCCCGGCCCCGCCGTCCTGGTGACCGCCGTGGCCGCCGACGCCCGCCTGCTGCGCGCCATCCTGGACGAGGCGATGCGCGAGCTGCTGGACGGGCTGAAGGCGGACCATCGAACGGGCTGAAGGCCGTCCGGCCGACGGAGTCCGCTCAGCGAACCTCCTTCACCGGTTATGGGTTCGGTAAAGAAACAGGTGTACGCCCTGGCCCCGGGTGCCCCACAGGCGAAAGGATCCCCGCGATGTACCGATGACCACGCCGCCTTCGGCGGCGGATCGGACGAAGGGGGAGGTTCCACGTGAGACGTACCAAGGTGCTCGGTTCGGCCGGGGCCCTCGTCGCGGGCACGCTCATAGCGGGGGCGATGGCCGCACCCGCCGCCAGTGCCGACGGCAGCCGGCACGGCCGGGGCGACGCGGAGGCGCGCGGGGTCGCCGTCGCGGCGCACCGGGCGGCGAACGCCGGGATCGACTGGCAGGACTGCCCGGAGGACTGGGGCCTCGCCGCCCCCATCCAGTGCGGCTGGGTGACCGTGCCGCTCGACTACGCCCGGCCGAACGGCAAGAAGATCAAGCTCGCCGTCGACCGGCACGTCAGCACCGGCACGAAGGGCGAGCGACAGGGCGCACTGCTCTACAACCCGGGCGGGCCCGGCGGTTCGGGACTGCGCTTCCCCGCCCGGATCCCCGCCAAGAACCCGCTCTGGACGAAGACCGCGAAGGCGTACGACTTCGTCGGCTTCGACCCGCGCGGGGTCGGCCACTCGGCCCCCATCTCCTGCGCCGACCCGCAGGAGTTCGTCAAGGCCCCCAAGGCCGACCCGGTCCCCGACAGCGAGGCCGACAAGCGCGCCCAGCGCAAGCTGGCCCGCGAGTACGCCGAAGGGTGCGGCGAGCGCAGCGGTGCGATGCTGCCGCACATGACGACGCCCAACACCGCACGCGACCTGGACGTCATCCGGGCCGCGCTCGGGGAGAAGAAGCTCAACTTCCTCGGCGTCTCCTACGGCACCTACCTGGGCGCCGTCTACGGCACGCTCTTCCCGGCCCACGTCCGGCGCATGGTCGTCGACAGTGTGGTCGACCCGTCGCAGAAGAGCATCTGGTACCGGGCGAACCTCAACCAGGACATCGCCTTCCAGACGCGCTGGGACGACTGGAAGGCCTGGGTCGCGAAGCACGACTCCGTCTACGGCATCGGCGACACCCCGCAGAAGGTCGAGAAGGCCTGGCTGGAGCTGCGGGCCGCCGCCAAGAAGGAGCCCATCGGGGGCGTCGTCGGGCCCGCCGAGCTCATCGGCTTCTTCCAGGGCGCGCCGTACTACGACTCCGCCTGGGCCCCCACCGCCAAGACCTGGAGCGCCTACCGGGCCGGTGACACCCAGGCCCTGGTCGACGCCGCCGCCCCCGACATGAGCGACCTCGCGGGCAACGCGGCCGCCGAGAACGGCAACGCGGTCTACAACGCCGTCGAATGCGCCGACGCCAAGTGGCCCACCGACTGGCGCACCTGGGACCGGGACAACACCCGGCTGCACGAGAAGTACCCGTTCATGACGTGGGCCAACGCCTGGATGAACCTGCCCTGCGCCACCTGGCCGGCCAAGCAGCGGACCCCGCTGGACGTGAAGACCGGCAAGGGCCTGCCGCCGGTCCTCATCGTGCAGTCCACCCGAGACGCCGCCACCCCGTACCAGGGCGCCGTCGAGTTGCACAAGCGGTTCAAGGGCTCACGGCTCATCACCGAGAAGGACGCCGGATCCCACGGCGTCACCGGACTGGTCAACCCCTGCGTCAACGAGCGGGTGGACACCTACCTGCTCACCGGGAAGACCGACCGGCGCGATGTGACGTGCGCCCCGCACGCCACGCCGAAGCCGTAAGAACCCCTCGTGGGACCGGGGCCGCTCAGCGGCGGCCCCGGTCGTACGCCTCCAGCCAGGCGTCCTCCGCCGCGTAGTCGAAGAGACCCTCGCCGTAGTTCTTGAGCATCTTCGGGAACGCCTCCCGCCAGTCGCGCCCCGCCAACTCCGCGTCGAGCCACTCGACCGTCTCCGGCAGCGACTCCACGTACCCCGTCACGGGGCGGTAGCCCAGCTGTTCCCCGGCGGCCGTCATGTCGTAGACCACGGGGTGGGCGCCGCTCCACGGCGTGTCCCCGACAACGCCGTCCGGCGGCCCGCCGTCGATCAGCACCGTCTCCGTCTCCCGCCCGAGCACGTCGTCGATCGCCGACGCGATCTCCGCGACCGTGAGGGCCTCGGGGTCCCCGGCGTTCAGCACGCGGGATCCCGGCTGCCCGGCCGCCAGCCGGATCAGCTCCGCCGCGTTGGACACATGGACCGGATGGAAGCGGCTCTCCCCGTTGTACGCGAGCACCCGGCGCCGACGCCCGTCGAGCAGCCGCTTCACCACGTACAGCTCGCGCGGTGTGCGGCAGTACGGGCCGTGGACCGCGCCCGCGCGCAGCAGCGTCACCGGCAGCTCCTCGCCCGCCGCCAGCAGCTCCCGCTCCAGCAGGATCTTCCGCGTCGCGTACGAGGCGTCACCCGGTGCCACCGTGCGCCAGGTCTCCGGCAGCGGCACCGGATAGCGGGGGAAGCCGTCACTCCGCGCCTGGGTGTCGAAGCTGCGGCCCCGGTCGTCCTCGTACACCGCCCCGCTGGAGATCACGACGGCCGATCCGATCCGGTCGGCCAGCCCCCTCAGCTGCCGGGCGTGCGCGCCGTCGAACGCCACCATGTCGACCAGCACGTCACAGCCGTCGCCCAGCGCCCGGCCGAGCGCCCCCTCCTCGTCCCGGTCGAGCGCCACCGCCCGGACCCCGGCGTCCCATCCCTCGTCCCGGCCGCCGCCGCGCGAGGCTGCGGTGACCTCCCAGCCGCCCGCGGCCAGCGCCCGCACCGCGGCCCGCCCGATCTGGCCCGTCGCTCCCAGCACCCATGCGTGTCCCTTGCTCATGGATCCGACGCTAGGGGAGCCGGCCCGCCGGGACGAGGGCGCTCTGCCGGTGGCGTATTCGCGCTCAGCGTCGCAGCTTGGGGAACTTCCTCGGCGGCGCGGCCTCCTGTTCGGCCGCCTTCACCTTGGCCGCGTACTCGTCCACGTACTCCTGGCCGGAGAGTTCGAGGATCGCGTACATGATCTCGTCCGTCACGGCCCGGATCGCGGCCTTCTGGTTCTCCATGCCGGCGTACCGGGAGAAGTCCATCGGTTCGCCGAAGCGGATCGCGACCCGCTTGATCTTCGGCACGACCTGGCCGGGCGGCTGGATCTCGAAGGTGCCGACCATGGCGCAGGGAATCACGGGCACCTGCGCGGTGATCGCCATCACCGCGACCCCGACCTTGCCCTTGTAGAGCCTGCCGTCGTGCGAGCGGGTGCCCTCCGGGTAGATCCCCAGCAGCTCGCCCTTGCCCAGGACGCCGAGCCCCTCGCGGATGGCCGCCTGCCCGGCGTCCTTGCCGGACCGGTCCACCGGGATCTGGCCCGCGCTGCGGAAGAAGGCCGCGGTGAGCCGGCCCTTGATCCCCGGGCCCGTGAAGTACTCGGCCTTCGCCAGGAAGGTGATGCGGCGCTTGATGATGGCCGGCATCAGGAAATGGTCGGAGAAGGAGAGGTGGTTGCCCGCGACGATCGCCGCGCCGTCCGCAGGAATGTTCTCCAGGCCCTCGATCCGGGGCCGGAACAGCAGCCGCAGTACGGGCCCCAGCACGACATATTTCAGGACGTAATAGAACACCTTGCGGGTGCACCTCGCTCTGCCGGGTCGGCGTCAGGGCTGTACTGCCGGGTTCAGGGCTGCGTAGTACCAGGTCACGGTGGTGCCGGGGCGCCACAGCGTAGACCCCGGCACCACCGAGCGACCGTAGCGAACCGGTCTCCCGGCTCGTACCCGCCTCCGGCCCCGTCAGACGTCCTCACCCGCTGCTGAGGACCGTCCCGGCGGGCTCAGGTGTCCTGCGTGGCCAGCATGCCGAGGGTGCACAGTCCCAGCACCACCCAGCCGAACCAGAGCCAGCCGCTGCTTCCCAGCGCCACCGTGTACGCGGTCACCGCTATCAGGGCCCCGCCGGTCATGTATCCCATGGTCTTCGTCGATCCGGACATGCGCGCACGCTCCTCGTCGGCCGCGCGGCCGTTGTCCCCATGGTCACCCCGTATGCGCCCTCCGCGCTACTGTCCGCGCGCCTGCAAAGACGCGAGATAGGCGTTGTACGCCGCCAGCTCCTTGTCACCGTCGCGGTCCGCCGCCCGGTCCGTGCGCCGCGCGGTGCGCTGCTCGGAGCGGTACCACTGGAAGACCAGCGCGATCAGCACCAGCACGGAGGGGATCTCGCTGAACGCCCAGGCGATGCCGCCCGCCCAGTTCTGGTCGCTCAGCGCGTCGATGCCGAGCGACGCCGGCGGATTCTCGTACGTCTTCACCATCGGCGTCGACGCCATCATCAGCGCGATCCCGAAGAACGCGTGGAACGGCATCCCGGCGAACAGCTCCAGCATCCGCATCAGATAACCGGGCCGGTGCGGACCGGGGTCCACGCCCATGATCGGCCAGAAGAAGACCAGGCCGACCGCGAGGAAGTGCACCATCATCCCGATGTGGCCCGGCTTCGAGCTCATCAGGAAGTCGAAGATCGGCGTGAAGTAGAGCGCGTAGAGGCTCGCGATGAACAGCGGGATCGTGAACACCGGATGCGAGATGATCTTCATGTACCGGCTGTGCAGCAGCTTCAGCAGCAGCTCGCGCGGCCCGATCCGCCCCCGGGCCGCCGGGGGCAGCGCGCGCAGCGCCAGCGTCACCGGGGCGCCCAGCAGCAGCAGGATCGGCGACAGCATGCTGATCACCATGTGCTGCACCATGTGCACGCTAAACATGACCATGCCGTAGTCGTTGAGCTTGGTGCACATCACCAGAGCGATGCTCAGCACGCCCACGGTGAAGAACACGATCCGGTTCACCGGCCAGCCGTCCCCGCGCCGACGCAGCCGCACCACGCCGTACCCGTACAGGGCGAGCGCCAGGACGCAGCCGGTCAGGAAGAACGGGTCGACGGAGAGCTCCAGCCCCCGCCCCAGCGTGAACGGCGGCAGATCCATGTTCATGCCGTGCCCGCTGTGATCCATCTGTTCACTCCCGATGGGGACACGTCCCCGTTTCGTGCCGGTTGTCCGGTCCAGAGTAGAACTGCCCCCGGCCGCGGTTGCGGCCGGGGGCAGTTCTGGACGACGTGTCCTGACGAGGTGTTCTAGAGCACGCACTCCGCCTCGGCGTACCGCTCGGCCGGGACCGTCTTCAGCGTCTCGACGGCCTCGCCCAGCGGGACCATCACGATGTCGGTGCCGCGCAGCGCGGTCAGCATCCCGAACTCGCCCCGGTGGGCCGCCTCCACCGCGTGCCAGCCGAACCGGGTCGCCAGGACCCGGTCGTACGCGGTGGGCGTGCCGCCGCGCTGGACGTGGCCGAGGATGACCGGGCGGGCCTCCTTGCCGAGCCGCTGCTCCAGCTCCCCGGAGAGCTGCGTGGCCACCCCGGCGAACCGCTCGTGACCGTAGATGTCCTTGACGCCCTGCTCGAACTGCATGGAGCCCTCGCGGGGCTTGGCGCCCTCGGCGACCACCACGATGGCGAACTTCTTGCCCGCCGAGAAGCGCTTGCCGACCAGCTCGGTCAGCTCGTCGATGTCGAAGGGGCGCTCGGGCACCACGATGGCGTGGGCGCCGGCGGCCATGCCGGAGTGCAGGGCGATCCAGCCGGTGTGGCGGCCCATGACCTCGACGATCAGCACCCGCTGGTGCGACTCGGCGGTGGTCTTCAGCCGGTCCAGGGCCTCGGTGGCGACGCCGACGGCGGTGTCGAAGCCGAAGGTGACGTCGGTGGAGGCGATGTCGTTGTCGATGGTCTTGGGGACGCCGACGATCGGGAGACCGGCCTCGGAGAGGAGGTTCGCGGCCTTGAGGGTGCCCTCGCCGCCGATCGGGATGATGGCGTCCAGACCGAGGTCCGCGACATGGCCGCGGGCGCGCTCCACACCGTCGCGCAGATGCGCGGGCTGGACCCGGGAGGAACCGAGGATCGTGCCGCCGCGGGCCAGGATGCCGCCCACCGCGTCAAGGTCGAGCTTGCGGTAGTCGCACTCCAGCAGCCCCTTCCAGCCGTCGTGGAAGCCGATGACCTCGTCGCCGTGGTCCACCACCGCGCGGTGCACGACGGAACGGATGACGGCGTTGAGGCCGGGGCAGTCGCCGCCGGAGGTGAGTACGCCAATGCGCATGGCCCGGAAACCTTTGCAACGTGAAGTCGATGACCGGACCACGTCGTCCGGTTGGATCCCCGCCACCCTACCGGCGCAGGGTGGCGGGACCGAACCGGCCGTCCGCCTGCTGGACTCCGCTCAACCGAGCGGAAAACACCTCAGGCGGACATCGCTCAGGCGAGCGGAAAGTGCCTCATGCGGGCTGGGTCGCCGAGGCGATCCGCTCGGAGCGCAGCGCGTCGTACCAGCGGTCGTCGGTGGGCGGCAGCGCGTTCACGTCGAGGGCCAGTTTCAGCAGCAGATCGGCGATCTGCGGGTTGCGGGCCATCACGGGGCCGTGCATGTACGTCCCGAAGACGGTGTCGTTGTACGCGCCCTCCGTGCCGTCCCCCGTGCCGTTGCCCCGGCCGAACTGCACCCGGGCGAACGGCCGTGCCGTCGGGCCGAGATGGGTGACGCCCTGGTGGTTCTCGAACCCGGTCAGCGGCGGCAGCCCGAGGTGCGGGTCGATGTCCGCCAGTACGTCGCCGACGCACCGTGCGCCCTCGCCGCGGGTGGAGACCACGTCGAGCAGACCGAGACCGGCCTCGCGCTCGCCGAGGTCGTTGACGAACTCGTGCCCGAGGATCTGGTAGCCCGCGCAGACCGAGAAGATGATCGCGCCGTTGGACGCGGCCCGGCTCAGCCCGCCGTCGCGGCGCAGCCGCTCGGCTGCCAGGCGCTGCGGACGGTCCTCACCGCCACCGATCAGATAGATGTCGCCGGACGTCGGCACCGGCTGGTCGCTGCGCACGTCGACGCGCTGCACGTCCAGACCGCGCTGCCGGGCCCGCCGCTCCACGACCAGGGCGTTGCCCTGGTCGCCGTAGGTGCTGAGCAGGTCGGGGTAGACCCAGACCAGACGCAGACCGTTGTTGCTCATGCTTCGTCCTCTCCGGAGGTGGCCGGGGCCGGGGTCAGTTGCCGACACGACGGCGCAGATCCTGGAAGGCGGTGTAGTTGGCGATGACCTCGATGCGGCCGGGCGGTGCGTAACCCACGGCCTCGTCGAGCGTCTCGCAGACCCGGAAGTCGAGACCGGCCACTTCGAGGCGGACCGCGAGGTCCAGCTTCCGGTCGCCGAGCACGAAGATCGGGTGACCCGCCAGCTGCGTGTAGTCCACGTCCCACAGCCAGGAGGTGTCCGTGCCGTCCGCGCCGCGCGCGTTCACCGAGAGGATCACCGGCGTCGGCGGCGGGTCGATCAGCGAGAACGTCTCCAGCCAGCCGGCCGGGTTCTTCGCCAGCAGCAGACGCAGCTCACGGTTCTGGAAGGTGACGACGTCATAGCGTCCGGCCACCGCCTGCACCTGGTACATCCGCTCCAGCGCGACCTGCGGCGGCACGCCGAAGACAGCGGCGACGGCGGCGGAGCTGGTGGCGTTCGCCTTGTTCGCCCGGCCCGGCAGCTGGAGGTGGATCGGCCATGCCGAACCGTGCGGGTCCAGGACGTAGTCGCCGTTCAGCGCCCAGCTCGGGGCGGGGCGGCGGAATCCGCACTGCCCGCAGAACCAGTCGTCGCCCGGGCGCTGCATCACACCGCCGCAGGACGGGCAGGACCAGGCGTCGTCCTTCCACGCCTGGCCGGCCGCCACCCACACCACGTTGGGCGAGGAGGAGGCCGCCCAGACGACCAGCGGGTCGTCCGCGTTCGCGATGACCACGGCCTTCGAGCCGGAGAGGCCCTCGCGCCAGTGCTCGGCCATCATCCGGGTCTCCGCCGCGCGGTCCAGCTGGTCGCGCGAGAGGTTGAGCAGGGCGATCGCCTTGGGTGTGGTGTCGCGCGCGACACCCGCCAGATACTTCTCGTCGACCTCGATCACGCCGAACTTCGCGTCCGAGCCGCCGGCCAGTGCCGAGGTGATGCCCGCGGGCATGTTCGCGCCGAGCGCGTTCGACACGACGGGCCCGGCGGCCCGCAGCGCCTCGGCGATCAGCCGCGTGGTGGTCGTCTTGCCGTTCGTCGCCGACACGAGGATCACGTCCAGGTGCTGCGCCAGCCGCCCCAGCAGGTCGGGGTCGAGTTTGAGCGCCACCCGGCCGCCGATCACCGATCCGCTGCCCCGCCCCGCGGCGCGTGACACCGCCGCCGCGGCCTTGCCCGCCGTCACGGCCAGTTTGGCCCGCGGCGACAACGGCTCCGTGTTGCCTGCCATCGTCCTAGATCCTCCTTGCATCGGTCCGCGCCTAGCCTATCGATGTCCGGCGCGGCGACCGCACCGCGGCACCACGGGAACTCCCCGGCCCCGGTGGAACGTAACCTTGCCGCCATGCGAAACCGCCCGATCCCCGGCAGTTCCGGACTCGTCCGTGAGATGAGTCTGCTCGGCGACCCGTTGCTCCACCGTGCCTGCGAGGACGTCACGGACTTTGGCCCGTCGCTGGCGCGGCTGGTCGAGGACATGTTCGCGACGATGTACGCCGCGCAGGGTGTCGGGCTCGCCGCCAACCAGGTCGGCGTCCCGCTCAAGGTGTTCGTCTACGACTGCCCGGACGACGACGATGTCCGCCATCTGGGACACGTGGTCAATCCCGAACTGGTCGAGGCGGACGGACTCACCGTACGCGGACCGGAGGGCTGTCTGTCACTTCCCGGTCTGGAAGCGGGCACGGATCGCTTCGACCACGCGGTCGTCGAGGGCCTCACGATGACCGGCGAGCCGGTCCGGATCGCCGGGACGGGATGGTTCGCCCGGTGCCTCCAGCACGAGTGCGACCACCTGGAGGGCACGGTCTACACCGACCGGCTGACCGGGCTGCGGCGCACCCGGGCGCTGCGCGCGGCGCGCCGGGCGCCCTGGGCGCGCGGGGGCTGAGCACGCCGGGCTCCCGGGCCCGGCGTCGGGAGCGGGTCCTCAGAACCCCGGGCCGCCCTGGAGGTCGCCCGCCTCCGCGAGCCTGCCCCAGAGCAGATCGGCCAGGCTGCTCACCAGCCGTTCGCGGGAGCAGGGCCGGTCGCCGAGCCACCAGTCGCCCGCCGCGTGCATCATGCCGACGATCCCGTGCCCCCAGATGCGGGCCATCTGCTCGCTGTCCGGGCCCAGGTCGACGCGCTCGGCGATCACCTGGCCGAGCTCCTCGCCGAGGCGGCGCAGCAGCGGGGCGGAGTGCCGGCCGACGTCGAAGCCCTGCTCGGGGGAGGGGGTGGCGTCGGCGCTGTCGGACGGGTGCATCAGGAAGCGGTAGACCTGGGGGCGGGCCTCGATCGCGGCGAGATAGGTGTCGAGCGTCGACTCCACCCGCTCACGCCGGTCGGCGGGCGCGTCCAGGGCGGCCCGCAGGGCGCTGAGCAGCGCGTCGGTGTGGCGCTTGGCGAGGGCGCGGTAGAGGCCGCCCTTGTCCCCGAAGTGGCGGTAGAGGATGGGTTTGGTGATCCCGGCCTCGGCGGCGATGGCGTTCATCGAGGCCTGCGGTCCGTCCCTGAGCACCACCCGGTCCGCCGCTTCCAGCAACTCGCGGCGACGGCGCTCGGCCGCGGTCCGCTGTCGCTCGGCGCTTCGTGCGGTCTCCATGTCGTCTCTTCTCCCACCCCTGGCCACGCGATGCCGTCGCATCGCCTCTGCACGCCCGCGCAACGTAACACTCCACAGGGCGGGCGCCTGATCGGCTCCGTGGCGGTTGACAGTACCTACTTGTCGGTAACAGACTGTGGTTACCGCGAGTAACGCATGGTTTTCGCCGCAGTGCCTGGAGGGGAACATGGCCGAGTTCACGCTTGAGCTCAACGACGACCAGAAGCAGGTCAAGGAGTGGCTCCACGGCTTCGCGGCGGATGTCATCCGCCCCGCCGCCTCGGAGTGGGACGAGCGTGAGGAAACGCCCTGGCCCGTCATCCAGGAAGCGGCCAAGGTCGGCATCTACTCCCTGGACTTCTACGCCCAGCAGTTCTTCGACCCTACGGGTCTCGGCATCCCCATGGCCATGGAAGAGCTCTTCTGGGGCGACGCGGGCATCGCCCTGTCGATCGTCGGTACGGGCCTGGCGGCCGTCGGCGTCCTCGCCAACGGCACCGAGGAGCAGATCGGCACCTGGATCCCGCAGATGTACGGCGACGCCGACGACGTGAAGGTAGCCGCCTTCTGTTCCTCCGAGCCCGACGCCGGATCCGACGTCGCCTCGATGCGCACCCGGGCCGTCTACGACGAGGCCAAGGACGAGTGGGTCCTCAACGGCACCAAGACCTGGGCGACCAACGGCGGCATAGCCAACGTCCACGTCGTCGTCGCCGTCGTCGACCCCGGCATCGGCTCCAAGGGCCACGCCTCCTTCATCGTGCCGCCGAACACCCCCGGCCTCTCCCAGGGCCAGAAGTTCAAGAAGCACGGCATCCGCGCCTCGCACACCGCCGAGGTGGTCCTGGAGGACGTCCGCGTCCCCGGACACTGCCTGCTCGGCGGCAAGGAGAAGCTCGACGAGCGCCTCGCCCGCGCCCGGGAGCGCGCCAAGTCCGGCGGTGAGCGCGTCAAGAACGCGGCGATGGCCACCTTCGAGGCGTCCCGCCCGGCCGTCGGCGCGATGGCCGTGGGCACCGCCCGCGCCGCCTACGAGGTCGCCCTCGACTACGCGAAGACCCGCAGCCAGTTCGGCCGCCCGATCATCGACAACCAGGGCATCGCCTTCCAGCTCGCCGACATGCGCACCCGGATCGACGCCGCCCGGCTGCTGGTCTGGCGCGCCTCCTGGATGGCCACCACCGGAAAGCCGTTCACCTCGGCCGAGGGCTCCATGTCCAAGCTGTACGCGAGCGAGACCGCCCGGGACGTCACCGCGCAGGCCATCCAGATCCTCGGCGGCAACGGCTTCACCCGCGAGTACCCGGTCGAGCGCATGCACCGCGACGCGGCCATCTACACCATCTTCGAGGGCACCAGCGAGATCCAGCGCCTGGTGATCGCCCGCACCCTGTCGGGCATGCCGATCCGCTAGCCGCCGCGGGTGACGGAAAGGGGGCGGTCCGGGACACGCGTACCGGACCGCCCCCTCCGGCCTGCTCAGCCGGGCAACTGCGCCTCGATCGCCGCCACGACCTCCGTGGCCTCGGGCTCGGAGCGCGGCCGGAGCCGGGCGACGGGCTCACCGGCCGGCGAGATGAGGAACTTCTCGAAGTTCCACTGGACGTCCCCGGCCTCCCCGTCCGCGTCCGCCAGCTTCGTCAGCTCCACGTACAGCGGATGCCGGTCCGCGCCGTTGACGTCGGTCTTCTCCAGCAGCGGGAAGGTGACCCCGTACGTCGTCGAGCAGAAGCTCTGGATCTCCTCCGCGCTGCCCGGCTCCTGGCCGGCGAACTGGTTGCACGGGACACCGAGCACGGTCAGGCCCCGGTCCCCGTAGTTCTGCTGCAGCCGCTCCAGGCCCTCGTACTGCGGGGTGAGCCCGCACTTGGAGGCCACGTTCACCAAGAGGACGGCCCGGCCGCTGTAGGCGCCCAGCGTGGTCGGCTCGCCCGCGAGGGTGCGCAGCGGAATGTCGTGCAGCGTCATGAAACTCTCCCTGATCATTGCGTGGTGGTGCCCATGGTGCCGCCCGCCGCTCACGGAGCGGCGAGCTCCTTGTAGTAGAAAGTGGTCGGCTTGAGGCTGCCCGCCGGATCCGCCGCGTATCCCGGTACGCTCCCGACCTTCGTCCAGCCCGCCTTGCGGTAGACCTGCTCGGCCAGGCTGCCGCTCTCGGTGTCCAGGATCAGCAGCGTGATGCCCTCCGTCGCCGCGTACGCCTCGACCGCGGACAGCAGCGCCCCGCCGAGCCCCTGGCCGCGCGCGGACGGCCGGACCATCAGCTTGGCGACCTCCGCGCGGTGCCGGGCGTTCGGCAGCGGAGCGCGGACCAGGGCGATCGTCCCCGAGACCCGCCCGCCCTCGCGGGCGATCCAGATGCCGACCCGCCCCGCCTCCACGTCGGCGGCCCGCTCACGCCACCAGGCGGCGGCCGTCTCCCGGTCCAACGGGGCGAGGAAGCCCACCGAGGACCCCTCGTCGACGGTCTCGGCCAGGAGGCCGGCCAGGTCGTCGGCGTACGTGACCAGTTCGGGGGCGGACACGTGGACGATCTCGGTCATGCGCGGGGGTCCTTTCACAGGGCAGGGGACGGGAGGAACCGTACGGCCCGCGGCGGAGGCTCTTTCCTCCAGGGTGCACGGGTGCTCCACCCCGGCGACGACATTCCCCACGGTGCCGTCCATCCCCTACCCGGATGCGCCGCCCGACACCGGGCGCGCGTGACGTCACCCGGTCTCCGGCCGCGTTCCGGCCACCGGCTCCGGCGTCAACCGGAGGGTGACCACGTACGCCACCACCACCGACACGATCACCAGGGGCATCACCGTGAGCCCCTCCTTGCCCAGCAGCAGCGTCGCCAGGAGCACCGAGGTCATCGGCAGCCGCAGCATCGCCACGCACATGGCCCCGACGCCCATCGCGAACCCCGCCGTGAGGTCCAGGCCCGGCAGGTGGGACAGCGCGACGCCCCCCACCGCGCCCACGAACATCGCGGGGAAGACAGGACCGCCCCGGAAACAGCTCAACGAGGCGCAGTAGGCCAGCGACTTGCAGACGATGAGCAGCACCAGAGCACCGACCGAGTACCCCGCGCTCCCGGAGAGGAGATGGCCCAACTCGTGCTCACCCGAATACAGCACCTCGGAGCCGTCCTTGCCGGACGTCTCGGCGTACACCAGCGCGAGCCCGCCGACGACCAGCCCCATCACCGCCGTGGCCACCACCGTCCGCCGCTCCACACGTTCCTGGAGCGCCAGCGAGAGCCGGCGGATGCCCGCGCCGGCGAAGGCGGCCGCGACACCGAGAGCCAGCGCCCACCCGAACCCCGCGACGTCGGGGGCCGCCGCCGACGGCACCTCGCCCAGGGTCAGCGAGTAGGTCCCCAGACCCGTCCAGGAACCCAGCCCGGTGAAGATCAGCGCGCCGATCCCCGCGGAGAGCAGCCCGGGAACCAGCACCACGCCCAGCATCGGCCCGGCCAGCCCCGACACCTCCATCAGCAGGAACGCGCCCAGCAGCGGGGATCCCAGCAGTGCGCTCACCGCGGCGAAGCTCCCCGAGGCCCCGAGCAGGGACCGGGCCCGCGGTGTCAGGTCCCGTTTGACGCGCCCCGCCGCCCAGACCGCCAGCCCGCCGCCCAGCGCGATCAGGGGCGCCTCCGGCCCGAGCACGGCGCCCACGCCCAGCGAGACCAGCGCCGCCAGGACGATGCCGGGCAGGTCCGCCGCGGCCGGGGCGCCGGTGGACACCAGCCCGTCCGCCGGCCGGTGCCCGCCCCCGCCCGGCATCCGGCGGACGGTGAGGCCGACCAGGAGACCCGCGACGCCGAGCAGCGGCACGGGCCACCACGACGGCGTCTCCTCGAAGCCCAGCGCCCGCGGCAGTTGCGTGTACGTCACCGCCTGGAGCTCCGACACGAGGGCCAGGAAGCCGAACGCGACCGCGGAGACCGGCACCCCGAGAACGGCCGCCATCAGCAGCAGCCCCGTGTACCTCCGCGTGCGGACCGCCGCGTACGGGTCCTCCGGCGCTGCGACGGGTGTGCCCGGAGACGTGGCCGGCATAGGTCGAACTCCTCGGCGTGAAGATCCCCGGGACGGGGAAGGGGGCGGGGCCCCACGGGTTCACGCCGGGATACCACGCACCGGTGGACCGGGCCCCCGACCACCGCCGGGGACACGCCCTTCGGCGCGGAAGGTCAGCCGCCCGGCCCCGGAAGACCGTTCGCGCCACCGCCCGGGACGTCCGCCGGCAGCCGCCCCGAGGCCACCGCGTCGACCAGCGCCCGGTGATCGAGCTCGTTGAGGTCCGCGTACGACTCCGCGAACGTGGCGATCGCCCGGTCGAAGACGTCCCCCCGCCCCAGGTAGCCGGCGATGGCGATCCGGTCCCCGGACCTGGCGTGGGCGCGGGCCAGCGTGGCGCCGCACACCTCGCCGAACGCGCGCATCCCCTTCGGCACCATCGACTCCGGCTCGGCGATGCCCTTCCAGTCGCGCAACTGACGCACGTAGAAGTCCCGGCTCCTGCCGTCGATGCCGTCGGCCCGCTCCCAGCCGAGGAAGATGTCGCTGGAGGCCTGCATCAGGCGCTGCCCCGCGACCACCCGCTCGCCCTGATGGGAGTACCGGCTCGCCCCGGTGTGCTCGGCGAGCACCGAGGGGCCCGCCTCCTTGGCCTGGAGGAGGAGCGGATCCCCGCCGTCCCGGCCGAGCAGCAGGATGATCCAGCACCGGGTGCCGACACTGCCCACACCGACGACCTTCCGGGCCACGTCCACCAGCGCGAAGTCCTCCAGCAGACTGCGCCGGTCGGACGCCAGGCTGTGGGCGTACCCCGCCACCATGGTCCGGAACTCCCGGTACACCGTCTCCCGCTCCACCCCGGGCATCAGACCGGTGAGCGGGACGACCATCGGCGGGTCCGGGGCGATCCGCAGCTGCCCGTCGACCACCTCGGCGAGCTTCCCGAAGGCCTGCCGGCTGTCCCGGGAGCGGGCCTTGCCCAGCGCCCGGTCGACGTTCCTGCGACCCCGCCCGCCCAACTGCTCCGCGGCCACCGTGCGCAGCCGCTCGGCGTCGGTCCTCGCGTACCACACCTCCAGATTGCGCATCCCGGCGAACCGGGCCATCGCCTCCCGGTACGAGCGGACCGCGGCCCGTACGATCCCGGCCCGCTCCCGGTCCGTGAAGCCGTTCGCCCGCCCCGCGATGACGAGGCTGGCCGCCAGCCGTTTGACGTCCCACTCCCAGGGACCCGGCAGCGTCTCGTCGAAGTCGTTGATGTCGAAGAGCAGATTCCGCTCGGCCGAGGCCAGCAGCCGGAAGTTCAGCAGATGGGCGTCCCCGCACAACTGTGCCCGGATCCCGGAGTCCGGGGTGCCCGCCAGATCGGCGGCCATCAGGGCGGCCGCGCCCCGGTAGAAACGGAACGGGGACTCGGTCATCCGGGCGTAGCGGATCGGGACCAGCTCGGGAACCCGGTCCGCGGACTGCGCTTCGAGGACGGTCAGCGGGTCGGGGCGCCGCGACGACGGAGCGAAATCCGCATGGCTCGACCGGGGCGCGTCCCGCCGGGCGGCCCTGCCGAGCGCCGCCCGTTCGGCCGGTGTCGCGTGAGGTGCGGCGCGCAGCGACGCTACGGCTTCCCGGTCCATGAGGTGATCCCTTCCGGAGTTCGTCAGGTCTCTTCGGTATTCGGTCAGGCCTCTTCGGCGAGCCCGCGGTCACGGTCACGCCGGAGTCCGACCCGTTGCCAGATCGCCCGCTGGGCCTTGAGAGCCGCCGTGCCGACCACGATCAGCACCAGGATGTTCACGACGAGCTGGATGGCGGAGCCCCGCACGTCGGACCAGCTGGTGAACGCCGTGGAGACGGCGATGTCCGCCGCGGCCGGGATCGTCGTCACGGAGATGAACACGCCGAGCAGGGCGCTGGTCCTGGCCTCGGTGAGCGACACGATCCCGACGATCCCGGCCAGGGTCGCGACGGCGACCGAGAAGAAGTTCGGCGTGTTGATGAGGTTGGAGACGGGGCGCAACCCCCGGTCGAAGGCCTCCGACTGCAGCCCGAAACCGCGGATGAGGAGGGCGAAGAGGAAGGTGACGACCATGGTCAGGAGAAAACCGGAACCCAGGGCGGCCAGCCCGCTCCGCACCATGGCCCGATGGCCCCGGTCGATCCCCAGCGCCACGCTGACGATGGCGCCGTACTCCGGCCCGACGACCATCGCCGCCACGATCAGGATCTGCGAGTTGGTGACGATGCCGACCGAACCGATCAGCCCGGCGACGACCAGATAGAGGAAGAAGCTCGGCGGGTACCGCCCGCCGGACCTGATGCGCGCCTCGACCTGCTCCCAGACCGGCGCCCGGCTCAGCGGCCCCAGCTCGCGCCGCCCCTCCTCGGAGGCCCTGCCGGGAAAGGCCGTGTCGACCGGTTCGATGACCAGCGTGCCCCGCTGGTCGAGATGGACGTCGAGCAGACGGTGCAGCACGTCGTTCGCCGCCCCCGTCAGCACGTCGCAGGCGATGGAGTCGCCGTCGGGACGGCGCGCGGCGTCACGCTGCACGATGAGGTTGAGCACGCAGGGGTCGCCCGAGAGCAGGCCGACGACCTCGTCGGTCAGGTCCGGCGGGCTGACCGCGCGGATGTGGATCATGTCCATCCCGGTACCTCCGCGGCTCCCGGCCCCGTCGCACGGCGCTCCACCCGGCCGGTGGCCCCGGGGGCTCACTCCAGTAACGCGGCCCCGCCCCCGTTCGGCAAACCGGGCGCCCGTCCCGGCCCGGCGCCCGGACGCGTGCCGCGCACCCGGGGCGGGAGTGCCCGATAGTGAGGGGACGGGGCCCGACCGGGAGGAAAGGCGCATGGACCGGTATCCGCCGATCGCCGACCACGGGCTCGTGGGCGACCTCCAGACCGTCGCGCTGATCTCCTCGCGGGGCGTCGTCGACTGGCTCGCAGCACCCCGGTTCGACTCGCCCAGCGTCTTCGCCGCCCTGCTCGACCACGAGCGCGGCGGGTTCTTCCGGGTGGCGCCCGAAGGCGGCACGCACACGTGCAAGCAGCTCTACTACCCCGACACCGCGGTCGTCGTCACCCGGTTCATGGCACCCGACGGCGTCGGAGAGGTCCTCGACTGGATGACCCCGATCCGCTCCGGCGGGCCGACCGACCGGCACACCCTCGTCCGCACCGTGCGCGCGGTCCGCGGCACCGTGCGGTTCGGCCTGGAGTGCCGGCCCCGGTTCGACTACGGCCGGGCCGCCCACGAGCTGGCGCTCGGTCCGACCGGACACGCAGCGGTCTTCCGGGCCCCGGGGGTCACGGCCCACCTCCGGACGGCCTTCCCGCTGACCCGTGACGGCCAGGACGCCGTCGGCGGCGTCACCCTGCGCGCCGGGGAGACGGCGGGGGCCGTCCTCACCCTCTGCGGCCCCGACGGGCCCGAGCCACCGCACCCCACCACCGAGGGAGTCACGGACGAGCTCTGGGACGTCGTCGACTTCTGGCAGCGGTGGGTGCGCGGATCCCACTACGACGGCCGCTGGCTCGACATGGTCAACCGCTCCGCGATCACCCTGAAACTGCTCACCTACCAACCCAGCGGCGCGCCCGTCGCCGCGGCGACCATGGGACTGCCCGAACAGCTGGGCGGAGAACGCAACTGGGACTACCGGTACACCTGGGTGCGGGACGGCTCCCTGTCGGTGCGCGCCCTGCTGGACCTGGGCTTCGTCGACGAGGCGACCGCGTTCACCCACTGGCTCGGCGACCGGCTGCGGGACCGCCGGGACACCGGCGGGGAGCCGCTCCGGATCATGTACCGGGTCGACGGGAGCCCTCTGGAGGGGGAGCGGATCCTCGGACACCTGGAGGGCTACCGGGGCTCCCACCCGGTCCGGCTCGGCAACGCCGCCGACGACCAGCTCCAGCTCGACATCTACGGCGAAGCCCTCTACGCGCTGTCCGAGGGCCGCGAGGTCGGCATCCAGGCGGGCCACCGGGGATGGAAGATCCTCTCCCGCACCCTGGACCGGCTCGCGGACTCCTGGGACCGCCCCGACGAAGGCATCTGGGAGACCCGCGGCGGGCGCAAGGACTTCACCTACAGCCGGGTGATGTGCTGGGCCGCCTTCGACCGGGGCCTGAAACTCGCCGCGCAGTTCAGCCGCCCCGCCGACACCGCCCGGTGGACGGCGGCGCGGGACGCCGTGCTGGAGCAGGTGGTGGAGCGCGGCTGGAGCGAGAACCTCCAGGCCTACGTCCAGAGCTACGGCAGCGAGGTCCTCGACGCCTCCCTGCTGCTGATGCCGCGCGTGGGCTTCCTCGCCCCGAAGGATCCGGGCTGGCTGTCCACCCTGGACGCCATGGACCGCACCCTGGTCTCGGACAGCCTCGTCTACCGCTACGACCCGGCGGCCTCACCGGACGGGCTGCGCGGCTCCGAGGGGACGTTCAGCCTCTGCACCTTCCTCTACGTCGACGCACTCGCCCGGGCCGGACGGCTGCGCCAGGCGCGCTACACCTTCGAGAAGATGCTCACCTACGCCAACCACGTGGGCCTGTTCGCCGAGGAGATCGGACCCAGCGGCGAACAACTGGGCAACTTCCCCCAGGCGTTCACCCATCTCTCGCTCATCATGGCGGCCCGCACCCTGGACGAGGCGCTCGACCGGGAGCGCGATCGTCCCTGAGCCGCACCGGCCCCTGCGGGCGGCCGCGGCGCCGTAGTGACAGGATCGGCGTGTGGAGATTCCCGACGCCTTTCCCGAACCGCTGCCCGGTGCCGCCGGTGCCGCCGGTGCCGTCGCCCGGGACCCCGCCGCCGAAGGCGAGCAGCACCGGGGCCGCCGCCTCGTCCGCTGCCGCCTCTGCGGCCGGCCCCTCACCGGGACCGACTCGCGCCGGGCCGGCCTCGGACCGTCCTGCGACGCCAAGCTGCACCCGGCGCCGCCGGACATCCGCACCCGCCGCCACGAGGTCGACCAGGACCCGCTGCCCGGCACGTAGAAGGGTGCTCTAGTCGCTCGCCAGCCGCCGGAACAGCCCTTCCTGCACCACCGACACCAGCAGCTCCCCCGAACGGTCGTAGATCCGGCCCCGCGCAAGCCCCCGGCCGCCCGTGGCGATCGGCGACTCCTGGTCGTACAGGAACCACTCGTCCGCCCGGAACGGCCGGTGGAACCACATCGCGTGGTCCAGCGAGGCCATGTCGAAGCCGCGCGGACCCCACAGCGGCTCCACCGGGATGCGGACCGCGTCCAGCAGCGTCATGTCGCTCGCGTACGTCAGCGCGCAGGTGTGCACCAGTGGGTCGTCGCCCAGCGGGCCCACCGCCCGCATCCACACCGCGCTCCGCGGATCCGCGTCCTTGATCTCATCCTTCGTCCAGCGCAGCCGGTCGACGTAACGGATGTCGAAGGGCTGCCGCCGTGCCATCCGCTCCAGCGCCTCCGGCAGCACGCCCAGGTGCTCGCGCACCTCCTCGGCCACCGTCGGCAGCTCCTCCGGGTCCGGGACGATCCGGGCCGGCGGCAGCTGGTGCTCGAAGCCCGCCTCCTCGGGGCGGTGGAACGACGCCGTCAGGTTGAAGATCGTCCGGCCCTCCTGGACCGCCGTCACCCGCCGGGTGGTGAACGACCGGCCGTCCCGCACCCGCTCCACCTGGTACACGATCGGCACCCCGGGACGGCCCGGCCGCAGGAAATAGGCGTGCAGCGAGTGCACCGGCCGGTCCCCGTCGGTCGTCCGGCCCGCCGCCACCAGCGCCTGGCCCGCGACCTGCCCGCCGAAGACCCGTTGCAGGGACTCCTCGGGACTGCGGCCCCGGAAGATGTTGACCTCGATCCGCTCCAGGTCGAGAAGGTCGACCAGGCGCTCGGCCGGGTTCGTCATAGCGTCGCTCCCCACGTGCGTCTCACCGGTGCCCTCACAGCTGGCCGACCTCGGTGACCCGGACGACCGCCCGGCCCTCCTCGTCGGACGCCGCGAGATCCACCTCGGCCTTGATGCCCCAGTCGTGATCGCCCGCCGGGTCGGCGAACGCCTGCCAGACCCGCCACAGCCCGTGCGCCGGGTCCTCCTCGATCTTCAGCAGCTTCGGACCGCGTGCGTCCGGACCGGTCCCGATCTCCTCGTGCGCGTCCCAGTACGCGTCCAGGGCCTCGCCCCAGGCGTCCTCGTCCCACCCGGAGTCGCCGTCCAGCTCGCCCAGAGCACCGGCCCGGTCCAGCGCGGCCAGCTCCACCCGGCGGAACATCGCGTTGCGCACCAGCACCCGGAAGGCGCGGGGGTTGGCCGTGACCGGCTTGACCTCGTCCGCCTTCTCCTGGGCCTGCTCGGCGGTCTCCACCTCGGGGTTGGCCAGCTGCTCCCACTCGTCCAGCAGACTGGAGTCCACCTGGCGCACCATCTCACCGAGCCAGGAGATCAGGTCCTGGAGGTCCTCCGACTTCACGTCGTCCGGGATCGTGTGCTCCAGCGCCTTGTACGCGCTCGCCAGATACCGCAGCACGATGCCCTCGGTCCGGGCCAGCTCGTAGTGCGAGGTGAACTCCGTGAAGGTCATGGCGCGTTCGTACATGTCCCGGATCACCGACTTCGGCGACACGGGGTGGTCGTTCACCCACGGGTGGCTCGTGCGGTACACGTCGTAGGCGTGCCACAGCAGCTCGCTCAGCGGCTTCGGGTACGAGACCTCCTGGAGCCGCTCCATCCGCTCCTCGTACTCGACCCCGTCCGCCTTCATCTGCCCCACGGCCTCGCCGCGCGCCTTGTTCTGCTGGGCGGCCAGGATCTGCCGGGGATCGTCCAGCGTCGACTCGACGACCGAGACCATGTCCAGCGCGTACGAGGGGGATTCGGCGTCCAGCAGGTCGAACGCGGCCAGCGCGAACGTGGAGAGCGGCTGGTTCAGCGCGAAGTCCTGCTGGAGATCGACCGTCAGACGCACGATCCGGCCCTCGGCGTCCGGCGTCTCCAACCGCTCCACCACCCCGCCGTCCAGCAGCGAGCGGTAGATCGCGATGGCCCGCCGGATGTGCCGCAGCTGCGCCCGGCGCGGCTCGTGGTTGTCCTCCAGCAGATGCCGCATCGCCTCGAAGGCGTTGCCGGGGCGCGCGATGACCGCGAGCAGCATGGTGTGGGTGACCCGGAAGCGCGAGCTCAGCGGTTCGGGATCCGAGGTGATCAGCTTGTCGAAGGTGGTCTCCGACCAGGCCACGAAGCCCTCCGGGGCCTTCTTGCGGACCACCTTGCGCTTCTTCTTCGGGTCGTCGCCCGCCTTCTTGACGGCCTTCTCGTTCTCGATGACGTGCTCGGGGGCCTGCGCCACGACGAAACCGGCCGTGTCGAAACCGGCCCGCCCGGCCCGGCCCGCGATCTGGTGGAACTCCCGCGCGCGCAGCGTCCGCACCCGGGTGCCGTCGTACTTGGTGAGCGCCGTGAACAGCACCGTACGGATGGGCACGTTGACGCCGACGCCGAGCGTGTCCGTCCCGCAGATCACCTTCAGCAGACCCGCCTGGGCCAGCTTCTCCACCAGGCGGCGGTACTTCGGCAGCATCCCCGCGTGGTGCACCCCGATGCCGTGGCGTACGTAACGGGAGAGGTTCTGACCGAACTTGGTGGTGAAGCGGAAGCCGCCGATCATGTCGGCGATCTTCTCCTTCTCCTCCTTCGTGCACATGTTGATGCTCATCAGCGACTGCGCCCGCTCGACGGCCGCCGCCTGCGTGAAGTGCACGATGTAGACCGGCGACTGCCGGGTGTCCAGCAGCTCGGTCAGCGTCTCGGTGATCGGTGTGAAGCGGTACTCGTAGCTGAGCGGCACCGGACGGGTCGCGGAGCGCACCACGGAGGTGGGCCGGCCGGTACGCCGGGTCAGGTCCTTCTCGAACATCGCGACGTCGCCGAGCGTCGCCGACATCAGCACGAACTGGGCCTGCGGAAGCTCCAGCAGCGGGATCTGCCACGCCCAGCCCCGGTCCGGCTCCGCGTAGAAGTGGAACTCGTCCATCACGACCTGGCCGATGTCGGCGTACTTGCCGTCGCGCAGCGCGATGGAGGCCAGCACCTCGGCCGTACAGCAGATCACCGGGGCGTCCGCGTTGACCGAGGCGTCGCCGGTGAGCATGCCGACGTTCTCGGTGCCGAAGAGCTTGCACAAGTCGAAGAACTTCTCCGACACCAGCGCCTTGATCGGCGCCGTGTAGAAGGTGACCTTGTCCTGCGCCAGCGCCGTGAAGTGCGCGGCCGCCGCCACCAGGCTCTTTCCGGAGCCGGTCGGGGTGGAAAGGATCACGTTCGCCCCGGAGACCACCTCGATCAGCGCCTCCTCCTGAGCCGGATAAAGGGTGATGCCCTGGGTCTCGGTCCATGACGAGAAGGCCTCGAAGAGGGCGTCCGGGTCGGGTGTCTTAGGCAGCTGGTCGATGAGGGTCACGCCCCCCATCTTGCCTGTCTTCGGCCCGGATGAGGGAACCGGCGGACGGCACGAAGATCACGGACGGTACGCTGCGGTCTCAACCTGCCCGCGCCGTAGAGGTGATGGGCGTACGAAGCGCTGGGGGCGGGAAAAGACCATGATGGGACCGGCACACTCCCTGTCAGGGGCAGCGGCCTGGCTGGGGGTGGGCGCGGCGGCCGCCGCCACCGGCCACACGATGCCCTGGCCCGTCCTCGTCGTCGGGGCGCTGATCTGCGCGGGAGCCGCGCTCGCCCCCGACCTCGACCACAAGTCCGCGACCATCTCGCGCGCCTTCGGACCCCTCTCCAAGGGTCTCTGCGAGATAGCCGACAAGCTGTCGTACGCCGTCTACAAGGCCACCAAGAGCAAGGCCGACCCCCGCCGCACCGGCGGCCACCGGACCCTCACCCACACCTGGTTCTTCGCCGTCCTGATGGGTGCCGGCTGCTCCTTCGCCGCGGTCACCGGCGGGCGCTGGGCGGTCCTCGCGATCCTCTTCGTCCACCTGGTGCTCGCCGTCGAGGGCCTGCTCTGGCGGGCCGCCCGGGTCTCCAGCGACGTCCTCGTCTGGCTGCTCGGCGCCACCAGCGCCTGGATCCTCGCCGGCGTCCTGGACCAGCCGGGCAACGGGGCCGGCTGGCTCTTCGACGCCCCCGGCCAGGAGTACATGTGGCTCGGCCTGCCCATCGTGCTCGGCGCCCTGGTCCACGACATCGGGGACGCGCTGACCGTCTCGGGGTGCCCGATCCTGTGGCCGCTCCCGATCGCCGGAAAGCGCTGGTACCCGCTCGGCCCTCCGAAGTTCATGCGGTTCCGGGCCGGCAGCTGGGTGGAGATCAAGGTGCTGATGCCCGCGTTCATGGTGCTCGGGGGAGTGGGCGGGGCGGCCGCCCTCAACTTCATATGACCGATCGCCGCTCGCGCGGGCGGGCGAGGCCACCCGCCCCGTAGCACGATGGCGGCATGCTGCTCGCCGAGCTCGCCCAGGTGTCCCTGGAGGTCGCCGCCACCTCCGCCCGGTCCCGCAAGACGGCGCTCCTCGCCGGTCTCTTCCGGAACGCCGGACCCGAGGACGTCCCCGTCGTCATCCCGTACCTCGCCGGACGGCTGCCCCAGGGCCGCATCGGCGTCGGCCGGCGGAGCCTGGGGGACCCGGTGGAACCGGCTTCCGGGCCCACCCTCACCGTCACCGGCGTCGATGCCGAGCTGACCGCCCTGGCCGCCACCTCCGGCCCCGGCTCCCAGGCCCGGCGCCGGAGCCGCCTGCGTGCCCTGTTCGCCGCCGCCACCGCCGACGAGCAGCACTTCCTGTGGGCCCTGCTCACCGGCGAGGTACGCCAGGGGGCCCTGGACGCCGTCGCCGCCGACGCCCTGGCCCACGCCGCCGGGGCACCGCCCGCCGACGTCCGGCGCGCCGTGATGCTCGCAGGGTCCCTCCAGGAGGTCGCCGAGGTCCTCCTCGCCGACGGACCCGGAGCACTCGCCGGCTTCCGCCTCACCGTCGGGCGGCCCGTCCAGCCGATGCTCGCGCGCAGTGCCGCCTCGGTGGGCGAAGCCCTCGACGAGCTCGGCCCGTGCGCGGTCGAGGAGAAGCTCGACGGGATCCGGGTGCAGGTCCACCGCGACGGCGACCGGATCCGCGCCTGCACCCGGACCCTCGACGACATCACCGACCGGCTGCCCGAACTGGTCACCGCCGTCGCCGCGCTCGACGCGCGCCGCTTCGTCCTCGACGGCGAGCTGATCGCCCTGGGGGAGGACGGCAGGCCCCGGCCGTTCCAGGAGACCGCCTCCCGGGTGGGCTCACGGCGGGACGTGGCCACAGCCGCGGCGCACATGCCTGTCGTCCCCGTCTTCTTCGACGCCCTTCTCGTGGATGACGAGGACCTGCTCGACCGGCCCTTCGCCGCCCGCCACGCGGCCCTGGCCCAGCTGCTCCCCGAGAGCCTGCGGGTCCGGCGCACCCTCGTCGCCGATCCGGACGACCCCGAGGCCCGCGCGGCGGCCGACGCGTTCCTCGCGGACACCCTGGAGCGCGGTCACGAGGGAGTCGTCGTCAAGGACCTGGCCGCCCCCTACAGCGCGGGCCGCCGGGGCGCGTCCTGGCTGAAGGTGAAGCCCGTGCACACCCTGGACCTGGTGGTCCTGGCCGTGGAACGGGGCAGCGGCCGGCGCACCGGCAAGCTCTCCAACCTGCACCTGGGCGCCCGCCGGCCCGACGGCACGTTCGCGATGCTCGGCAAGACCTTCAAGGGGCTCACGGACGCCCTGCTGGACTGGCAGACCGAGCGGCTGGGGGAGCTGGCGACCGACGACGACGGCCATGTCGTCACCGTACGCCCGGAACTCGTCGTGGAGATCGCCTACGACGGACTCCAGCGCTCCACCCGCTACCCCGCCGGGGTCACCCTCCGGTTCGCCCGCGTCCTGCGCTACCGGGAGGACAAGACCGCACAGGAGGCGGACACCGTGGAGACGGTCCTGTCCCGGCAGCCGTGAGCGCGCCCCGGGGACCCCGGGACGCGCTCGCACGGAGACCGGCCGCTCAGTGCTTGATGACCGTCGTCGCCGTGTGCTCCTTGATCTGCTCCGGTGTCAGATAGACGTCCGTGTACTCGAAGTCCCGCAGCGTCGCCGGCTTGCGGGACTGGAACCCGGTCCGTACGAAGTCGTCGCCGGCGACCGCGTTCAGCATCCAGTTCGTCATCACCCGGGTCCTGGCGACGTTCGTCCGCAGCGCCGACCAGTGGTAGCCGCGCGCCACCGCCTGCGCGGGCAGCCCACGCAGCTCGATGCCCAGCGGCTTGGACACGGCGTCCTTGCCGCCGAGGTCCACGACGAGCCCCAGATCCTTGTGCACGTAGTCCCGGAGCGGCTGATGACGCAGCGAGGCGATCAGATTGTCCGCCAGCACCCTGCCCTGGCGCATCGCGTGCTGCGCGGTGGGCGGGCAGACCGCCCCGTCGCCCTTCGCCAGATCGGGCACCGCGGCCGCGTCGCCGAGCGAGAACACGCCGTCCGCGCCCGGCAGGTTCAACTGCGGGGTCACCGCGAGCCGGCCGCGCACGGTCTCCGCGCCGAGCGTGGCGATCAGCGGGCTGGCGGCCACTCCGGCGGTCCAGATCAGGGTCCGGCAGGGCAGCACCCGGCCGTCGGTGAACGTGACCTCCTCCGGTCCCGCCTTCGCGATCGAGACCCCGAGCGACACCTCGATGTTCCGCTTGCGGAGCACCTCCAGGGCGGCCTGCCCCAGCTTGTCGCCCAGCTCCGGCATCAGCTTGGGCGCGATGTCGATCAGATGCCACTTGATCAGCCGCGCGTCCAGCCGCGGATAGTGCCGGACCGCGCTGGTGGTCAGGCGCTGGAGGCAGGCGGCCGTCTCGGTGCCCGCGTAACCGCCGCCGACCACCACGAACTGGAGCCGCGAAGCCCGCTCGGCCTCGTCATGACTGGCGTCCGCCAGATCCAGCTGGGCGATGACGTGGTCCCGGACGTACGCGGCCTCGGCCAGCGTCTTCATCCCACGGGCGTTGTCCAGCAGTCCCGGGATGTCGAAGGTCCGGGTGACGCTGCCCGCCGCCAGCACGATGTAGTCGTACGGCTCGTTCACGATCTCGTCCGTGATCTTCCGGATCACACAGACCTTCGCCGCCGTGTCCACACCGATCGCCCCGCCCGGCACGATCCTCGTCCTGTGGCGGCGGCTGCGGCGCAGCGACACCGCGACGGACTGCGGTGTGAGCACCCCGGAGGCCACCTGGGGGAGCAGCGGCAGGTACAGCTGGTAGGAGAACGGTGTGACGAGCGTGATCTGGGCCTCTCCCGGAGCGAGCCTGCGCTCCAGGCGGCGTACGCACTCGACGCCTGCGAAACCGGCGCCGACGACGAGAATCCTGGGTGGTGCCACGGGTCTGCGTCCCTTCTCGGGCTTGCGTGGTCCTGCGCTCGCCTGCCCCGTTTACCGGGTGATTCACCTCTCATCCTTAACCGGACGTCCCGGCCTCCGCCTCCCGACCGGGGTGAACGGGGGCCCCGCTCACGGGGGCGGAGTGACCGGCGGCACCCGCGGCCGGTGGACCTCGGGGCCCGTACGGCCGCTCCCTCCTCCCGTTGGAGCAGGGGGAGTTCGGCAGCCGCACCCCGTGCGAGGATGCTGCGGTGACCACCTCGCCCCCCTCGCCCGTGGCCGACGACTCCCCCTTGGCGGACGATCCGCCCCGCGATCCCGGCCTGGGCCCCCGCGCCGCCGCGGTCCTCGTGTTCGGATCATCGGCCGCGGTCCTGGTGGTCGAGATCGTCGCCCTGCGGCTGCTGGCCCCGTATCTCGGCCTCACCCTGGAAACCAGCACGATGGTGATCGGCATCGCCCTCACCGCCATCGCGCTGGGCTCCTGGCTGGGCGGGCGCGTCGCGGACCAGGTCGACCCGCTCCGGCTCATCGCCCCGGCGCTCGGGGTGTCGGGCGTGGTCGTCGCGCTCACCCCGCTCCTGCTGCGCACCACCGCCCAGTGGTCGCCGGCGCTGCTCCTGCTGGTCGCCTCCGCGACCCTCCTGGTGCCCGGCGCCCTGCTCTCCGCGGTGACCCCGTTCGTGACGAAGCTGCGGCTGACCAGCCTCGCCGAGACCGGGACGGTCGTCGGACGGCTGTCAGGCGTGGGTACCTTCGGCGCCATCGTCGGCACCGTCCTCACCGGATTCGTCCTGGTCTCACGCCTGCCCGTCAGCTCCATTCTGATCGGCCTCGGCACCCTGCTCGTGCTCGGCGCCGCACTGGTCGGCTGGCGGGCCCGCCGCTGGCGGCGCGCCGCGGCCGTCGCGCTCGCCACCGTCGTCGCGGGCTCCCTCGCCACGGCGTTCGCCCCCGGCGGCTGTGACGCGGAGACCCGCTACCACTGCGCACAGGTCGTCACGGACCCCGACCGGGACAGCGGCCGCACCCTCGTCCTCGACGGCCTGAGCCACTCCTACGTCGACGTCGAGGACCCGACGCACCTGAAGTTCGCCTACGTGCGCGCCATCGCGTCGGTGGTCGACACCGCCTTCCCCGGGGGTGAGCCGCTGACCGCCCACCACATCGGGGGCGGCGGCCTCACCTTCCCCCGCTACCTCGCGGCCTCACGCCCGGGGACCCGCAGCACCGTCTCCGAGATCGACGGCGGGGTCGTGCGCATCGACCGTGACCGGCTCGGCCTGGGGCCGTCGACCGCCACCGGCATCGACGTGACCGAGGAGGACGGCCGACTGGGCCTGCGCAGGCTGGACGCGGGCAGCCACGACCTGGTGGTGGGCGACGCCTTCGGGGGCGTCAGCGTGCCGTGGCACCTCACGACGTCGCAGGCGCTGGGAGACGTCCGCCGGGCGCTCGACGAGGACGGACTGTACGTCGCCAACCTCATCGACCACGGCGAGCTGGCCTTCGCCCGCGCCGAGGTCGCCACCCTCGCCGCGGCCTTCGAGCACGTCGCCCTCCTCGGGAAGCCCGCGGACATCGGGCTGGACCCGACCGCGTCCACCGTGGGCGGCAATCTGGTGGTGGTCGCCTCCGGCCGGCCGGTCGACGCACCCGCGATCCAGGAAGCCCTGGAAGCCCGCGACGTCGGCTGGAGGATCACCACCGGCGACGACCTCGCCGCCTGGACCGGGGACGCCCGGATCCTCACCGACGACCACGCGCCCGTCGATCAGCTCCTCCAGCCCGACCGCACGCGGACGGCCCGGTGACCCCCGGGCCGTCCGACGGGCGGCTCACCCGTGCCAGGACCGCCACAGGGACGCGTACGCGCCGTCCGCCGCCACCAGCTCGTCGTGGCTGCCCAGCTCGCTGATCCGGCCGTCCTCCACGACCGCGATCACATCCGCGTCGTGCGCGGTGTGCAGCCGGTGCGCGATCGCCACCACCGTGCGGCCCTCCAGCACCCGGGCCAGCGAACGCTCCAGATGGCGGGCGGCCCGCGGGTCCAGCAGCGAGGTCGCCTCGTCCAGCACCAGCGTGTGCGGATCGGCCAGCACGAGACGCGCCAGCGCGATCTGCTGGGCCTGCGCCGGGGTCAGCGCGAACCCGCCCGAGCCGACCTCGGTGTCCAGCCCCTCCTCCAGGGCCTTCGCCCAGCCGTCCGCGTCGACCGCGGCCAGCGACGCCCACAGCTCCGCGTCCTTCGCCCCGTCGCGGGCCAGCAGGAGATTGTCCCGGAGCGAGCCGACGAAGACGTGGTGCTCCTGGTTGACCAGGGCCACGTGCTCGCGGACCCGCTCCGCCGTCATCCGCGACAGCTCCGCCCCGCCGAGCGTCACCTCCCCGGTGCGCGGCGCGTAGATCCCCGCCAGCAGCCGGCCCAGCGTGGACTTGCCCGCGCCGGAGGGGCCGACCAGCGCGAGCCGGGTGCCCGGAGCCACGTCGAGCGACACCTTGTGCAGCACGTCGACGCCCTCCCGGTACCCGAAGCGGACGTCGTCCGCCCGTACGTCCCGGCCGTCCGGACCGACCCCGGAGTCGCCCGCGTCCGGCTCGATCTCCCGGACGCCGACCAACCGGGCCAGCGACACCTGGGCCACCTGGAGCTCGTCGTACCAGCGCAGGATCAGACCGATCGGGTCGACCATCATCTGGGCCAGCAGCGCCCCCGTCGTCAGCTGCCCGACCGTGATCCAGCCCTCCAGCACGAACCAGCCGCCGAGCAGCAGGACCGCGCCGAGGATCGTCACGTACGTCGCGTTGACGACGGGGAACAGCACCGAACGCAGGAACAGCGTGTACCGCTCCCAGGCCGTCCACTCCGTGATCCGCCGGTCCGACAGCGCCACCCGGCGGTCGCCGAGGCGGTGCGCCTCCACGGTCCGCCCGGCGTCGACGGTCTCCGCGAGCATCGCGGCGACGGCGGCGTAACCGGCGGCCTCCGAGCGGTACGCCGAGGGGGCGCGGCGGAAGTACCAGCGGCAGCCCACGATCAGCACCGGCAGCGCGACCAGCACGGCCAGCGCCAGCGGGGGAGCGGTCACCGCCATCGCGCCGATCAGCAGACCGGCCCAGACGACGCCGATCGCCAACTGCGGCACGGCCTCGCGCATCGCGTTCGCCAGGCGGTCGATGTCGGTGGTGATCCGGGACAGCAGATCGCCCGTCCCGGCCCGCTCCAGGACCCCGGGCGGCAGCCGGACGGACCGTACGAGGAAGTCCTCGCGGAGATCGGCGAGCATCTCCTCGCCCAGCATCGCCCCGCGCAGCCGCATGCTGCGCGTGAACAGGACCTGGATGACCAGCGCGACCGCGAAGATCGCGGCGGTGCGCTCCAGACGCAGGTCGGTGACGCCGTCGGACAGATCCTCCACCAGTCCGCCCAGCAGATACGGTCCGGTGATCGACGCGATCACCGCCACCGCGTTGACCGTGATCAGGACGGCGAACGCCCTGCGGTGCCGGCGCAGCAGACTGCCCACGTAGCTCCGCACGGTCGTCGGCGTGCCCACGGGCAGCGTCGTCGCCGACTCCGGGGCCGCGGGGTCGTACGCCGGGGGTGCGACGCCGATCATGCCCTCTCCTCGATTTCCTGGATGCTCTTCATGGCGGGGACTTCGCCGACGCCGTTCAGCGCGCTCGTGGCGGCCGCCTCGTCGTCGGTCTCCCGGGTGACGACCGCCCGGTAGCGGGGTTCGGTGCGCAGCAGGTCGCGGTGGGTTCCCACGGCGACCACCGTGCCCTCGTGGACGAGCACCACCCGGTCGGCGGCGTCGAGCAGCAGCGGTGACGAGGCGAACGCCACCGTCGTACGGCCCCGGCGCAGCTTCGCGATCCCGGCGGCGACCCGCGCCTCGGTGTGCGAGTCGACCGCGGAGGTCGGCTCGTCCAGCACCAGCGCCTCCGGGTCGGTGACCAGCGACCGGGCCAGCGCGAGGCGCTGGCGCTGACCGCCGGACAGGGACCGGCCGCGCTCGGTGATCCGGGTCCGCATCGGGTCCCCGTCGTTCTCGGGGGAGGCCTGTGCCAGGGCGCTCAGCACATCACCGCACTGCGCCGCCTCCAACGCCGCCTCGGCGGTGACCAGGCCCGACGCCGGGATGTCCAGCAGCTCCTGGAGCGTGCCGGACAGCAGCACCGGGTCCTTGTCCTGGACCAGCACCGCGGCCCGTGCGGCGTCCAGCGGGATCTCGTCCAGGGCGACCGCGCCGAGCAGGACCGACGGAGTCCTCGCCGAAGCCTCCCCGTCCTCCTCGCCGGTCTCCGCGTGCCCGCCGAGCCGTTCGGCCAGCCGGCCCGCCTCGTCCGGGTCGCCGCAGACGACGGCGGTGAACTGCCCCCGGGGGGCCATCAGTCCGGTCGACGGGTCGTACAGATCACCGGCGGGCGTCACACCCTCGACGGTGGCCTCCCGCGCACTGCGGCGCAGCGCCAGCACGCGCACCGCACGCTGGGCGGACGGCCGTGAGAAGGAGTACGCCATCGCGATCTCCTCGAAGTGGCGCAGGGGGAACAGCATCAGGGTGGCCGCGCTGTAGACGGTGACCAGCTGGCCGACGTCGATGCGGCCGTCCCGGGCCAGCGTCGCCCCGTACCAGACGAGGGAGATCAGCAGGATCCCCGGCAGCAGCACCTGCACCGCCGAGATCAGCGCCCACATCCGGGCCGAGCGCACCGCCGCCCGGCGGACCTCCTGGGAGGCGCGCCGGTAGCGGCCCAGGAACAGCTCCTCGCCGCCGATACCGCGCAGCACACGCAGTCCGGCGACCGTGTCCGAGGCCAGCTCGGTGGCCTTGCCCGCCTTCTCGCGCTGCTCGTCGGCGCGCCGGGTGGCGCGCGGCAGCAACGGCAGCACGGCCAGGGCGAGCACCGGCATGGCGAGTGCCACCATCAGGCCGAGGGACGGGAGGTAGAACGCCAGCCCCACACAGATGACCACGAGGGCGGTGGCGGCGGCCGCGAAGCGGGAGAGCGCCTCGACGAACCAGCCGATCTTCTCCACGTCGCCGGTCGAGACGGCGACGACCTCACCGGCCGCGACCCGCCGTGTCAGCGCCGAGCCCAGCTCGGCGGTCTTGCGGGCGAGCAGTTGCTGGACCCGGGCGGCGGCGGTGATCCAGTTGGTCACGGCGGTCCGGTGGAGCATGGTGTCGCCGACGGCGATCAGGACGCCGAGGGCGACGATGAGGCCGCCGGCCAGGGCGAGTCGCCCCCCGGAGCGGTCGATGACGGCCTGGACGGCGAGTCCCACGGTGATCGGGAGACCGGCGATGCCCAGCTGGTGCAGCAGCCCCCAGGAGAGGGCCTTCAGCTGCCCCGCGAGCTGGTTGCGCCCGAGCCAGTAGAGGAATCGAGGGCCTGAACGGACATCGGGGTCGCCGGGATCCGAATACGGAAGGTCGCGAATCTGCATGACGTCCCAGGGCTTGTGAAACGGAGATCCGGATGGACCTCGAAGAACGGGGTGACGTGCAAGGTTCCCTGTTCGTCCCGGTCCGGGGCAACCGGTTTTCCGGCCCTCTCCGCCGCCCTGCGGGGTCCCGGGCCCAGGCGGCCCGGGACCCCGGGGACGTCACTCCGCGGGCTTCTCGGAGTCCATGCCGGACCGGGCCTTCTTCCACTCGCCCCGGGTGAAGTCCGGGATCGGCAGCGGCGCGCCCTTGGCCTTGATGGAGAGATGGCTCAGCGGCACGGGGGCCGTCCAGGTCGCCGCGTCGTACACGTCGAAGTCGGGGACCAGGCCGAGCCGCATGCACTGCATCAGCCGGAAGACCATCATGTAGTCCATGCCGCCGTGCCCGCCCGGCGGGTTCGCGTGCTCTTTCCAGAGCCAGTGGTCCCACTCGGCGTACTTCTTGAAGTCGTCCCACTGGTGGTTCGTGTTCGTGGGCTCCAGGTAGACGCGCTCCGGGTAGTCCTCGAACACGCCCCGCGTACCGCCGAGGCTGTTGATCCGCGAGTACGGGTGCGGGCTCGACACATCGTGCTCCAGCCGGATCACCCGGCCCCTGGCCGTCTGGACGAGGCTGATCGTCCGGTCGGCCCCGATGTACGACTCCTTCCAGCTGGGGTCGCCGGCCGGCACGTGCTCCTTCCGGTACTCGGCGAGCGACAGGGCCGGGGTGCCGATGCTCGTGATGCTCACCGCCCGGTCGCCCCGGTTGACGTCCATGTAGTTGGCGACCGGCCCGAACCCGTGGTTGGGGTAGAGGTCACCGCGCAGCCGGGTGTGCCACAGCCGGCGCCAGGGGCCCTCGTAGTAGTCGGGGTCGAACATCAGCTCGCGCAGATCGTGGTTGTAGGCGCCCGCCCCGTGCAGCAGATCGCCGAAGAGACCCGCGTGCGCCATGCGCAGCACCCGCATCTCGTTCTTGCCGTAGCAACAGTTCTCCAGCTGCATGCAGTGCCGCCGGGTGCGCTCGGAGAGGTCCACCAACTGCCAGAGCTCTTCCAGCCGCATGGCGATCGGGCACTCCACGCCGACGTGCTTCCCGTTCAGCATCGCCGCCTTCGCCATCGGGAAGTGGAGTTCCCAGGGCGTCGCCACATAGACGAAGTCGAGGTCCCCGCGCTTGCAGAGGTTCTCGTAGTCGTCCTCGCCCTTGGCGTAGACGGTGGGGGCGGGCTGACCGGCGGCCGTCACCTTGGCCGCGGCCTTCTCCGCCTTGTCCCGGACCGGGTCGCAGACCGCCTTCACCTGGACGCCCGGTACGGCGAGGAACAGGTCGATCATGCTGCCGCCCCGGTTGCCGAGGCCCACGATGCCGACCCGGATCGTGGAGCGTCCCTCGAAGCGGACGTCCGCCATGGTGCGGCCCTGCCGGGCGGGGGCGGCGGCGGCCGCTTCCGCGGCGGAGAGGGCTTGCGGGGCGGTCGCCTCGGCCGCCGACGCGTTCCCCGTACCCAGTGCGCCGAGGCCGAGTCCGGCGCCGGCCACACCCGCCGTGGTCCACAGCACCGAACGCCGGCTGGGATCCTGCCGCGCCCCCTCGTCGGCCGCGCCGCTGTGCGGGGGCATGTCCCGCGGTTCCGGTGCGGGCCGGGCGTCGTCGTTCATCGAGCCTCCAGGTGGGGTTGGGGGTTCAGACGGTGCGCGAGCGCGTCCGGTCCCCGTACGCATGACGAGCGCGGGGACCGGGTCTCGGTAAGGACCCTGGAGGGTGAGGCTGATGGTGCGCAAGAGAAGTATTTGGACTCTCGTCCTCAAACCATGGACTTTCTTCACGGCACGCCGAAGCCCCGACTGGTGCAACCAATCGGGGCCCGGAAACGCTCACATGTGCACGTCGGACGGGGGGTTCGCGACCGACGGCGGATACTCAGCGGAGGGTCGGCCGGGTGGCGTGCTCCAGCTCGATCAGTGCCGAGCGGTAGGGACGCCCGGTGGCCCGTTCCATGCCGATCTCGCACATCCGGTTCGCCGACAGATGGGCGTCGTAGTCGCGGAGGCCGACCTCGGCCGCCTCCTTGGCCGTCGCCGCATCGGTCAACTCCTTGTGCAGCATCCCCCGGTCGCCCGCGAACGCGCAGCACCCCGCGTCGTCGGGCACCACGACCTCGTCCGCGCATGCCTCGGCCAGCGCGCGCAACTGCCCCACGTCACCCAGGTGTTCCATCGAACAGGTCGGATGCACGACGGCCGACCCGGCGGTGCGGAACACCGTCAGCTCCGGCAGCAGCTCCTCGGCCGCCCACACCAGCGAGTCCACGACGGTCAGTTCACGGTGCAGCGCCCGGTTGTCCTCGCTGAGGTAGGGCACCACCTCCTCGGCGATGCCGAGCGTGCAGGAGGACGCGTCCACGACCAGCGGCAGCGTCCCGCCCGCCGTCCAGCCCCAGGCGGCCTCCACGATGCGGTTCGCCATGATCCTGTTGCCCGCGTCGTACCCCTTGGAGTGCCAGATCGTCGCGCAGCACGTCCCCGCGACGTCCTCGGGGATCCACACCGGCTTCCCGGCCCGCCCGGACACGGCGACCACCGCCTCGGCCAGGGAGAGGCCGGGGCGGCCGTCCGGCCCGGCGAAGATGCGGTTGACGCAGGCCGGGTAGTAGACGGCGCCCGCTCCGACCCGGTCCGTACGCGGCAGCCGTCGGGCCGCCGCCCCCGGGATCTGCGGCAGCCACTCCGGTACGAGATCGGGGCGGACGGCCTTGCGGGCGAGCCGCGACACGGCCCCGAGCGGACCGTCGCCCACCCGGTCGCCGACCGCGTCGGCCACGGCCACGGCCAGTCGTGCCGAGGCCTCCACCACGCGGAAGTTCTTCGCGGTCAGCGCGGCGATCCGCTCCTCGCGCGGTGTGTGCCTGCGGTGCCGGAAGCCCTTCATCATCGCCCCGGTGTCGATGCCGACCGGACAGGCGAGCTTGCAGGTGGAGTCTCCGGCGCAGGTGTCCACGGCGTCGTACCCATAGGCGTCCAGCAGACCGGCCTCGACCGGCGAACCGTCCACCTGGCGCATCATCTCCCGGCGCAGCACGATCCGCTGGCGCGGAGTGGTCGTCAGATCCTCGCTGGGACAGGTCGGTTCGCAGAAGCCGCACTCGATGCACGGGTCGGCGACCGCCTCCACCTTCGGAATGGTCTTCAGGCCCCGCAGATGGGCCCGCGGATCCCGGTCCAGGACGATGCGGGGAGCGAGCACCCCGGCGGGATCGATGATCTGCTTCGTCCGCCACATCAGCTCGGTGGCGCGCGGCCCCCACTCCCGCTCCAGGAAGGGCGCGATATTGCGCCCGGTGGCGTGCTCCGCCTTGAGCGACCCGTCGAAACGGTCCACCACCAGCGCGCAGAACTCCTGCATGAAGGCGTCGTACCGCTCGACGTCGGCCGGCTTCGCCGCGTCGAACGCGAGCAGGAAGTGCAGATTGCCGTGCGCGGCGTGACCGGCCACGGCGGCGTCGAACCCGTGGCGGGACTGGAGCTCCAGCAGCGCCTCGCAGGCATCCGCCAGCCGTGCGGGCGGCACGGCGAAGTCCTCCGTGATCAGAGTGGTGCCCGAGGGCCGGGACCCGCCGACCGCCGTGACGAACGCCTTGCGGGCCTTCCAGTACCCGGCGATCGTCCCGGCGTCCCGGGTGAAGGCGTTGGTCACCGACACGGCCGGGACGACCAGGTCCAGGCCGGCGACGACGGCGTCGGCCGCCCGCTCGAACGCCTCCTGGCCCGACTCGTCGGCCGCCCGGAACTCCACCAGCAGCGCGGTCGTCTCCCGGGGCAGCGCCGCCCAGTCCGCCGGAACGCCCGGCACACTGACGGAGGCGCGCAGGGTGTTGCCGTCCATCAGTTCCACGGCGATGGCCCCCGCCTCGTTGAACCGGGGCACGGCGGCCGCGGCGGCGGTGAGGGAGGGGAAGAACAGCAGGGCGCTGGAGATCCGCCGGTCGAGCGGCAGGGTGTCGAAGACGACCTCGGAGATGAAGCCGAACGTGCCCTCGGAGCCGACCATCAGCCCCCGCAGGATCTCCACCGGTGTCGCCCCGTCGAGGTAGGCGTCCAGGCGGTAGCCGTTGGTGTTCTTGATCGTGTACTTGGCGCGGATGCGGGCGGTCAGCTCCTCGTCCGCCTCGATCTCCGCCTTCAGCTCCATCAGCCCCGCGCACAGCTCCGGTTCGGCGCGGGCCAGCTCCTCGTCGGCGGCCGGATCGGCGGTGTCGACGACGGTGCCGCCCGGCAGGACGAAGGTGAGCGAGGCGAGCGTCCGGTAGGAGTTGCGGGTGGTGCCCGCCGTCATGCCCGATGCGTTGTTGGCGACGACCCCGCCGACGGTGCAGGCGATGGCGCTGGCCGGGTCGGGGCCCAGCAGCCTGCCGTACCGGGCGAGGGCGATGTTGGCCCGCATCACGGTCGTCCCCGGCCCGATCCGGGCCCGCGCCCCGTCGTCCAGCACCTCGACGCCGGTCCAGTGGCGGCGTACGTCGACGAGCATGTCCTCGCCCTGCGCCTGGCCGTTGAGGCTCGTGCCCGCGGCCCGGAAGACCACGTCACGGCCCTTGCCGTGGGCGTACGAAAGGATCGCGGAGACGTCGTCGAGATTCTCGGGGACCAGCACGACCCGGGGGAGGAAGCGGTAGGGGCTGGCGTCGGAGGCGTACCGCACGAGGTCGGAGATCTTCCAGAGCACCTTGTCGGCGCCGAGCAGGGCCGTCAGCTCGCCGCGCAGCGGCTCCGGGGTGCCGCCCGCGCTGCGGTCGGTGACCCGGTCGGGGGCGGGCGCCCGCGTGGTTCGGGGGCGCAGGGCTTCCGGGTCGGGCTCCAGCAGCGGCATGTCGGACATCTCCTCGGCGGCTCGGCGCGGTGTTCAGCAGTGGCGTTCCGGCATGCCGTCGACCAGGGCGGACAGCAGCCCGCCGAGGACCTCGCGCTGATCGGCGGTCAATGGGGCCAGGATCTCCTCTGCGGCGGCCCGGCGCGCGCTGCGCAGGGACCGCAGCGTGGCGCGCCCCTCGTCCGTGATCTCGACGCGGACCACCCGGCGGCTGTCCGGATCGGGTGCGCGGCGCACGCGCCCGCTCGCCTCCAGGGCGTCGACCAGCGTCGTCACCGCGCGCGGAACGACGTCCAGGCGCCGGGCGAGATCCGCCATCCGGGGGGCGGCCTCGTAGCTCGCGACCGTCCGCAGCAGCCGGAACTGGGCCGGAGTGATGTCGATCGGCTCCAGCTGGCGGCTCTGGATGCGGTGCAGCCGGCGGGTCAGCCGCAGCAACTGCTCGGCGAGCATGC
>NZ_JAAXYC010000119.1 GCF_018619185.1 Streptomyces sp. McG3 | reverse complement strand
CCCTCCCGCCCCGCAGGAGAGTGCAGCGACATGCCGGACGTCCCGGCCCTGGCAGGTCAACGGTCCGTACACGACGTGCCATGCACCCACTTCCTATGCTGCCTCCATGGGTATGGACCTCACGGTATTCATGGTGGACTGGGGAGAGTTGAGCGCCATCCCCGTCGAGCACCGGATCGGACGGCTTGAGGACATCGCGTGGCCGGGCGAGTTCGGCAACGTGTACGACGACAGAGACGAGCGGTCCCACGGCTGGCTCTGGCCTCCTGGGACAGCACCGGCGTGGTGCGCCGTATACAGCTTCCTCACCACGACCAGCGCGCACATGCCGCATGCCCGCGCGGGCGCGGCATGGGCTGACATGCGTCCGCTCGTCGACACGCCCGTGCGTCAGTCGATAGACCGCTTCCTCGGAGGTCTGATCTGGGACGAGGAACAGGCCAATACTCCGGCGGTGGCAGGCGGAGGAGTCTTCCCGCCACCCGCCGACCGTTGGCACCCGCATGTCCTTCTGGTCTGCCCGCCGGAGGCGGTGGCGGGCAAGGCCCGGGCCTGGGAGCGGGTGAAGCCGTGTCTGGAGGAGCTGAGCGGCGCGTTCGCTGCCGAGTGCGAGGGCTGGGCGGGCCGCCCGGACACCTTCGAGAGTTTCGTCGCCCTTCTGCGTGAATGGGGCGCAGTGGTCGCGGAGGCTGCTCACCGGGGGTGGGGCCTGGTGGGGCTGCCCTGACTTTCAGCGCCGACGGGCGCCAGCCTGAACCGTTCCTCTCCCCGGGACGTCCAAGCAGGCATACCCGACACCGGGGGTCCGGCGTTACGTCTCCGACCGGAAGCCGGAGATCCTCCTTGCCCTGGTCCGTGCTATGCCGACCAGCCCTGGCTGGCATTTCGAGATCAAGGTTTTGACGGACACCGGATGATCCTCCCGGCGCACCGAGGACGGGGTGATCGGCTACTCCCGTACGGGCCCGATCGTCACCTCCCACTGGATGGACCTCGCCGTGGCCGCCATGGCGTTGCCCCCGGGGACAACGCTGGACGGGGAGGCGGTCATCTGGCACGGGGGGCCGGATCGATTTCGGGGCGGTCCAGGCCCGCGCCGCCTCCTCGATGGACCGGGCCCACGCCCTGGCCGCCCGCCTCCCCGCCACCTACGCCGCGTTCGACGTCCTGGCGCACCCCGACCACGGCGGCGACGCGCTGGCCGCCCGCCCGTACACCGAGCGCTCCTGGTCGACGTCGGCCCCCCGCTCCAGCCGGTCCTGGCAACTTCCAACCGGGACACCGCCCTGCACTGGTGCGAGGCGATCCAGCCGCAGGGCGTCGAAGGGATCGTCGCTAAACCCGCCGGCAGTCCGTACCCGTTCGGCAGCCGGACCCTGTGGTGTGTTGACTGCACCCATCGGTGAAGCCGTGCAAGCCGCGTATCTGAGTAGCCGTTCTCTGACGGACTGCTGACCGCCTCCCAGAGCATGGCGAACATGGAGTTTCCTGCGGACCTGGGCTTAGGCCCTGTATCTTCGATCAGAAGCTAAGCAGGACCAGTTGATGAGCATGTCGCACACTGTCGGTCACGGCGAATGATCGGGATCATGAGCGCCGTACAAACGCATCACCGACGCCCGGTAGTGCCTTGCCGCAACCCGCGCGCCCAGGCGACCGATACGGATCTGATGGTCGGCGGCGTGGCCGAGCGCAATCGTTGCGGCAACCAGCCAGTTCGTCTCCAGTTCGGTCGTGAACTCGCCGCTGTCGCGTCCGCGGCGGATCAGAGCCCCCAGGCGCTGCTCGATCAGTAGATGACGGGACGCGTCTGTCTCCGAGTCGCCGTCCGTATGACCAAATGACGCCTGCTCGGCCAGCAGTTTTCCGACTGCGGCAAGGAACCGACCGAGGGCTTCGGTGGCGGGGTCGGCGGCAAGGTCAGCGGCATCCAGCACAGTGAACGCGCGGCGGCTCAACTCGTCGCGCACCGCCGCGAGCAGTGCTTCGCGGGTACCGAAGTGCACGTATGCGGTCTGCCGCGTCACGCCGGCCTCGGACGCGATGTCGGACATGCTCGCCTCGGGGTGCTCGGCCAGCACTTGAATAGCCGCCGACACAAGGGCGGCACGGTTGCGCGCAACTTCCACCCGCTGACGGCGACGCCTTATCTCTGACATGGTTGACAAGGGTAACAGGACCCTTAACCATGACAGGCATGTCAGAGATAACTGAGCTGGCGGCGCGCCGCCTGCTGATCGACTACACCCGCGACATGCCCCTCTCCGACGACGATCCCACCCGGATCGCGGACCGCACCTTCACCGACGACGCGGTCTGGGTAACCGACGGAACCGAGCTCACCCGCGAGCAACTGATCGCACACGCGGCTCCGGCCCGCAAGAACGTCACCGCCGTCCAGATGCTGATCGATGAACTCCTCGTCGACGGCCACCGGTTCGCCGCACGCTGTCGCCTCAGCACGGAACACCGCAAACTCGGCCACACGGTGATCGAGTGGATCCTGGTCGGCGAGATCGCCGGCGACGGACGGGTTCAGCGCATCCACCAACTCGGTCGCAACACGTGAAGCTGCCCCAGAGCGCCTCACCGGTGACGTTCTGCCACAAGAAGGCGAACCGGTCTCCATATGAGTCCACATGTTCGCAGAGCTCACACCCAACGGTGCTGCGAGAAGTCGAGCCGCTCACCCGGTCCGTTACCCCCGCCGAACCGGAGACGGAAGAGTGATCCGCATGCGCATCCGGCTCGTCCAGGGCCTCGCCCTGCTGTCCACCGGCGCCCTCGCCGGCGCATTCGGCTACGGAGCGGCCAACCTCGTCCCCACGTTCAACGCCGTGCCGCTCGACATGAGACTGTCCTTCCATGCCCAGTTGATGCAGATGAACGGCATCACCATGCAAGGTGCCATGGGCGTGTCGGCGCTAAGTGCCCTCGCGCTTGCCGCCATGACGCGAGGCGCCGCACGGCGGCTGGCCGGAGGGGCTGGTCTCCTCGTTATTGCGTCCTTCCTGATCACCCGTCTCGGCAACGTCCCCATAAACGGCCGTATCAAGCAGTGGGCGGTCACCTCGGCACCCGCCGATCACGCCGAGATGCTGACTCGCTGGGAGGCGTTCAATTACGCACGCACAGGCACCGCGTTCGCTGCCTTCGCCCTGTTGATCCTTCTCTCACTGCGCCGAAGCCCTTCTGCTCAAGGTCCAAACGCCACCCTGGAGACGGCCTCCACGACCAGTGATTCGCTGTTCTGATTATGCTCAGCAGGGGGATCTCACTGACGACGAATGGGCGGTGCTGGAGCCGCTGCTACCCAGGGGCAACAACCGGTGTGGGCGGTGGCGCGATCACCGGCAGGTGATCGACGGGATTGTCCACCGGCTCAGTACCGGGTGCCAGTGGCGCGAGCTGCCAGAACGCTTCGGTCCGTGGCAGACCGTCCACAAGCGGACATGCTGTGGTCAGCCGACGGCACCTGGGAGAGGCTGCTCCAGCACGTCCAGGCCGTCGCCGACACCGGCGGCAGCATCGACTGGAACATCAACATCGACTCCACCTCGATCCGCGCTCATCAGCACGCCGCCGGGGCCCCGACGGCCTCGGCACCGACACGTCCCAAAGCCTCAAAAGAAGACCGTGCAAAGATCAGTGCACATGCACGCGCGCTTGCGCCCGTTCCTGGAGGAGGCGCCGCGGCAGGCGAAGCCCCCGGCCGCTCCCGCGGCGGGCTGACCACAAAGCCCCACCTGAGCACGGATGGCAAGTGCCGCCCGCTGTCACTGGTCATCACGCCCGGCCAGCGGGCGGACTGCACCCAGTTCGAGCCGGTCATGGACAAGATCCGCGTCCCGCGGCTCCGGACGGGCAGACCCCGGCGACTGCCGGACAGCGATAGCGCCGACAATGCGTACAGCAACGGCGAGATCCGCGCCTATCTGCGACGACGTGGCATCCTGCACGTGATTCCGGAAAAGAGCGACACCAAGGCCGCCCGCCGACGCAGGGGTTCATGCGGCGGCCGACCTCCCGCCTTCGACAGAGCCCGGTACCAAGCTCGGAACACCGTCGAGCGGGCGATCAACAAGCTCAAACAGTTCCGAGCCGTCGCCACTCGCTACGACAAGCATGGATACGTCTTCCTTGGCACCGCCACCGCCGCCGCACTCCTCATCCGGCTCCGCTCGTGATCGAAGAGACACGCCCTAGTGGTCTGGCGCCAGCTCGAACCTGGCTGGAGGTGGTCACGCGTTGACCTCCTGGACGTAGCGCCGGACTTGAGCGGGAGTTTGGCGCCGAGCTTGAGGGCGGTCTCTACAGCAAGCATCGCGGAGGTCTGGGCGGTCTGCACGGTGGTGCGGGCGGTCGCGGCGGGTTGCCCCCGGCGGGGACGGGGGCCTCGACCTGGTCGGCGGTCTCGGTCGCGGAGCGGGCGGCGTCGATGGCCTTCGCGGCCGGACTCGGTCGTCGGCCGGATGTCCTTCCGGCGGAACCACCGGCGGACGCACCGGCGTCGGTAGGAGCAGCCGAGTGCACCACGCCGACGTGGACGCAGTGGGGAGCGGACGGGATGAACACGGGGGACGGAGATGCCGACGGCGCCAGGCCGGCGCGTACGGCGGACGCACTGCCGAAGGCTCCGCTGAAATGGCCGACCGGCAAAGAGTGGATGGCCATCGTCGGCCTTCCCCTCTTTTTCGATTGCTTTCTCTGGATGCTCGGCCGCGAGAGGCTGTCCGTGGTGATCACCGGGAAGTCCGCGACGCTCACCTACGTGGGGCAGTGCCTTGAGGGCGGCGGCCACACGACGCCGCCGCCCTCCTGCTACGGCCGGTGGCAGTTCGCCGACGGCAGCACCGCCTCCGGAACGATCCACGACTCGTCGGTCGACTACGGCGACACCGTCTTCGCCTCCGCAGACCGGGCTTACTCCTCGCTCGGCTCCGCGTGGAGCGAGGCGTGGCCCGTCTACGCTCTCATGATCATGCCGGTGGTGGTGAGCGCGATCGTGTGGGTGAACCACTACCGGCAGGACCGCCGGGAACGGACACGGCAGCTGCGGAACCCGCACGCTGACGAGCCCGAGCCCGAGACCGGACGAACCGACAGTCCCGGTTCCCCGGAGGAGCGTGACGAGGAAGCCGCCGCGGGCGGGAAGGAAACCGGGTAGCCCCCGCCCCCGTCTCCTCCCGCACAAGCTCATAGGCCGGTCACCGGTACGAGGTGACCGCACGAATCACAGCCGCTGAACTGCGCGCCGCCATCGAGGACGGGACCTATCCCGCGGGCGGCACCCTGCCGAAAATCATCGACCTCGCCCAGCAGCACGGAGTCGCCAAGCAGACTGCCCGCGAAGCCGTCGCCCGACTCGAAGCCGAGGGCCTGGTCGACGTCACCCGCCGCCGCGGAACCGTCGTCCGCGCCCGGCCCGTACGCCGGCGGCTCACCCGCGGCCGCCAGGTCCTCCGCGACGAACGCGGCTACTACTTCGACGCCTCCGCCCAGCCCTGGACCGCCCTCGAACTACCCGCCATCACCTGGGCACCCGCCCCCGCGACATCGCCACCCTCCTCGGACTCCCCGAGGACGCGAAGCAGGACGTGCTGGTACGCGACCGCCTCATGGGCGACCCCACAACCCGAACCCCACTCCAGCTGGCCACCAGCTACCTGCCCGCCTCCCTCGCCCGCGGCACCCGGCTCGCCCAGAAAGACACCGGCCCCGGAGGCATCTACGACCTCCTCGAACAGATGGACCACGCCCCTCTGTCCTGGGAAGAAGCCGTCAGTGCCCGCATGCCCACCCCCACCGAGAGCGACCGCCTCCATCTCCCCAAAGGTGTCCCGCTCCTGCGCATCACCCGCACCACCACCGGCCCCGACGGCACCGTCGTCGAGATCAACGACACCCGCATGTCAGCCGACACCTTCGACATCGGCTACGCCCTCACCCGGCACCCCAGCGCCCAACGCCCATGACAGCACCGGCCTTCAACGGGCCGACGCCGCGGTCAGCCAGCGCGTCTTCTCGGCGTCGATCCCCACGATCGGGCCGTGGTGGACCAGCTTCACGTGGAAAGGCAGCACGCGGAGTCGGACCGTCTCAACGACGTGATCGGGCATGCACGGGGCGCCGCCGAGCGTCCACCGGTGAAGGGATGGGTCGCCAAGGCAGCCGCCCTTCCCCTTATCACCCGGCGACAGCGACACGACCAAGGAGATCCCCTTCCGCCTGCGTCTCACCTGCTCCCGAATCTTCAAGGGCGTCGGCCAAGCCTTCGGGAGGGGAGCCCTGAGCGACGAGTCAGCGGCGGGTGACGGTTTAGCCGGTGTCGTTGACGGCGGCGGTCCAAACGTCTCGGTCGAACCACTTGGTGATGTTCGGCTACATCTCGCTGATCATCCGCATCCGCGTCTCCCAGTCGTGCCCGACGTCGCCGCGGCTGCCTTCGCAGCCGGCACAGCCGTCCTCGCCGTGGATGTGGCCGGCCATTCAGGCGTTGGCCGCGACGTTGATGGTGACCGTGTACAGGTCACCGCCGGTCTGGGCCGGGGAGTCCGCCACCCCGGCGAGGACCAGGCGAGCTCGGGGTTGTCGATAAGCGGCATCGGGGCCTTCCCGACGTCCTTCTCGCTGCTGCTCTCCTCGTAGGAAGCGTGGCTCTTCGCGAGACGGTCGGCCGTGGCGGAGGCATCGAAGTACCGCCAGCACTGCCACTGGTGCGGCCCACCTCGGCGACGACCTCGGCTTGCTCACCTCAACTCAATCGTGCGAGAATTCCCGCACAATTATTGTGCGACTATTTTCGAATGATTGGGGATGTCCCGTGTCACCGCGGACCTACCACCACCCAGACACTGACGAGATCGCCATCCCGCGAGTGCTCTTCGCCCTCAGCGAGCCGCTGCGGCTGAACATGGTGCGCATGCTCGCCGAGCAGGGCGAGACTGACAGCATCGACCTAGGCCCTGAACTGCCGCGCTCGACGCTGACCCACCACACGAGCCTGTTGCGCGAGTCCGGCGTGGTCTTCGTGCGCGCCGAGGGCCGCAAGTGCATGATCCGGCTGCGCGAGGATGACCTCGAAGCACGCTTCCCGGGCCTGCTCGGCACGGTACTCACCGGCTACGAGAACGCCGACGACGACCGCGGGGAGGCCGGCGCGTGATCCGCAAGGTGTGGCCCCTGGCCGTCGCCGCCGTCTCGCTGGGGATTGACGCGTACGTGCTCGCGGGCGTCCTTCCCCGGATCGCCGACTCGCTGACGAGCACGGTGTCGATGATCGGCCTGGGGGTCACGACGTTTACCGCCGCCTACGCGGTCGCCGGACCGCTGCTGTCGGGAAGACTTGCCCGCGGCAGCACGGCACGGGCGCTGCTCATCGCGCTCGGGCTGTTCAACCTCGGCAACCTCGTCACCACGGTCGCGCCGGGCATCGAGGTCTTCCTCGCCTCGCGCGTGGTGGCCGGCGTGGGCGCGGGCGTCCTCACGGCCGTCGCGACCGCCACTGCCGCTGCGATGGTCGCCGACCACGAACGGGGCCGCGCCATGTCCCTGGTGACCTTCGGGCTCTCCACCGGCACGGTCGCGGGCGTGCCGGTCGGGATGATCATCGGCCAGAGCGCCGGGTGGCGCTGGACCATGGCCCTGGTCGTGCTCATCGGAGTGGTCAGCATGGCGGCGCTGGCCTTGCGCGCGAAGACGCTCCCACGTCTCGACGCAGCAGCGGGCGGGTCCGCGTTCACGGTGCTGCGATCAAGCCGGACCATCGTCGGCATCGTGGCCGCCTTCCTCTTGGGCGTCGCGAGCCTGGGCCTTTACACCTACCTGCTGCCCATGGCCGAGGACCGAGGGCTCGGGGGCCTCGGCTTTGCCCTGGTCTGGGCCTGGGGCATCGGCGGCGTCACCGGCTCCGCGCTGATCGGCAAGCCGCTCGACCGCTACGGCCCCAAGACGCTCCTGGTCGCGCTGCCTGCCCTGCTGGCGCTGAGCTTCGCCGCGGCATGGCTTTCCTCTTCGCCGATCGTGTGGCTGATCGCGGCTGCGGTCTGGGGCGCGGCCGGCTGGGCGAGCGTCCCGACGCTGCAGCAGACCCTCACCGCGCACCGGCCCGCGCAGGCAATGCCCATCATCCCGTTCCAGATGGCCGCGATGTACCTGGGCTCCGCCGCCGGGGCCGCCCTCGGCGGCGCGTTGCTCACCGCGGGCACCGGCCCGGCCGACCTCGCAGCCTGGGCGCTCGCTCCTGCAGTTCTTGCCGTGGCGCTCACCGGCTGGATCGCGACCCGCGCTCCAGCACGTCAGGCGTCAGAACCGGCACAGACAGCCGCGTGCGCCGGATCAAGGACGCCGTCTCCCTCCCGGTCATCACCTCCAACCGGATCAACACACCCGAGAGGGCCGAGGGACTCCTCGCCGCAGGCTCGCTGCAGTTCTTCTTCTTGATCGCACAGTACTTCCGCGAGGCCATGCCGCGGAGGCTGATCCAGCTGATGACCGCCTGCCAGAAGGCGGGCGGGCGGATCTGACTGACGCAGGAGGAGATGGCGAAGGTCCTGGACGTACCCCGCGCGAAGATCAACGAGGCGCTCCAGGAGGTCATGGGCCATGGCATCGTCTGGCTTCCGCTCTCCTGCCCAACCGCCCCAGCGTGGCGCGTTGATCCCGAAGGCGGTCGAGATGTGACCGTCATGTTGGGTAATCCGAGCCACCCGAGGGGCGTCCGCCAGCTCATCGGCGGCATTCTGCTGACTGACGTGCTGACCAGTGCGTGAACGCGTGATCCGGCCAACGGCGAACCACGTGCTCTCTGACGTCAGGTCAGGAGTTCGGAGGGCATAGGCGGATTACCCCTCGCTTGCAAGACCGCCTTTACATCACAGGGAATATGTCCGAGCTCCTTGAGGGGTTTGGGCTCTCATCGAGGTGCAAGCACTTCCACGTCTTCGGCCCGATGATCCAGTCGGTGTTAATCCCGCAAGCGTACTGAATCCGCCAGATGAACGAATGGTCCCCCATCCGAAGAGGCCGTCCTCGTCGAGCCGTGCCTTGCCGCCCAACTTGGCGTTGTTGACGTTCCACAGGCACTGGGCGTGCTTGACAGCGGCGGAGTATCTCCGACCATCGTCGTACTCCAGTTCCGGATGACTTCCGGAGTAGGGGCACTGGCCGGCCGCCGTCGCGGTCCCCATCGGTGCCATTCCGGTGAACGCCAGAGCCGCACTTAGCGATACTGCACCCGCCACCAGCTTCCTTCGCATACCCATATGCCTTCAGCTCCCTGTTGCTCAGGACCGACACGCACCCGAAGCGGCACGCGGATCGAACCTACTGATCTGAAGCCGAACCAGTACCTGGAACCTTCGAGGCCGACCGTCGGCCCTACTTGAGGTATGGGCGGCGGGTCACCTGCACGCCGTTCGCAAGAACGGCCTGCTTCCCGCCCAAGCCGCCCGGCAGCCGAACGTTGACTCCCCGCGCACCTGAAACGAAGAGCCGCCGACACCCCGGCCATCACCGCCTCGACACCGCTGCCCACCAGAACAGCCGACGGACTCCCTGGAGGCGCAACACACCTGTTCGGCGGCTGATCCCTCGACTTGCGACATCGTTCCGTTCCCATTAGTGCATGTCGACAACACTGCCCCTCTCTCACGGAACGCGCCGCGACATCCGCCGTTCCGCGGCCCGTGCCGCGCTGGCTGTCTGTACCTCCTCTGCCGTGACCGGCGCGTGCTTCACGATGGCCAGCCCGGGCGCCCGGGCCGCGGACGGCGACTCCCCCGCCGACGTCGCACGACCAGGCCGCTGCTGCGCAGCACCGCGAGCGCGTCGTCTAGAGGCTCGTAGGCGCCAAAATGGTGGCGCAGCATGGGATACCGGCGGACCTCGGGCTCCTCGGAGTCCAGGATCTGACCCGCGAGCTCCAGTAGGGCTGGCTCCTTGCTCGTCTCGTAGTCAGTGAGCCTTTTCCAACCTCTCAGGTTGAGGCGTGACGAGGGGCGGGGATGGTCTTCACGATGGCGGTGACTCGGTTGGTGCTACAGCGGAGTTCCCGCAGGAGGCGCCAGCCCTTCAGAGCGTCCACGGCTTGCTCTCCGGGGCAACGGATCCTGGCGTGGGTGCTGTTGTGCCGACGTTGCCACAGCTTGATACGCAGGCCGCGGAAGGGTCCCCGGATGATGCCTTCGGTGCCTTGATACGCCTTGTCCGCCCAGCACTTCACCTCCGCGTCGCGGGGGCGTAGTCACCGGCAGCACCCGTGTCGTGGCGAGCGCCGGGAACAGTGGGTGAGGCCGACAGCAGTCGACCTGCCGCATCGGCGATGACCTACCACGCCGAGCCGGGCTCATCGGACATGGCGGCGCCGACCCGGTTGGGAGCTACAGGGGAGCTGCGCACCGACCGGGCCCCCTTGATGACCTCCAGGGTCTCGTCGGCTTTGGAGGGTCCTTAGCGATTATCGGCAGGAGGACGCCTTCTTAGCGCTCGGTTTGGCACTTTTGGCTGCCATCCAAACCTTGTAGTCCGAATACCAGGGGCCGAACCCGCTTCTAAATTCCTGTTCACCTGCATCCATTCCGCCAGGATGCGTACCCGTGGCCCAGACCACATCATCCGAAGTCGAGAAAACGGCATCGATGGACAATTTGTACCCTTTGGGGGCCGTCTTCCCTGACTTCAGGGACCAGATCATACAGGGGGGCATGGCGCCAGCCTCGGCCGCTATGACCTTTTCAGCCTCCCCCGTGCTGCTGACGCCGTAGGTGACATAATAGATTTTGACGTTCCATATCGAGTCCATATTTCGATTAATGATCGTCCATCTGTCGCCTTCCGTGACAAAAGTAACTCGACCGACAAAATCTTCCAGTTTCTTTTTCTCGTCTTCCTCTTGGCTGACGTGCTGTTCCCGGTACGTCGCCACGGCTACATATGTTGACGCTGCGGCCGTAACGACAGTCAAAAGGGCGGCCATGCCCGCCAAGAATGTCCCCCAGGCCGATAGCCGATTGTGCCGCCTCTGGTGGTCAGGCGCGGGATGGGTCGCCGGTGCCGGTTCTGGCGTAGCCGTTGGTTCAGCGTTCACGTGCCCCCCTGTCAGAGGGGTTGTTCTCCCCTCCCAGACGCCTCGCAACACTTCCGTGGGCGCCGGAGCCCCTTCTCGCAGCGCGAAAGCCCCGCACCAGTCCAGTGCAGGGCACTTCCGATCTGTCGAACCGGTTGATGGGCACGTCTCTCCAACCAACCGCATCAGCGCCGTACGCGCCATCGAGGAACCATCCCCGCACAGCCGGGGATGGTCACTCCTCGGCGCTACCGGTGAGGCCAGCGCTACGCCCCAGGCTGCCCTGGCACGGAGGCAACAACAACGGACTGCGGTGCGGGCGGCGGTTGTGGCCCGGCGACCATGGCTTGGACCAGGGCGGTGAGGATTTCCCCCCGCTGCTCCTGGGTGAGGTCTCCGTCGGCGACGAGGCGTTCCGCAGCGAGGTAGCGGGACAGTTCGAGGGGCTGGTCGAAATAGGACCGCAGGTGGGTGGCTGCGGCTTCTTGGGACCGGATGAACGTCTTCGCGACGTATCCGGCCAGCGCTGCGGAGACGGCACCGAGTCCGCCGGCAACGATGGCGACCGCGGTGGTGCTGGCCCAGAGGGCGATCCCTGCGAAGAGAATCAGGAGCAGGAACCCGGCACCCATGGCTATCTGGGCGTTGCGGAAAGACGTCTTGGCCTGGCCGGTTGCGATCTGGTGGTAGAGGTCGAGGCGGGCGTGAGTGGCCTCCCAGAGTTCAGGGAAACCGAGGGCGCCACGCCGCCCGGCTTCGCCGGTCGCAGGCTGACCATGGCCTGGCTCCAGTTCCGGGTCGACAGCTAGCGGGGTGTCACGGCTGTGCATAAGGCTGCCGCCGATGATGATGTCCGCTTCGGTGTACTCGCGGCGGATTGCGTCCGCGAGTGCGCCTTCCGCGCGTGTCAGGCGTTGCCGGCTCTCCCCGACAGCTTCGCTCTCGCCCGGTGAGAATCCGAAACCGGTGATAGACGCGGCTACCGTCAACATCAGGGCAACAGTGGGGAGGAGACTGATCGGCTCGGGCATGCCTTCCGGCAGACGATCGTCGAAGACGGTTTCCATCAGCACCACGCCCACGACGGTGAGGGCCATGAGCACTGTCCCTCCTATGAGCAGGACGGAATGGACGAGGGGCCTCGTCGAGCGACTGCGGCGCGATTCGGGCCGTTGAGGCTCAGTGCTGGGCGGCATGGATCAAGGGGATGCCGGGTGGATGTCGGGGCGTCCACCAGTTCCGGTGAACCAGCTTCTGCCCCCGTGCGGCCACCACGGCTCTACGATGGGTATCCGCGCCGATGCTGAGCTGCCGTGCCGGATCACACCCCGGACTTTCCGCCGAAGACCCCGCAGCCGCCGCTCTCGCCCCGTACACCTTGCGATCCTCGGTCGCCTCGAACGGCGACCGCCACAGCAGGTCGGCGGGGCGGTCAGCGGCAGGGAAGGGGACCATCCCCGCGGGCGCGGGGAGCAGGTCGCGCCGGAGATCGACCCGGCTACCGGCGTGGGACTATCCCCGCGGGTGCGGGGATGGTCCCCTCCGCGCCACGCTCCCTCGGCACATCGCGTTCTGCTCCCCGCGCGTGCGGGGATGGTCCCGTTTCCGCAGCGTCCATCCACGGCCGCCAGCCCTGCTCCCCGCGCGTGCGGGGATGGTCCCTTGAGGGAGTCCTCGGTCGTCAGCCCGACACTCTGCTCCCCGCGCGTGCGGGGATGGTCCCGACCTCGCGCAGCCGATCGGCGGCCCCGACGCCTGCTCCCCGCGCGTGCGGGGATGGTCCCTCCGCCGCCCGTGGCCACGTCGACCGGGAACTCTGCTCCCCGCGCCCGCGGGGATGGTCCGCAGCCGAAGCCGAGGTCACCGCCGTCGCCGCGCTGCTCCCCGCGCCCGCAGGGATGGTCCCGGGCCGATGATCTGACCGGCGCCGACTGCGGAACTCCTGATTGATTCAGCCAAGGTTGAATCGGAGCCTCATCTGAGTGCTGACCAGTTCGTAGCCAGCGAGGTCGGGGGCGCTGAATGGGTTGGGCAGGACGGTGATGTTGCGGCGGTCGCGGTCCAGGACGTCAGAGACGTACACGACGAAGTACGTTTCACCCGGGGCCAGGCGGGAAGCGCGTCGTACCTCTGACTCGCCCAGGATGATCTCTCCGCTGTTGCCCGTGGACGACTTGACCTCGTAGAGGTAGGTCGTGTTGCCGTCGTGGATGACGAAGTCGTAGCCGAGCCGGTCGTCCCCGGGCTGGGCGCCGGCGAGTCCGTGCACGCGCAGGCTCGACTTCCACGAGTTCTGTGGTTCGACGCCGAATTGCTCGTGCAGCCACGTGGCCACTGCTGCCTCCCCCGCGAGGCCCACCGGCAGGGCGCGGTCCTGGTCGTTGCCCACGGCCTGGTAGGAGCCGCCCTGTGATCCGGTGGCGGGCTGTGACGGGGTCCGCGGCCGGGAAATGCGCGGTGCGAGTGCCGTGACGGCCGTGGCCGGGGTGGCGCGCTGTTCCGGCGTCAGGTCCGCGGCCACCTCACGGGCCAGCGCCGCCAGGTCGTCGGGTCCTGCCGGGACGAGCTGGCCGTTCAGGACCACCTGGGGGCCCGGCAGGGGCGCTCCGGACCGGCCGGCGCTCGCCGTCGCGCCGCTGTTCCCGGCTGGCGTCGACGTGGTTGCTGACAGTCCGAGCTGCGACGGCCGGTCCGATAGCGGCATACCCGCCGGCCAGTGGCTGTGGTCGTTAAGCCAGGTGATCAACGCCTTCTTGGACAGGACCTCGAAGTCCAGCAGCCCTTGGTCGTCCAGCGCTCGCAGTACCTCCTGCGGGGGTGGAGGCACCACGGTGCGGCTCGTCGGGTGCAGATGCTGCCAGTCCTCGATCAGCTGCCGTAGGCGTGGCAGATGCTGGTGGACGGCGGCTGTGGATGACTCGCGGACCTCTGTGAGCGGCCCCAACGCGCGGGACGTCGACGGTTGTGCGGGGAGCGATCGGTTCAGCCAGGTCTCCGCGTGAGCCTGGAGGAGTTGATCGGTGAGGTCCCAGAGCGTCGTGTGCCAGGCCGGGTCAGGCGCGAGCGCGGGCAGGCCGCGCAGCCGCACGTAGGCGGTCAGGGACCTGCCGGAGCGGTGGTCGTCGGCATGGGCGTCCCTGACTCGCTCGACGAGTACGGGACGGCTCCGCTGGAGCCAGGCTGCGAACTGCCGCTCGTGCCGGTCGGTGTTGTCGATCTGCGGCAGGCCCAGTGCCTGCCAGGCGCGGTTGGCCTCGGCCAGGGTTACGGACAGGGCTCTCAGCTGTCGTTCGGGATCGTCGTCGTCCAGAAGCCGCATGAGCCGTTCCGCGTCCGATGCGTCGATCCGGGAAGTAAGCCAGGCCTGGAGGGCAGCACGGTGGGGGAAGTTCTCAATACGTTGCTGAAGTTCCTCCGCGAGGTCGAGGTCGAGGCAGGCGAGCAGCGGCACGAGCCGCGGACTGCCGGAGCTCTGCGAGGCCCGCTCGGCGAGGACGGCGCGCAGCTGGTGCTGCCGCAGGTCCAGGGCGTTCGCGAGGTCCTCCTCGGAAACGTCGTCCGTCTTCAGGCCCCGCTCCTCCAGCCGGGTCAGTGCCTTCCACAGGATGTGCTCGAGGTGGGGAGCACGGATGAGAGCGGCGAGGGCGGGTGCGGCGGTACGGAGTATCCGCCAGCCGGTGCGTAGCCCGCTGTGCACGACGACGACGCAGGGTCGGTCGGGGTGGGGGTGGAGCAGGGCGCGCTCCGTACCGTTCTCGGTGAGACGGTGTCCGGCGATCCAGACAACGGCTTCGTCGGCCACGGCCACCTCGCAGTGGCGCAGCAGGCTGGTCGCCTCGGTCACGGCCACGGGTTCCGTCCGGGACGCGCGCTCCTCGTCGAACTCCAGCAGAGCGGCGACCAGGGTGAGCAGCCAGGGACCTGCGTACTGGGCCAGCGGCAGGCGTATCGCCTCACGGACGGGCAGTCCGTCGGCCTGGATGTCGTGTGCGGCGTCGCCGCACCGCTGGACGTCGAACGCCGCCCTCTTGTCAAGGAAGGCATGGACCCGGGCACCAAGCGCCTTGTCCCCGATCGGGATCACAGGTACCGGAACACGGTCCAGGAGGACCCGGTTCTGAGCCCCGTCAGGGTTGGGGGCGAAGACCGTCTCGTCCGTCTGCGCCGGGTCCAGCGATTCGAGGACGCCGGCCCGGTGGACCAGCAGCCGGTGCGGTGGCGCGGCGGGCCCGCCGTCGGCGACGCGTGTGCCGCCCTGGCCGGGCAGCAGCTGGGCCCACGCCTTCTCGTACTCCCGCCTGATTTCGTGCGCGAGCCTGCCTTCGCGCAGGTGAGGCTTGGCCTGCACTAGCTCGGGCAGGTGGCCGAGCCTGTCGAGCGCGGTCCCGGCATCGTCCCAGGAGCGGATGCCGAGCAGGCCGAGGCGCGCCACGAGCTTGGTGGACCGACTGCTGCGCAAGGCTGCGGGCACCACGCTGAGGAACGGGGGCGGAGTCTGCGTGTCCTGCCACCACCAGGCCCGGCGCGCGGTCGCGAATACAGTTCTCTCCGATGGATCGCCTGAGACGGAGGTCTGCGGGATCCACGGCGCGTGGGTGAGGAAGGCGGCCAGCGGGGTGGGCCACCAGGTCCCGATGGAGTCGGTGTGGCGTACGAAGTGCATCTCCAGCGCGGAGTCGGGCCAGGCTAAGGCGAGGCCGTGCACGATGAGTTCCGCATACAGCCTGCGGTCTTCCTCACTGAAGCTGGCGTAGACGTCCTGTCCGGGCAGTACGGCCGTTGTACGGGAACGTGAGTGGTAGTCAACGCTGACGTAGCCGACGCTCCGCCGGTTCGGCCAGCGCTCGGCGGCCGTCCGCCACTGCGGCAGCAAATCGTGTCTGTTCGGGGCCCAGAAACGGGCGGGCCGGTTGAGAAACTCGCCTCGCACTTCGGTGCGGAAGGCCTCGTAGCGGGGGCGGAGGCCGTGAGCGACCTCGTGCCGTTCGAGGAAGCGCCGCATGATCTCGACGGAGAGCGTGTCCCCGCACAGGTCCTCGGGGCGCGAAAGGAGCCGCCGCTCGGTATGGGTCAGCACAGACGAAAGCTCCCGGACATGCTCCAGGAACCGGGTCAGGGTGTCATCGACTGCCGAGTGCTCTCCCGGCCACCCCGACCCGAACATGGCAAAGCGCGCGTCCTGCCAGCCGCCCCGCGTCGGGACCCGGAGACCGTGCAGTCGCGGAGGCTTGCGCCCTTCCTTCTCCAAGGTGTGGGACACCGCGCAGGCGTAGCGGAGGCAGGCCATGCGCACGTTGTCGTCGTCTTCGCCCTCTCCGCCCGCGCGCAGGGCCGCGGCCACGACTTCGAGCACTTGGTCGGTGCTGTAGTCGTGGACGAGGCCGACGGCCTTGAGCCAGGTGCGGCCCTGCGCTCTGCGCTTGCGGCCTTTGCCGGTCCAGGTGATGGCCTCGTGGACGAAGTGCAGCCTGCCCGACAGCCCGGTGGGCAGGGCCGGAAGGGAGCCGCCCCGTGGGGCCTCCCGGTCGAAGAAGACGCCTTCCGCGGCAGCTGGTACCAGCGCCGGCCCGGCCGTGAGGATGATTCGCTTGCCGGTGACGTCCAAGCCGTCGGGGAACTCCTGTGAGAGGTCGTAGTAGAAGTCCGCCCACCATCCGGGGTCGAGCGGGGCGCGGGCGGTCGCCTTGGCGAGCCGCTCGGCCCAGGAGCCGAGGCGTTCCGTGGGCGGTTGGAGGCGCATGCCCACCCTGCCGGCCAATGAGACCAGCTCCCGTAGCCGAACGGGGTGCAGCTGCGGGTCGAGGAGATCGGTGATCCCCGTAACGGCGACCGCGTGCGGGGTGAAGGCCGTGGCGTGCTCCTTGCCTTCCCACAGCACTGCCCGGTGCAGGGAGGTGCGCGTGCCGGGCGCTGCGGCGATCACTGGGATGAACGGCACCTGGGTGATGCCGTGACCGAGTCGTTTGAAGGCGGAGGTGAGCCGGTGCAGTGCCATGGGCGATTGCCAGCACATCAGGTCGACCAGCGCCCCGGAGGGAATGGGTGCGCGTCCGTCCGTCCTGGCGAGAACGGCGCGGGCACATGTCTCGGCCACGGTGTCAAGCAGCAGGTCGTTCCACGGCACCACTTCGTTGAACGAGCGCCGGTTGAGCTCGGCGAAGAAGGGGGCGTGGACGAAGCCGCGCAGAGGGGTTGCGATCTGCTCGCCCATCGGCAGGAAGGTGTACAGCCGCCCCTTGGCCAGGGGATCGGCGACCGGGACGGCGATGCGGACCTCGGCCTTCTTCTCCCAGGCCATCCAGTCGTGTCGCATACCGCTTCTCTCGATCGACGCGGTGAGCGCCTCCCGGGCACGGTCCGGGTCGACCTTCCCGCAGACGACGATCAGTCGCATCTGCCGGCGCAAGGTGACCTGCTGCACCTTCAGGCCACGGGCCCGGTACAGCACCTGAACCTGACGGTCGTACGTCCTGCGCCGATTTTCCCCCGCGGCCCGCCACTCCAGCTGGACGCGTTCCAGGCGGTCGAGGAACAGCTCGAACGGGGCACTGTCGTCGTCCATGAGCTCCCGCACCTGTGCAGCTGCTGCCGAGCAGGCTTCGGCGGACTTCAGCGGCAGCCGGACGACGGTGACGAAGCCCCGGCGTGTGAAGCTGTGGATGGTCTTCGGTGCTTCCTCCAGGAAGACTGGAACCTTCAGCGTGTGCAGGTTCGCCTTCAAGTAGTGGACAAAATTCGCGCGTTCGGGAGCCACCTCGCGGGCGAGCGCGTCGTAGTCGTCGAGCCGGGCGAAGCGGAATGTGAGCCCGTCGGGGGTCCGGGACCCGTCCCTGTCGACGCTGTAGACCTCGGGGGCGTCGCACAGGTTCAGCACACTCTTGAACCCGACGCCCTTGTGGCCGATCCCCGCGTCGGCACGCTTGGGAGACAAGGCGATGCTGCACAGGCCCTTGAAGTTCTTGCTGCTGAACGGCTTGCCCCGATTGGCCACGTAGAGGGTGCCGTACTCACCCTCGTCCTCGTCCAGCCGAATCTCGACACGTCCGTCGGCGGCACCGGCCAGGTGCGCGTCATGTGCGTTCTGCAACAACTCGATGAGCGCCCGCCCCTGGTACTCGGGCACGATGAGCGTATCGATCACGGCCTTGGCCTCGCCAGCCGCGTCACGGTCGTCGTCCCAGTCCCGCAGACAGCCACGCACCTCGACTAGCGCCTTCTCGTGCACGCGCCTGCGCACGGCCGCCGACCGGCGCTGCCGCACACGCTCAATCGACGGTCGCCGACCCCCCGCTGCCATGCAGCTTCTCCCCACTCCGATGCCCTCTGTTACAGCTGCACGAGCAGCCTCTCAAACTGGGTGCGCGCAGGGGCGGGAAAGCGGAGAACCCAGGCCCATGACCACGGAACAGGCCCTTCGGCGCTTCGGCCCACAGTTCGTCGCCGAACAGCGCCACCGCTACGGCAAGCGTCCGCCGGAGAACCGGATGCTCTCCTACGACCTGGCGGTGCTGGACGAGCACCAGCCCTGGCGGATCTGGCTGGACGAACAGCTCGATCTCCTGCCGGAGGCCGCCGCGGGGACCTTTGCCGCGAACCTGTGGCGCGCCCACAACTTCTGGCCCCAAGTCATCAGACTCGCCGCAGGTGCGGCCGCTGCTGCTACGGTCCGGCGCCATGAATACTGACGACTGGACGGCCTTCAGCGCCATTGTTGCCGCGGTCGGGGTGGTGGTCGCCGCGGTCATGGCTTACTGGACGACCCGCAAAGCGGCGGCGGCCGCCGCAGATTCGGCTGACACCGCGCGAGAGGTGGCGAAAATCGAACGCGACCGCTGGCACCGCGAGCTGACTCCTGAGCTGGCCTTCAGCGTGATCCGCGTGGGCCCCAACCGTCTGAGGCTCACCACCACACTCGACGGCCCGGTCGGCCTGGATCACCTCGACACGATCACCCTCACGGTGCGCGACGAGGCCGGACGGGATCACTCAGCCAGACCGCATTACGACGAAGCAATGCGTACGGAGCTGTCGTCGGTGATTTGGGGGGCCGCCCGATTCAGCCCCGGGGTCGACGGGGTTGCCGCGCCCGGCCGCAAGAGCATTATCCGGAGTCTGGAGCGCGGCAACTTCGTGTACCGGCAGATGGACAACTCCGGGCCGCCGAGCTGGTTCCAGGACCCGGGAGAGTGGGTGGACGGGTACTGGGACGCGAAACTGCGCCTGCACGCGGTCTGCGAGGTGGAGGGGTATAAACCCTGGATCGTCGTTGCCGAGGTCGAGAACCCGGGGATGAGGTACATCTCCGACGGCTCAGACGAGATGGAAGTTCCGGAGCAGTACCGCTGAATCACGACTGCCCGGGGTTGAGGCTCCGGGCGGCGCCGGAGGCCCCGACCCCGGCGGCAGGCCCTCGCCGAGTGCCGCTGAACGCCACCGACCTCGGGCCAGCACAAGCAGCTCACCCGGAGTCGACTCGCTAGCGGAGATCACACACGGTCACCAATGGCCCGGGTTCCTCGGGGAACTGGCGACAGTTGAATACGCGAGCTGACCAGTACCGAGGTCGGGGGCGGCCGAGGATCGCAACGTCCACCGCAATCACCGCCGGCCCGACCAGCTCGCCGTGGCGGTCGTCCTTCAGGGCGACCGAGGATCGCAACACCAGGGCCAGCGCGGCACCGACCCCGCCGACAGCGGTGGCGGTCGCCCTCCGTGGCGACCGAGGATCGCAACCCCGAGAACTGGACCTTCCGCGCCCGTACACCGGACGTGGCGGTCGGCCGAGGATCGCAACGCCGGGGGCGAGCTGCTGTCGCTGGGAGGCCTCTGGAGTGGCGGTCGCCCTTCGGGCCGGCCGAGGATCGCAACTGCCACAGGTCGAGGTACCCTCCCGACTCCGGGCGGTGGCGGTCGTCCTTCGGGGCGACCGAGGATCGCAACTCCCGGGCCTGCTCGGTACGGGCGACGGCCAGGTGCTGTGGCGGTCGTCCTCCGGCGCGGCCGAGGATCGCAAAGAGGACCAGGCCGTCCGGATGGAGCTGCGTGGAACAGACCCCCCCGGCGACCGTCGGCCCTGCGGGCGAACCGGGCCAACTGCCGGTCGTGGTCCACGTCGCCGTCGCTGGTGAGGACCTTGACGGCCACCTGCCGGTCGACCTTGAGATCGTGAGCTTTCCAGACCTGACCGAAGCCGCCTGCGCCGATCGGCTGGATCAGCCGGTGGTGCCCGTCCAGCACAGTCCCTTCCCGCGCAGTTCCCCTAACCACCGCTGGGGACGGTTTACCCCACGTGTCCCTGCACGCTAGGCCGAACAACCATCAAGGCGTGCTGCGCGGCTTCAGCCCGCCCGCCGCCCCGGCGACTGACAAGCCGGTGCAGAAGACCCTCCGGCCAGCATCGGGCGCGAAGGTCGTTCAGGTCTCGACTGGTTTCGGCGAGAGTTGAACCGTATGGGTATCAGCCGTTAGGCGGGTTCCCGGCCATGCGTCCCGGACCTGGGGAAATCGGCTGGGGCTCATCAGCTGGCCTGTTCCGCGTCGTTGACGAGTTCCGGTGCGACAGATTTACGGTGCGGGATGGCTTCCGGGCGCCCGGCCACGGACCTCCGCCGCCACGCCTACGGCACCACCCGGGCGCGTGCAGCCGCCGAGCTGCCGCAGCCGTTTCGGCCGGTTGTGTCAGTGCCGTGCCTTAGCCTCCAACTGTCAGGACTCATAAGGATTTACACCCCCGGGGGCAGGATGGCCAGGGACGCTCGTCTGGTGCAGACCGCAGTACTCGACACCGCTGATTCCGAGGATCCGGTAGAGTGCCCCACCGAAGCTCCGGAGATGCTGATCTTCCGCCGTGAGTATCTGGAGCGGACCTTCTGGTGCGGGACATGGCTGGGCGGGTGCGGCGGGGAGCTCACCGACAGGCTCTGCACGGACAAGGTCTGCTATTTCGCACACAAGGCCGACCCCGACTCCTTGGATTCTCCCTGCCGCAGGAGGAGCGGCGGCGCTGGTACCGGCAGCGCCGACCACCTGTACATCAAGGCCGCCCTGGCTGACTGGATGGCCAGCCACAACACCCCCGGCGGCACCCGCATCCCGCAGGATCCCAGTGGACACATGCGCCTGGGGGCGCAGGTGACCGCCGAGCCTGCCGGTCACCTCCCTCTCCACTTCATCCTCGACGAAACCGCGATGCCCGCCCTCGGCCAGAGCACAGCGGGCATGGTCTTCGGGGAGAACGTTGAGCCTCCTTCCCGGCTCCTGCGCGAGAACGGATTCGTGCACCGGGTGCGCTGTGTCCCCGCCGGCGCACACCGACGCACCCAGATCGGCACCGAAGGCGCCGACGGCTCCATCGACTGGCGTGACCTGACCGCTGATCACGTGCAGCTGACGGAGCACGGGCTGAGCACCGAGACCTCGACGGAGATCCACCGCCGTCGCTCACAGACGATCCCGATCGGCGCCCGCGCCCGCAGGCCGGCCCCCCAGGAGACCCCGATCCCCCGCTCTGCCCCTGCCGCCGAACCGGTCCAGGAGACCGACCGCGAAGAACTCGCCGCAGCTCTGCGCACCGCCCTCAAGGAGAAGGCCGGCATCACCCAGCTTCAGCGGCACCTGGACCGTATGGAGACCGCGGTCCGCAGCGGCGCGACCCTCACAGAGACCGAACTTCTCCGGCACGCCCATGAGGTGATGATGCGCTTGCGCCGCGGTGTCGGAGCCCCCGTTCCAGCAGCCACGCCCAGGAGACGGACAGCCGCCAAACGCAGCACCCCGCAGCCTGTACCGCTTGCGCGGCCGCGAATTCCCGGACCCTCGTGGCTCTCGGGACAGAACTCGCAGTCCTCCCGCGCCGAGCTGAAGAGCTCCTTCATCCAGGACAGGGATACAGACGCGGCAGTGCGCAAGGTTCGCGGGGTCCTGCGCAAGCACTCCAGGGGACGGACCAACGTCCTCGACAATCGCGAGGTCAGAGCCGACTTCGCAGCAGCCTTAAACCTCGCCCAGGAGAAGCTGCTGCACGGCGAACGGACCAGCGCAAAGGCCCTCCTCGCCCGATGGAATACGCCCTCCCAGCGGCCGGCCGACGAGAAGGCAGGCTTGAGCCAGCAGGCGCTCAGCGCCGCGGCCGTCGCCGTGCGCGGGGCGTTGAAAAAGGCGGCACGAGAGCAGCGCACGACGACCTGGGGACGGCTGAGAAGCGAGCTCGGCTCTGCACTGCCCCCTATGACGACTGCCGAACGCACGAGGGCCCTCACGCTGGTCGATGAAGACTCCGCCGCAGCCGACCAGCCTCTGCTGTCCGTACTCGTGGCCGCGAGCAACCCCGTCATGGCCCGGACCTACCAACAGGTCGTTCTCAACCTCGGCCTGGCCGCTCCCGAGGAGGACGATGCCCTTTTCGACGTCATCGAGGCCGACACCGAGCACGTCAACCGCTTCTGGAAGCATCGGTAGCTCAGCGAGGTCACATTGCCTCTGTTGGGCAGGGCACCTCTCCGTCGGGGTCACGCGGCCTGGCCCGGCTGGACAGACCCTTGGGCA
>NZ_JAAXYC010000118.1 GCF_018619185.1 Streptomyces sp. McG3 | reverse complement strand
CCGGTGTGCGGTGCTACCGTTTCGGCACCCCGGCCCCACACGGAATCCTGCGCTGCCTACCGAGCGAAAGGGCACAGGACCATGACCGTGCCGCCGCCTCCGCCGTCCCACGGACCTCCCGGGCCCCCTTCGTACCCTGGGCCTCCAACGCCGCCCGCGGCAGGCCCGTACGGCACCTGGCGGCCCGCCCCGCGGCAGCCGCTCAGTGGGCTCGCCGTCGCCTCGCTCGTCCTGTCGCTGCTGATCTGCCTCGCGCCGCTGGGGCTGGTCCTCGGGATCGTCGCGCTGGTGCGGATCCCCGGCAACGGCAAGCGCGGCAAGGGGCTCGCGGTGGCCGGCACGGCCGTCGGCGGTGCGGTGGTCGCCATGAGCGTGCTGCTGCTGGTGATCGGCGGGGTGCGGTTCGACGCCTGGACGACGGAGGGCGGCGAGGCCTCCGGTCCCCGGGACCCGGGGACGGGATCGCTGTTCGACCTGCGCGAGGACGACTGCTTCACCCCGACCGACGGGCTGCCCACGCCGGGCGGGGACCGGCTGAAGAGTCTGTCGGCGAAGGTCGTTCCGTGCGACGAGGCCCATCAGGGCCAGGTCTACGGGTCGTTCGAGCTGGCGGGCGAGGCGTTCCCCGGTGCCGGGGCGATCGCGGCCGAGACCCACAAGGGGTGCGCTCCCCTGCTGCACGACTTCGCACTCGACACCGTGGCCCTCCCCCGGATCCAGATGTACTACTACTACCCCGAGGCGGCCAGTTGGGCGCGCGGCAACCGTACGGTCCTGTGCTGGGTCGGCTCCGCCGCAGGACCGCTGGAGAAGTCGCTGCGGCAGGACGCAGCTGCCTGGGACGGCCCCCAGTTGGCGTACCTGACGGCGTTGCGCCCGGCCAGTGAGGCCCGGGTCAGCCGGCCCGCCGAGGAGCCCCGGAGCGATCTGGACGGGGCCACGGCCTGGGCCGGGCGGATGGCCGACGGCGCGAGCGGGTCGGCCCGGCTGCTGCGGGCCGAGGAAGGCTTCCCGGCGACGGCGCGAGGGCCGGCCGACGCGTTCGCGGACCGGTTCGACGAGCTGTCGGGTGTGATGCGCTCCGCCGCGAAGGCGTCCACGGCGGAGGAGTTCGAGCGGCTCCTCGGGGCGGTCGGACAGAACGACGGGACCCGTGAGGAACAGGCCGTACGGGCCGCTCTCGGGCTGGTGCTGCCGGGCGGCGGCGACCTGGCCGGGTGAGGCGTCCGGCCGCGGCTTGACTCTCCCCTTGCCCTGCGCCCCTCGCGCCGGAGCCCGCCACGCAGGACACTTGACCCCGAGGCTTGGTATCTGACGCTTGGTATCCGACGCTCCGGAACCCGAGGTCCGGAGCGCGGCACTCGGAGGGGGACACATATGCGGGACAGCCATCGGGCGGAAGCCGAGAGGCTGTTGGTGCGCGCCGTGGAGGAGGAGACGCGGCGCACCGGCGGACGGACCGATGCCGGTGCGCTGATGTCGCGGGCGCGGGCCGCGCTCGACACCATGGCCACCAGCGCGGGCGAGGAGTACGCCGCGTACACGCGGGCGCTGGACTCGGTGGCGGCGGGAGAGCGCCCGCTCTCGGAGCGCTTCAGCAGAGCGGCACTCGGAACGCCGCTGCTGGTGACGGGAGTTGCCGCGGCAGCGGCGTTCGGCGCGGATCTGGCGCTCGGCGCCAACACCGGCCTGGCGCTCGGCGCGGGCGCGGCCGTCGCGGTGGCCGGCACGGCGACGACCGTGGCGAAGGCGACCGCCTCGCACTGGCCGGCCGCCCACCGCCGCGCCGGAGCGGCCGGACAGCCGGGCGGGGCCGAGCAGTTGCGCCTCCAGTGGCTGACCGCCCTGGAGGTACGGGGCATCCGCCCGTACCTGGACCAGCAGCGCATGCTGACGCCCGCCGCGCGCGCCAAGAAGAAGCAGAGCGCGCCGGTGGGGCGGCAGTTGCGTGGCGGGGACCGCAGCGCGGCGGCCCGCACCCGGGTGGTGCTGGAACAGTCCTTCGGGCATCTCCCCAGGGCGGAGGGGCCGTTCACGGGGCGGCGGGCCGAGCTGGCGCAGATCGCGCAGTGGGTGCACGCGGCCCGCGCCTCGACGCGGACCCGGCCGACGGTCGTCGTGCTGCACGGTGAGCCGGGGGCGGGGCGTACGGCGCTCGCGGTGCGGGCCGCCCACGCGCTCAAGGACCAGTTCCGGGGCGCGTGCGTGGTCGATCTGCGCGGCCAGGTCGCCGGGGAGAGCCCGCTGCCGACCCGGGACGCCCTGCTGCACCTGCTGAACCGGCTGGGCGCGCCGCGCGAGCAGTTGCTGTTCAGGGAAGGCGCTTCGCCCGAGCAGCAGGTGCGGCGGCTCGGCGAGCTGTACCACCAGCACCTCACGGGGACGCCGGTCACGATCGTGCTCGACGACGCCACGGACGCCGCGCAGGTCCGCACCCTGGTGCCGGAGCGCTCGGACAGTCTGGTGATCGTCACCGCCCGGGAACCGCTGGAGCTGCCCGAGGACCTTCCTGCCTGGGTGCACCACCTGCCGGTCGGCCCGCTGGACGCGGCGGGCGCGGAGGAACTGCTGCGCGAGGTCGCCGAAGAGGAGGCCGGGCCCTACGACTACCCGTCCACGGACACCGTCGTGGAGCTGTGCGGCGGGCTGCCGCTGGCGCTGCGGGTGGCCGGTTCCGCGCTCGGGGGCCGTAGCCGGCACACGCTGGCGGAGGACTTGGGCGCGTACGGGCCCGTGGACCCGGTGGAGCGGGCGCTGTGGCTGCGCTACACCGACCAGGGTGAGCAGGCCCGACGGCTGCTGCGGCGGCTCGCGCTGGCGGGCCGGGCGAGCCTGGGAGCGGCAGCGGCGGCGTCGCTGCTCGCGGCGGACGAGCAGGAGGCAGAGCGGCTGCTGACCGCGCTGACCCGGGCAGGGCTGCTCACCCGCGTACGGGGGTCGCGCTACCGGCTGCACGATCTGGTGCGGGCCTTCGCGCTGGCCCGGCTGCTGGACGAGGAGGAGCCGGCCGAGCGGACGGCGGCGCAGGAGCGGCTGCTGACGAACTACGCGGAGCTGGCCGACGCGGTGATCCGGATGGTCGACGGGAAGATGTCGACCCGCGCCGGGCAGTTCGGCTCGCACGGTTTCGGTTCGCTGGACTCGGCGCTGCGCTGGCTGGACGACGAGTCGAGCTTCATCACGGCGGCGCTGCGGCACACGGAGGGCGTCGACCAGGCCACGGTGCTGCATCTGCTGGGCGCCCTGTGCGACTACTGCCTGCTCCGCGGCGACCTGTACCGCCTGGGTGAGATCAGCGAGCTGACGCAGGCCGTGGACCAGGGGCTGCTGGAGCGGTCGGTGCAGTGGCGTACGGGGATCGCGGCCCGGCAGCTCGGCGAGCTGGACAAGGCCCGCACCACGCTGTCCTCCGTCGTCGGGCTGTACCACGAGGCGCAGAACGACGCGGGCGAGGCGCTCGCACTGTGCTCGCTCGGCATCACCCTGCACCACCAGGGCAATCTCACGGAGGCGGCGGCCCGGCTCGGCGAGGCGCTGGCGCTCCAGTCGTCCGACGCGCAGGCCGAGGACCGCGCCTGGACCCTGCACGCCCTGGCGGCCGTGGAGCGCGACCGGGGCGATCTGGCGCGGGCGCTGACACTGCTGGCCGACGCGCTGCGGCTGCACCGGGAGGGCGAGTCGCTGCACGGTGAGGCCTGGACGCAGTTCCAGCTGGGGCAGGTGCGGCTGCGGACCGGTGAGGTCGCCCCGGCCGAGGAGGCGCTGAACACCGCCCTGGAGCTGTACGGGCGCACCCGCGACGGGCGCGGCGAGGCGTGGGCGCTCACCCAGCTGGCCCGGGTCCGGCTGCTGGACGGTGATCCGGCGGCCGCCCTGGAGCAGTTGCGCGAGGGGCTGGACCGGCACCGGGACAACGAGGACGCGCGGGGCGAGGCCTGGACCCTGTACTACCTGGGTCAGGCGCTGGAGGAGGACGGGGACACCGATCAGGCGGTGCGTGAGCTGGAGCGGTCCCGCACGATGTTCTCGCGGATGCGGGACGTGTACGGGCTGGCGTGCGCCCGGCACCATTCGGGCCGGGTGACCCGGGACCAGCGGGCCGCGCAGACGGGCAACCTGCGCAATTCGGGGTTCGCCCGGCAGTTGCTGATGGACGCGCGGGCCGACTTCCGGCGGATCAAGGTGCCGTACGGGGAGGCGTGGGCGTGCGTGGAGCTGGCGTTGGTCGACGCGGGCAACGGGCGTGCGCCGCAGGCACTGGAGCTGTGCGGTGAGGCGGCGGAGCTGTTCGCCTCGTACGGGGACGCGCGGGGCGCCGACTGGGCCCGCTTCCTGCGCTGCACGCTGCTGCCGTACGCCTCCCCCGGGGGCATCGAGGTGGGCACGGTGGTGGCGCAGCAGGAGCTGGCCGAGCTGATCGAGGCCCGGCATCCGGCGCGGGACGGCAAGCTGGAGCAGTCGGCGGCGGTGTTCGCGGTGGCGCTGGAGCGGGGCGTGGACCTGGAGGACGGCTGGCAGGCGTGGCGGCTCGGGCTGACCCCGACCCGCGCCGCCGGCCAGATCATGGGCGTCACGGCGGAGCCGGCCCGGCCTTGACGACACGCCCGTCAGCCCGTCACGGCGTCACGACACGGACGTGACCGGGCGGGTCTGCGCGGGCGGGCGTCGGAGACCGGCGTCCGTCCGGCCACGGGCCGACGGGCGTCCGGCCCCGGGGCCGGACGCCCTTCCCGTACGCGCGGCCCCGGCGCGGGCTACTTCCGGGGTGCGGCCGCCCCGTCGGCGGTGGGCTCGGCGGCCACCGCGTCCGGGTCGGGGGCCTCCTCGAAGTTGACCTTGCCCATGTGGCGGTTCATCGACTTCATCAGGGCCCACACGCCGACGGCCAGCGCCGCGAAGACGAGGAAGCCGAGGACGCCGGGGGTGACCTTGTTCTTGTCGAGCTCTTCGGCGGCGAGCGGGACGAGGTGCGTCAGTGCCTGGGTCGCGTACATATCAGGCATTGTCGCGGATGCCCGCGAAGAGGTCGCTCTCGGGGAGGGAGGTATCGACCAGAGACTTCGCCAGCTCGTACTCCTCGGTGGGCCACACCTCGCGCTGGATGTCCATCGGGACCCGGAACCAGCCGCCCTCGGGGTCGATCTGCGTGGCGTGCGCGATGAGCGCCTTGTCGCGGATCTCGTAGAACTCGTCGCAGGGAACGTGCGTGGTCAGCGTGCGTTCCACGCGCTCGAACTCGTCCCAGCGCTCCAGCCACTCGCCGTACGGGGACTCCAGGCCCCGGGCGAGGAGCGCCTCGTGCAGGGCGACGGTGCGCGGCCGGTTGAAGCCCTGGTTGTAGTAGAGCTTCCGCGGCGTCCAGACCGGGCCGAACTCGTCCTCCGGGAACCGCTCCGCGTCGGCCGCACCGTCGAACGCGATCATCGAGATCGTGTGCGTCATGATGTGGTCGGGGTGCGGGTAGCCGCCGTTCTCGTCGTACGTGGTGATGACCTGCGGCCGGAAAGCGCGGATCTTCGCCACCAGGCGCCCCGCGGCGGTCTCGGGGTCCTCCAGGGCGAAGCAGCCCTCGGGCAGCGGCGGCAGCGGGTCGCCCTCGGGCAGCCCCGAGTCGACGAAACCGAGCCACTCCTGCTGGACTCCCAGGATCTCCCGGGCCTCGTCCATCTCCTTCTTGCGCACCTCGTGGATGTTCTTCTCGATGTACGCGTCGCCCTGGAGCTTCGGGTTGAGGATGGAGCCGCGCTCGCCTCCCGTGCAGGTCACGACCAGCACGTCCACCCCCTCGGACACGTACTTGGCCATGGTGGCCGCGCCCTTGCTCGACTCGTCGTCGGGGTGGGCGTGAACGGCCATCAGTCGCAGCTGCTCAGTCAAAGCTCGATCCTCAGTCATTGGTCGCTCTGGTCGATCATGGGTCGGTCAGGTCGGTCCGGGTCGCTGTCGGAGCCGGTCCGGGTCTCTGTCTCAAGAGGTGCCGCGCCCGCGCGGCATCGGTGTGGGGCGCGGTCGGACGCCGGGCGGGCGGCTTCTATAGTGACTGAACGAGGGGCCGGAAAATTCCTCGATGCCCGGTCCGGAGGGAACGATCATGACGACGGTTCGCGAGGCCCTGCCCGAGGGGCGGTACGGCCGGACCGAGGATCAGCGTGCGGACCGCAAGCTGAAGATCGTCGGATCGGTCCTGGGCGTCGCCCTGCTCGGTGTGATCGGGTGGATCGGCTTCGACTACGTCGGCGGCCAGGGCATCAGCGCCGAGATGATCAAGTTCAAGGTCGTCTCCGACTCCCGGGCCGATGTCCACCTGGAGGTCCGCAAGGACCGTGACGGCCACGGCTACTGCCTGGTGCGGGCGCTCAGCGAGGACGGCTCCGAGGTGGGCCGCAAGGAGGTCCGCTTCGACCGGGCCGAGGACCGGATCGACGAGGTCGTGTCCGTGGTGACCCGGTCCCGGGCGACCGCGGTCGAGCCCATGGGCTGCACCGCCGACGACGGCCCGACCGGCTGATCCCTGCCGCACCGCCTGTGACCTGCGACGATATGGGTCGCATCGGCCGGGTGGGGGGTGTGACGGTTTACCTTCTCCCCCTTTTCCTGCGGAATTGTTAGGCTCGTGGTTTCGCCCACCCGGAGAAGCACATGCTTCTGGGTAGGGCGATGCTTTGTATTCCCAGCACCGACGAGGAGCACCTGTGACCCAGACCAGCGAAAACGTCACCTGGCTCACGCAGGAGGCGTACAACCAGCTCAAGGCCGAGCTGGAGTACCTGTCTGGTCCCGCGCGCACGGAGATCTCCGTCAAGATCGCGGCGGCCCGTGAGGAGGGTGACCTCCGGGAGAACGGCGGGTACCACGCGGCCAAGGAGGAGCAGGGCAAGATGGAGCTGCGGGTGCGCCAGCTGACCCAGCTCCTGGAGCACGCGAAGGTCGGCGAGGCGCCGGCCGACGACGGCGTGGTCGAGCCCGGCATGGTCGTCACGATCGCCTTCGACGGCGATGAGAGCGACACGCTGACCTTCCTGCTCGCCTCCCGTGAGTACGCCAGCACGGAGATCGAGACGTACTCCCCGCAGTCCCCGCTCGGTCTCGGCGTGAACGGCAAGCGGACCGGCGACGACGCGGACTACGAGCTGCCGAACGGCAGGACGGCCTCGGTGAAGATCCTGGCGGCGAAGCCCTACACCGGCTGATCCGGCCGCGTCACGACGGAACGACACGGGAGCCCCGGCCACGGACGGCCGGGGCTCCCGTGCGTCGTGTGCGTCGTACGGCCGGGGCTCCCGTGCGTCACCGTCCGTACCCGGGCCGTTCCCGCGGGCCGGGTCAGGAGCAGTCGCCGGTGCGGCCGAGGGTCTTCTCCGGCGTCACACCGGGGCGGGTCCACTGCGGGGTGGGGCGGCTGGCCGGGCCCCAGCTCGCGGTCCCGTCCGCGTCGGTGCGCCAGTACCAGCAGACCTGGCCGCCCTCGCCCGGATAGCCGTCGCGGACCCGGCCGATCGCGGGCCGGCCCTCGGGCCGGTCCTCCCACGCCTCGCCGCGGCCGTAGGGCGTCAGGTCGAGCAGGCCGAAGGAGCCGTTGGCCACCTCGATCCCGCGGCCCGTCGTGGAGTAGGTGAGGAACACCCGCCCGCCGTCGCGCAGGAAGCAGGCGAGGTGTCCCATCTCGCCGCCGATCGGCGCGTCCAGGCCCCGCACCGAGTACCAGGGCTGGGTGTAGCCCATGAACGCGGTGTAGGCGGCCACCTCTTCCCAGGAGGCCGTGGTCACGACGGCGAACGAGACGCCCCGGGCGTTGAGGTAGACGGCGTCCCTCATGTGCCAGACCGCGTCGGTGCACCCCTCGCACTGGCCCTGGTGCGGTGCGCCGTCGTACCACATGTGCTGGTAGACCACGAGCTCCCGGCGGCCCTCGAAGAGGTCCAGGAACGGGACCGGGCCCTCGGGTCCGACGACCTCGGCCGTCGCGTCGACCTCCGTCATCGGCAGCCGGCGGCGGGCCGCGGCGAGCGCGTCGCCCTGGCGGGTGTGGGCCTTCTCCCGGACCAGGAGCTCGTCCCGGGCGGCCTGCCAGGTGGCCGGGTCGACGACGGGCGGGGCGCCGGGCAGTCCGGTGGCCGGGTCGTCCGGTGTGCTGGTCATGGTTACCTCCGTGGTGTCGCGCGGCGGGCGTCAGACGGCGGCCGAGCGGTATTTGCGGACCGCGAGGGTGCGGAAGACCACGATGATCAGCACGGACCAGATCACCGAGGCGATGATCGGGTGCTCCATCGGCCAGGCCCCGGTGACGGACTTCGGCACACCCGGCATCGTGTTCCCGAAGAGCTCGCGGGCCCCGGCCACCGTGGCGCTGAAGGGGTTCCACTCGGCGACGTGCTGGAGGAACGTCGGCATGCCGGTGACCGGCACGAAGGCGTTCGAGATGAACGTCAGCGGGAACAGCCAGATCAGGCCACCGGAGGTCGCCGCCTCCGGGGTGCGCACGGACAGGCCGATCAGGGCTCCGATCCAGGAGAACGCGTAGCCGAGCAGGAGCAGCAGCAGGAAGCCGCAGATCACCTTGCCGATGTTCTCGTGGGTGCGCCAGCCGACGATCAGGGCGACTCCCGCGAGCACGACGAGGGTGAGCGTGGTCTGTACGAGGTCGGCGAGCGTCCGTCCGGTGAGGACCGCGCCCCGGGCCATGGGCAGCGACCGGAAGCGGTCGATGAGCCCCTTGTGCATGTCGTCGGCGATGCCGGCGCCGGCACCGGCGGTGGCGAAGGTGACGGTCTGGGCGAAGATGCCCGCCATCAGGAACTCCTTGTACAGCTGCGGGTCGGTCGAGCCGCCGATGCTGATGGAACCGCCGAAGACGTAGGTGAACAGCACCACGAACATGATCGGCTGGATCAGCCCGAAGATCACCATCTCGGGGATCCGGGTCATCCGGATCAGATTCCGCTTGGCGACGACGAGGGAGTCCTTCACGGACTGCGTAACGCCCCCGGCGGGGCGAGGGACCAATGAGGGGGCGTCCTTGGCGATCGCGCTCACCGGGTGTCCTCCTTGCTCCGGGAGTCGGGGGAACGTTCCGCTACCGCTCCGTCGGGCTCCTCGTCCCCGTTCTCGTGGACCTCGGCCGCGTGGCCGGTGAGGGAGAGGAAGACGTCGTCCAGGGTGGGCCTGCGCAGGGCGATGTCGTCGATCTCCACGCCCCGGGCGTCCAGGTCGCGGATGATCTCGGCCAGCAGCTTGGCCCCGCCGCTGACCGGGACGGTCAGCTTGCGGGAGAGCTGGGCGACGGTGACCTCGCCCTTGCCGAGGGCGGTCAGCACGGACCGGGCGCGCTCGATCTCGTCCGGGCGGTGCACGACGACCTCGACGCGCTCCCCGCCGGTGCGGGCCTTGAGCTGGTCGGAGGTGCCGCGGGCGATGACCTTGCCGTGGTCGATGACGCAGATGTCGTGGGCGAGGCGGTCGGCCTCCTCCAGATACTGCGTGGTCAGCAGCAGCGTCGTGCCGCCCGCCACCAGGTCCTCGATCACGTCCCACAGCTGCTGCCGGTTGCGCGGGTCGAGGCCGGTCGTCGGCTCGTCCATGAACATCACGGGCGGCGACACGACGAGCGCCGCCGCGAGGTCGAGGCGCCGGCGCATACCGCCGGAGTACGTCTTGGCGGTGCGGTCGGCGGCGTCGCCGAGGTTGAACCGGTCCAGCAGGACGCCCGCCCGGGCCTTCGCGTCGCGGGCGCTCAGCTGGTAGAGCTGCCCGACCATCTGGAGGTTCTCCCGGCCGGTCAGATACTCGTCGACCGCGGCGAACTGCCCGGAGAGCCCGATCGAGCGGCGTACCTCGTTGGGCTTCTTCAGTACGTCGATCCCGGCCACGACGGCGGTGCCGCTGTCCGGGCGCAGCAGCGTGGTCAGCACCCGTACGGCGGTGGTCTTGCCCGCGCCGTTGGGCCCGAGCAGTCCGAGGACCGTGCCCTCGGGGACGTCGAGGTCGACGCCGTCGAGGGCTCGTACGTCGCCGAAGGTCTTCACCAGACCTTCGGCGTGGATCGCACCTGGCATGGAGGGGCTCCCCCGTCACTCGCGGATGGTGATGGTGTCGCCGGTAACGGCCTTCCGGTCCGATCCTAGGATCGGCGGGCCGCCACCGCCCGGTGAACGGGTACATGTCGGCCGCGCCACGGCGCGATCAGCCCCTCCGCGGCGGGTTCCTCAGCCCATCACCCGGAAGCCCGCCGCCCGCAGCGCCGCCTCGACCTCCGCGCAGTGCTGCGGCCCCTTGGTCTCCAGGTGCAGGTCGACCTCAGCCTCGGTCAGACCGAGGCGCGGGTCGGTGCGCACATGGCTGATGTCGAGGACGTTGGCGTCGGCCACGGTCAGCGCGGCCAGCAGGGCGGCCAGCGCCCCCGGGCGGTCGGTGAGGCGCAGCCGCAGGCTCAGGTAGCGGCCCGCGGCGGACATCCCGTGCCGCAGGATGCGCTGCATCAGCAGCGGGTCGACGTTGCCGCCGGACAGCACGGCCACCACCGGCCCCCGGAACGCCTTCGGGTCGCTGAGCAGCGCGGCCACCGGGCTGGCCCCGGCCGGCTCGACGACCAGTTTGGCCCGCTCCAGGCAGAGCAGCAGCGCACTGGACAGCTCGTCCTCGGTGACCGTGCGGACCTCGTCGACCAGCTCCTCGACGAGAGCGAACGGTACGTCGCCGGGCCGGCCCACCTTGATGCCGTCGGCCATCGTGGCCGGGGAGTCGAGCGAGACGGGGTGCCCGGCGGCCAGGGAGGGCGGGTAGCAGGCGGCCCCCTCGGCCTGGACGCCGACGACCCGGACGTCGGGGCGCAGGGCCTTCACCGCGACGGCGACGCCCGCGGCGAACCCGCCGCCGCCGATGCCGAGGACGATCGTGCGGACCTCGGGGCACTGCTCCAGGATCTCCAGCCCGACGGTGCCCTGGCCCGCGATGATGTCGGGGTGGTCGAAGGGGTGGATGAAGACCGCGCCGGTCTCCTCCGCGTACCGCTGGGCGGCGGCGAGGGTCTCGTCGACGACCTGGCCGTGCAGCCGCACCTCGGCCCCGTACTCGCGGGTCGCGGCGACCTTGGGCAGGGGCGCCCCGACGGGCATGAAGACCGTGGAGCGTACGCCGAGGAGGGACGAGGCGAGGGCGACGCCCTGGGCGTGGTTCCCGGCGCTGGCGGCGACCACCCCGGCGGCCCGTTCCACCGGGGTGAGGCCGGAGATCCGGACGTAGGCGCCGCGCAGTTTGAAGGAGCCGGTGCGCTGGAGGTTCTCGCACTTGAGGTGCACCGGGGAGCCGACCAGCTCGGTCAGATGGCGGCTGCCCTCCAGGGCGGTCACCCGCGCGACCCCGGACAGCATCTTCTGCGCGCCCCGGACGTCGTCGAGGATCAGGGCCGGGTGGCGGGCGGTCGCGCGGAAGCTCATGCCCGCAAGTCTGGCAGCTCCGACCGGGCGCGGCAGACTTGTCTCATGGCGGCCTGCGGTGGTGTCCGCAGGTTTGTGCGGCACTGGTACGCGTTGCCCCGGGGCCGCGTACTCTGTCCCCCACCCATCCGACACCGCACGAAGAGAGCCCCCGGCCATGCCCCCTCAGGACATGACGACTGCTGCGTCTCCTTCCGGGGGCGCCGCCCCCGAACACCCGGGCCCCGACCGCCTGCTGGACTCCCTCCAGCACCAGGTGGCGGTCTTCGCCCGCCGTGCCGAGCAGACCCGCCTCGGCGGTGTCGGCCAGGTCCGCAACTCGATGGACCGGGCGGCGTACCTGCTGCTGAACCGGCTGGACCGGGAAGGTCCGATGGGCGTCAAGGCGCTGGCGGCCGGGATGGGCATCGACTCCTCGACGGTGACGCGGCAGGTCGCGCCGCTCGTCGACACCGGTCTGGTGAAGCGCACGTCGCATCCGGAGGACGGCCGGGCCGTGGTGCTCCAGCTCTCGCCGCGCGGTCAGGCCCGGCTGGAAGAGGTCCGGGCCTCGCGGCGCGAGCTGATGTCCCAGGTGACGGACGGCTGGTCGCAGGAGGAGCGGGACACGTTCTGCGCCCTGCTCACCCGTTTCAACGGGTCGTTGGCCGCCCGGCAGGCCGCGCACCAGCCGCCGCAGTCCGACTGACGGGAAGAGCGCCGCGTCCGGGCTCTTGACCGGGGCGGTGCGCCGGGGCTCGTATGTGGTCCATGGCAGAGCGGGCGACCCACCGGGACCGGCTCCGCGCCCTGGAGTTCGAGGCCTTCGTGGCGGGCGCGGGCGGTCGTCTGCTGCACACGGCGACGCTGCTCACCGGCGAACCGTCGCACCCGCCGGGCGCGTACGCGCGGGCCGAGCGGCTGCTGCACGCGGCGCTCGCCCGTACGTACGCCGACTGGGACGGGCCGCACGGCGGTGACCCCTACGATCTGGCCCGCCGGGAGCTGGCGCTCCGGTTCGCCCGGGAGGCCCGGCGCCACCAGCGGCCGCGCGGCGGTCCGCTGGACCGGCTGACCCCCGTCGAACGGCTCGTTCTCGTCCTGCGGGTGTACGAGGAGGTCGGCGAGGAGCAGACGGCGGCGCTGCTCGGGCTGCCGGGCGACCGGATCCGGGCGGTGTGCGCCCGGGCGGTGGCGACGCTGCGCGCGTCGCGCCGTGCCGCCGGTGAGGGGCGCGCGCCCTCGCACGGTGCGGCCGGGCCGCGGCCGGCCCCGGGCTCCCGGGCGGCACCGTGAGCGCCGACCGCCGGGACCCGCGCGAGGAGCAGGTCCGCCGGATGCTGGACGGCCCGCATCCGGCCCTGCCGCCGGACCTGGCCGCGCGGGCGGTGCTGCGCGGCGGGCGCCGGCTGCGGCTGCGCCGGGCGGTGGGGCGGACGGCGGTCTGGCTGCTGGCCGTGGCGTTCGCGGCGTTCCTCGTCTGGGCCGGGGTCGAGCAGCCGTGGGAGACCGAGCCCGCGCAGATCACTCCCCCGTTGGAGGGCTGGTGAGCCGTTGGGGGTGCGGGGGCGACGCGCCTACGCTGGAAGGGTCGAGCGAGCCGAGGAGGCCGTGATGACCAGGAAGGTAGCGGACTGCCGCAACTATCCGAGCGAGACGAACTGCACCCTCGCCATCTCCGGTGAGGAGGACGAGGTCGTCCGGGCCGCGAGCGAGCACGCCGCGTCGGTCCATGGGCACGAGGACGGTCCCGCACTGCGGGAGCAGGTCAGGGGCATGCTGGAGGACGAGAAGGTGGGCGTCTGACACATGAGGGGCGCCCGCCGGTTCCGGTGGGCGCCCCTCATCGTTTCCGGCAGGTCAGCCGAGCGCCTGGGTGAGGTCGGCGATCAGGTCGTCGCCGTTCTCGATGCCGACGGAGAGCCGCACCAGGTCGGCCGGGACCTCCAGCGGGGAGCCGGCGGCGGAGGCGTGCGTCATCCGGCCCGGGTGCTCCAGGAGGGACTCCACCCCGCCGAGGGACTCGCCGAGCGTGAAGAGCTTCGCGCGGTTGCAGACCTCGACCGCCGCCTCCTCGCCGCCCGCGACGCGGAAGGACACCATGCCGCCGAACGCCTTCATCTGCTTGGCGGCGACCTCGTGGCCGGGGTGCTCGGGCAGGCCCGGGTAGAGGACCTGGGAGACCTTGGGGTGCCGGGTCAGCAGGTCGGCGACCTTGGTGGCGTTCTCGGTGTGCCGGTCCATGCGGACGGCGAGGGTCTTGATGCCGCGCAGCACGAGCCAGGCGTCGAAGGGTCCGGCGACCGCGCCCATGGCGTTTTGGTGGTACGCCAGTTCCTCGGCGAGTTCCGGGTCGCTGACGACGAGCGCGCCGCCGACGACGTCGGAGTGGCCGCCCATGTACTTGGTGGTGGAGTGCACGACGACGTCGGCGCCGAGCGCGAGGGGCTGCTGGAGGTAGGGCGAGGCGAAGGTGTTGTCGACGACGAGGCGGGCTCCGGCCTGCCGGGCGACCTGCGCCACGGCGGCGATGTCGGTGATGCCGAGCAGCGGGTTGGACGGGGTCTCCACCCAGATCGCCTTGGTGCGCGGGGTGAGCGCGTCCCGTACGGCGGCCACGTCCGAGGTGTCGGCCACCGAGAACTCCACGCCCCACCGCGAGGCGACCTTCGCGAACAGCCGGAACGTGCCGCCGTAGGCGTCGTTCGGGATGACCACGTGGTCGCCGGGGGTCAGCAGCGTGCGCAGGAGGCAGTCCTCGGCGGCGAGGCCGGAGGCGAAGGCGAGGCCGCGGCGGCCGCCTTCGAGGGCCGCGAGGTTCTCCTCCAGGGCGGTGCGGGTCGGGTTGGCGCTGCGGCTGTACTCGTAGCCGCCGCGCAGTCCGCCCACGCCGTCCTGCTTGTACGTGGAGACCTGGTAGATCGGCGGAACCACCGCGCCGGTGAGGGGGTCGGCGGTGTTCCCCGCGTGGATGGCGAGGGTTTCGAAGCTGTGCTGGTCGCTCATGGGCCCCGAGCGTAGTTCGTGCGGAGGGCCCTTACCGGCCACTCGCCGCTCCGGGGACAATGGGGTCATGGAGATTCTGTTGTTCCTGCTCGCGATGTGCTTGTTCGCGGCGGTCGTCGGCCCCTGGGTCATGCGCCGCCGGGGCGGTATCCGCCAGGTCGCCCCCGGTTCGCCGGACGCCGCCGACCCGGACACGTACGGCTTCGCCCGTCAGGAGGAGCTGGACGTCCGGATGCCCGGCCCCGACCAGGACCTCCTGGACGTGCTCGACGTCGTCCAGGGCACCCAGGACTGGCGGGCGGCCGCCCAGTTGCTCGCCGGGACGCCGAAGGAGGGCGAGGTGCGCTGGCAGCGGATCCAGGCCTTCGCGGGCGCGGCCTCGCTGGAGCTGGCTCGGCGGCCCGGGGAGGGCGGCGCGTGGCTGCGGAACTGGCGCGCGGAGTCCCCGAAGGACGCGGGCGGTGCGGCGGTGCACGCGGAGTTCCTGGTGCAGCAGGCGTGGCGGTCCTCGGCGGCGGGGAGCGACGACTTCCGGATCATCCTGGAGGAGGCCCGTACGGTCTGCGGCGAGGCGGCCCTCCTCGCGCCGGGCGACCCCGTCCCGTACATCGTGGAGCTGGCGGTGGCCCGGGGGCTCGGCTACACCCCCGAGCAGTTCGACCAGCTCTGGGCGAAGATCATCGACCGGGCTCCGGCGCACATGGGCGCGCACATCGCGGCGCTGCACTTCCACTCCGAGCGGTGGCACGGCTCGCGCAAGGACGCCGAAACCTTCGCCACGGCCGCCGCCGCCCGCGCCCCGCAGGGTTCGCTGCTCGCCGCGCTGCCGCTGTTCGCGGTGTACGAGCACCTGCCGGAGGTCAACCTCGTCCAGGGCTTCTACCGGGGCCAGGTGGTCACCAAGGCGGTCGAGGGCGCGATGTTCGCGGTGCACGCGGCGCGGTCGGACGATCCGATGCTGGCCCATGTCCGCCATCTGCTGGTGCTGTTCCTGGTCCACATGGAGCGCTGGTCGGAGGCGATGCACCAGCTGATCCGGATCGACGGCCACGTGGGCGCGCTGCCGTGGACGGCGGACGCGGACCCGGCCGCGCAGTACACGGTCTACCGGGCGCTGGCGGTCGCCGGCTACGAGGCGAACGGCGGCAGCCCGGCGACGCTGCCGCACTGACCGCTTCCGTGCGGGATCACGGCCCGGCGGGTGCGGGGCCGGGGGCCCGGCCGGCCGCCGTGGTCACCAGCGCACCGGCGACGAGCGCCGCGCCCGTCGCCATGACCGCCGTGACGCCGATGCCGTCCGCGACCAGCCCGCCGGCCAGCGCCCCGAGCGCGATGGCGCCGTTGAACACCCCGACGAACAGCGAGGAGGCGGCCTCGCGTGCGTCGGGGGCCGCGAGCAGCACCCAGGTCTGGGTGGCCACCGAGACGCCGCCGTAGCCGAGGCCCCAGAGGGCCATCAGTACGGCCGCGAGGGCCGGGGAGCCGCCGAGCCACGGCAGGGCGGCCACGGTGAGCGCCAGGACCGTACCGATCACCAGCAGCGTCGTGCGCGGCGAGCGGGCGGCTCCGGCCCCGGCGAGGAAGTTCCCGGCGACGCCGGCGATTCCGTACACCAGGAGCAGGGCGCCGATCGTGCCCGCGCCCACGCCGGTGACGTCCTCCAGGACCGGCCTGATGTAGGTGTACGCGGCGAAGTGGCCGGTGACGAGGAAGCCGACGACGAGGAGGCCGGTGCGCAGCCGGGGGTCGCGGGTCAGCCGCAGCACACCACCGAGCGGAACGGTGCGCTCGGCGGGCAGCCGGGGCAGCAGCAGCGCCGCCGCGACCAGCACCACCAGACCGAGCCCGGCGGCCGCCAGGAACGCGGCGCGCCAGCCCGCGAGGGCACCGAGGTACGTTCCGGCGGGGACGCCCAGGACGGACGCGACGGCGACGCCGCTGAAGACCAGGGTGGTGGCGGCACCGGCGGACTTCGCCGGGACCAGGCGCACCGCGAGCCCCGCCGCGACGGCCCAGACGCCGCCCATGCCGATGCCGACCAGCACGCGGGCGACGACCATGGTCCCGAAGTCCGGCGCCCAGGCCGCACCCAGGTTGCCGACGACCAGCACCGCGACCAGCGCGCACAGGGCCGTACGCCGGTCGGCGCGGCCGAGCAGCGGGACGAGGGCCGGGGCCGAGAGCGCCGCGACGAGGCCGGTGATGGTCAGCGTCAGACCGGCCACTCCCTCCGGGACGCCGAGCGAGCGGCCCATCGGCGTGAGCAGTCCGACGGGCAGCATCTCGGACGTGACCACGGTGAACGTGCCGAGCGTGAGGGCCGCCACGCCCGGCCAGCCGTTGCGGGAGGGCGACGGGCGGGCGGCCCGGGCTCCTGATGGTTCCTGAACCTGCGTCATGTCCCCAGCCAATCGGGGGCGGGGGCCGGGAACAACGGCCGAACTCTCATCCTTCTATGAGCTGGACTCATCGGTCCGGACCTGATCAGGACCAGGGTCCGGACCGGATCCGGACCAGGGAGGCGGGCGACAGATGAGCAACCCGGAGATCCGGGAGCTGGAGGCGTTCCTCGCCCTGGCCGAGGAGCTGCACTTCGGCCGGGCCGGAGAGCGCCTGTACCTCTCGCAGAGCCGGATCAGCCAGCTGCTGCGGGCCCTGGAGAGCAGGATCGGCGGCCGGCTGGTCGACCGCACGAGCCGCCGGGTCCGGCTCACCCCGCTCGGCGAGCAGCTCCACGGGGGGCTGCGGCCCGCCTTCGACACGATCGTCGCGACGATCGACGAGGTGCGGGAGGCGGCGCGGGGCCTGGGGGGCGTGTTCCGGGTCGGCTTCCAGGGCACGGCGAACGACCTGTTCCTGCGGGCGGTCACGGCCTTCCGGGACGGGCATCGCGACCGCACCGCCGAGATCGTGGAGATCCCGCTCTCCGACCCGTTCGGCGCGGTGCACCGCGGGGAGGTGGACGCGGCGGTGGTGCTGATGCCGGTCCTGGACGACGCGCTGGTGCTCGGCCCGGTCTTCTCCGCCCGGCCGCTGACCCTCGCGGTCTCCGACCGGCACCCGTACGCGCGCCGCCCCGGCATCGACGCCGAGGACCTGGCGGGCTGCCCCCTCATCGGCGTCCGGGGGGCGGCCCCGGAGTACTGGCGGCTGGCCCAGGCCCCGGTCGTCACACCGGGCGGCCGCGCGATTCCGGCCGGGCCCGCGGTGAGCAGCCTGCAGGAGGGGCTGGCCCTGGTGCGGGCGGACCGGGGCGGGATGCTGCTGTGCGACCCGACGGCGGACTACTACGGCAGCCACGCGGTGGCCTTCGTCCCGGTGACCGGCCTCCCCGAGTCCTCCCTGGCGCTGGTGTGGCACCGGAACCACGAGACGGCCCGGACCCGTGGTTTCGCACGGGCGCTGGCGGACGTCGCCGGGGATGCGGCCGCCGCCGGGTGAACGGCCACCGCCCGGAATCCCGGCGGCCGCTCCCGCCACACGGTCCTCGGCAACCCGCTGGTGGGCCCGTATCCGGAAGGCCTGGAGGTGGCGGACTTCGCGCTGGGCTGTTTCTGGGGTGCGGAGCGGAAGTTCTGGCAGACCGAGGGCGTCTGGACCACGCTCGTCGGCTACCAGGGCGGCTACACGGAGAACCCCTCGTACGAGGAGGCCTGCTCGGGTCTGACCGGGCACACGGAGGCGGTACGCGTCGTCTTCGACCCGGCCGTCGTCCGTTACGAGGAGCTGCTGAAGCTGTTCTGGGAGTCGCACAACCCGACCCAGGGCTTCCGCCAGGGCAACGACGTGGGCACCCAGTACCGCTCCGCGGTCTACACCCACTCCCCCGCCCAGGCAGCGGCCGTCGACGCCTCCCGCGCGGCGTACCAGAAGGTCCTGACGGCGTCGGGCCACAAGGAGATCACCACGGAGATCCTGCCGGCCGATGGCCGCCCGTTCTGGCCGGCGGAGGCGTACCACCAGCAGTACCTGGACAAGAACCCCGGCGGCTACTGCGGCATCGGCGGGACGGGCGTCTCCTGCCCGATCGGTGTCGCCCCCGCCGATGGCCACTGAGTCCTGAACTCACTCGCGGGCTGCCGCTCCGACCCTCCGGCCGGCAGCCCGCGGGAGGGTCAGAGCCGGGCGACGACCGGCAGGGCGGTGCTTTCGCTGTCCGCGTGGAGCGTGTGACGGACCAGGTTGAGCACGGAGACGGTGGTACCCCCCGGAACGCGTTCCTCCCGGATCAGGCCGCGCAGCAGCAGTCCGTGCACGGCGCGCAGGGTCTCCTGGGGAGGCCCGCCGAGCCGGCGCCGCACCTCCTCGGTCGGGCAGGGCCCGTCCATGAGGGCGAGGGCGGCGAGGGCCCTCGACTGCGCGGGCCGCAGCGCCGTGACGGCGCCGCGGATCAGTGCCGCCAGGTCGGGGTGCCCGCCGAACTCGCCGTCGAATACGGGTTCCACCAGGTGCAGCGGGTTGTCCCGGGCCGCGGAGAACAGCTGGTCGGGTGAGTACATGGGCAGCCAGCCCGCCGCCAGGTTGAGGGCGAGGGGAATCCCGTCCAGGTGTCCGCAGAGTCCGGTCACCGCCTCCGTGACGGCTGCGGTCTGCTGCAGCGCCGGACGGGCGTAGCCGACGTGGGACGCCATGAGCCGCACAGCTGCCGGGGCCGAGCCGGGTTCCCCGAACGGCGGTAGCAGCGGCAGCGGCCCGATCGGCACGACACGGGCCCCCAGGACCGGCAGCGGGGCCCGTGTGGTGACGAGCACCTGGAGACGGTCGCAGGCCGCGAGCAGTCGCACGAGGCGGCTGTGATCGACCGTGCCGACGGTGTCGCCGGGGTCGTGCTCGTACCCGTCGACCACCAGCAGGGTGCGGCGCTGGCCGATCAGCCTGGCCAGCTCGTCCAGCGGGCCGGGGCCCGAGAGCCGGTCCAGCATCCAGGAGGTGAGCAGCGACTGCGCGCTGTCCTCTCCCGGGTCCGGGCCGGCCGGCGTGGCGTCGCCGCCGTGGCGGGCCGGGAGCCAGACGACGCGGGCCTCACGTTCGGCCTCGTAGCGGTGGGCCACCGCGAGAGCGAGCCGGCTCTTGCCCACGCCCGGCAGCCCGACCAGGGACAGCATGCGGTCCTGGCCGCCGAGGAGGGCACGGGCCAGCACTTCGAGCTCTCGTTCCCGGCCGATCAGCGGGCCCATCGCCGCCGGTACGGAGGCGTTCCGCTCCGCGTACATCTGGCGCAGGGTGGTGTCGGCGGAGGAGTGTCCGCAGGCCCCGTCGAGCAGGACCCGGTGGGAGCCGGTGAGGCCGAGGGCGTCGGCGAGGAGCCTGATCGTCTCCTTGCGGGGGCGCTGGGCGCGGCCCAGTTCCAGGTCCCGGATGGCTCTGATGCTGACGCCGGAGGCCGCGGCGAGCTGTTCCTGGGTGAGGCCTGCCCGTCTTCGGGCGGTCTGGAGGGTGCCGCCGAAGCGCGTCGGCCCGGCGTCCGGGTGGGGGCGCGCGGCCGTCGCACCCGAACGCTCCGTCCGCACTCCGACGAGGTGTGCCGTCATGCGACACCACCGGGCATCCCGTGCGCGGAGCCGGTCTCGGTGCCGTGCGCCGGACGGGAGGAGTCCCCGTGGGGGTGGTGCTTCGATTCGCCCGGCTTGTGGCTGTTCCAGCCCAGGTCGCCCTTCGGGCCCTTCGGCTTCGGCGCGTTCCAGCCCAGGTCGGTCGCGACCGTGCTGAAACCAGCCGCATTCCAGCCAAGGTCGGTGGCAACAGGGTTGGTGTCAAAGGAAGTTGAGTCGAGACCGCCGACGACGGAACGTGCGGCAGGAGCATCCGGCGCGAGGTCGCCCACCACGTTGATGTTCGCGAGCAGGAATCCGGCCCCCAGCACCGCGCAGGCCATGGCCCGACGCCCCCGACGCGCTGCCCCCTTGCCGCCGTGCCCGGTACCGGTGACTACCGCAGAAATCTCGATCATGGCTGTCTTCCCCCTGAAGCTCTTGGCGAGTCCGACCGGGTGTTGCTCCGGTCCCCTGGAGGCTAGGTTTTGGCCAACTAGGATCTCCAGGGAGCCGGGGGGGCAGGTTCTTGCATCACAGAGACCTGAGGGGACATATGGGGATAGATAACCTGGAAAACCTGACAGAACTGTCGTCGGAGGCACTGCCCGCGTACGAAGCGGCGTTGAGGGAAGGGTGTATCGCCCGGGACACCGATCTGCCGGGGGTCGACACCCTCCTCAAGGTCGGGCTGCTGGAACCGTCACCCGACGAGAGGTACCTGCAGCCGGTCGACCCGAGGCTGGTCGAGGCCCGGCTGGCGGCCCAGTGGCGCACCAGGGCCTGGCAGCTGGAACTGCAGGCGACGGAGGTCGAGCACCGGCTCGCGCCGGCACTCGGCCTCTTCATGGCCCAGGCCCAGCCCGAACGGGCGACGCCCGCCGTCGAGTACGTCCACGGCATGGAGGCGATCCGCGACTACGTGGGCCGGGTCAGCGGCGAGGCCACGGAGGAGATCCTCACCGCCCAGCCGGGGGGCGGGCGCCCGGCGGAGATTCTCCGGGACGTCCTGCCGTACACGCTCGAACATCTGCGCCGCGGGGTGCGCATGCGGACGCTGTACCAGCACCCGGCGCGCTTCGACGCACCCACGAAGGCCTACGTCCTGTCGGTGACGGAGGAGGGGGGTGAGGTCCGCACGATGGACGAGTTCTTCGAGCGGCTCTTCGTCATCGACCGCACGGTGGCCATCCTGCCGACGGGTGATGACCGCACCTCGGCCGCGGTCATCCACGACGAGCCGCTGGTCCGGTTCCTGACGGACGTGTTCGACCGGAACTGGCAGCGGGCCATACCCTTCGCGCCCACCTGCACGGCGAACGCCTCCGCCGAGATCATGCCGGACATCCACAACATGATCAGGCGCCTGCTCATCGAGGGTCTGACCGACTCGGTGATCGCCCGGCGGATCGGCATCAGTGAGCGCACCTACCACAGCCACCTGGCGCGGATCCGGGAGAGCGTGGGCGCGAGGAGCCGCCTCCATCTGGGCTATCTGCTCGCCAAGGAGGAACTCAACGGGGAAAAGGAGATCCCGGTCGAGGCCTCCTGACGGGGCCCGGGCACGCCGGGCCCTCGCCCGCACCTGCCGCCCCCGGCCCGGACACCCGGGTGTGTCCGGCGGACCATGACCAGGTCCGCCGGACAGCCCTGGGGCGAGAGGCCCTAGGCGTGGGGCGGCCGGCCTCCGAGAGGCCGGCCGCCGCCCCCGCACGCGGCCCGGACGACCCGTAGCACCTCGTCGAGGCGGTTGTTCAGGTAGAAGTGCCCGCCGGGGAAGAGACGCATCTCGTACCCGGCGGACGTCAGGTCCCGCCATGCCGCAAGGCCGGTGACCGGAGCTCCGGGGTCGGCGGCACCGCCGAGGACGGTGACCGGGACCCGCAGCGGCGGCCGCGAGGTGAACCGGTAGCTGTCGCAGACCTGGTAGTCGGCCCGCAAGACGGGCAGCAGCAGTTCCATCATCTCCGTCGACTTCAGCACGTCGTCGGGCGTGGCGCCGAGCTCCCCGATCCGCCGCGTCAGTTCGGAGTCCGAGAGCTCCGAAACCGGACGTCGTTCCCGGCGGGCCGCCAGGGGCGGCGCGGTCATCCCGGAGACGACGAGGTGGGCGGGCGGACGGCCGGAGGCGGACATGCGGTGCGCCACTTCGTAGGCGAGGAGGGCGCCCATGCTGTGGCCGAACAGGCTCCACTCCCGGTCGTCGCGTTCGGCGATGGCGGCGGAGAGGCCGTCCGCGATCTCTTCGGCGGTGGTGGCGAGCCGCTCGGCGAACCGGGTTCCGCGGCCCGGCAGTTGGACGGGGACGACCTCGATGCCGGCGCCGAGCCGCCCGGCCCAGGCCCGGTAGGCGGAGGAGCTGCCTCCGGCGTGCGGCAGACAGTAGAGGCGCCGGCGGAACGGGTCCGCGGGGGACAGCTCCGGGGGAAACCAGGCGGTGGTGGCCGCCGCCCGGTGCGTGGTGGTGTCGGCCGTCCGTCGAGGAGACCAGGTCATCGTCGTCATGGGTACTCCTCAGAGTCGGGTGGCGGCGTGGGTCGGGCGGTGGGCGTCGGCGGTGGGCGCCGACGGAACCGGAACGGGTCCGGCGGTCCCCTCGGGGGCGGAGCCGGAGAGCAGGGCCTCGACCTCCGCGTCGGAGAGGTGCTCGATCTCCGCGAGGAGCGTCTCGACACCCGCGGTGTGGCCACCGTCGTGGGCGCCCTCGGCGATGAGGGCGGTGACCTCGGCGGTCAGGGGTTCTAGTACGGGGGTTTCGAAGAGGGTGCGCAGCGGGAGCTGGACACCGAAGTCGGAGCGGATGCGGGCGATGAGCTGGGTGGCGAGGAGGGAGTGGCCGCCGAGGGTGAAGAAGTCGTCGTCCAGGCCTACTTCCTCGACGCCCAAGACCTCGGCGAACAGTTCGGCGAGGAGCCTCTCCTCCAGTGTGCGGGGGGCACGGTGGGGGGTGCGCTGGCAGGTGAGGTCCGGTGTGGGGAGTGCGGTGCGGTCGATTTTGCCGTTGGGGGTGAGGGGCATGGTGTCGAGG
>NZ_JAAXYC010000117.1 GCF_018619185.1 Streptomyces sp. McG3 | reverse complement strand
GGCCCGTACGGTCGTCAGGGCGCTCAGCCCCCGGGCATGGTCGGTACGGGGTTCCCGGGCGAGACCCGAGTCGACGACGACCCGCACGCCCGGCACCGTCAGCGACGACTCCGCCACCGAGGTCGCCAGGACCACCCGCCGCCCCCCAGAGGACCCGGCGAGCACCGCGTCCTGTACGGCGGCCGGAGCCCGCCCGTGCACCTGGAGCACCTCCGCGTCCACCCCCGCGAGCTGCCCGGCCACCCGCCCGATCTCCCCGACGCCGGGCAGGAAGCAGAGCACGTCCCCCTCGCGCTCACCGAGCGCCCGCCGCACGGTCGCCGCCACATGCGTCAGCAGGGCGGGGTCCACCCTCATCCCGTGCGGCGGCTTCACCGGACGGGCGGGCGGCGCCCAGAGGACCTCCACCGGATGCGAGACGCCCTCCGCCTCGATCACCGGGGCGTCGCCGAGCAGCCGCGCCCAGCCCTCCGCGTCCGTCGTCGCGGACGCCGCGATCAGCCGCAGATCGGGCCGGATCGCCTCCCGTACGTCGAGGAGGAACGCGGCGACCGTGTCGGCGTCGAGGTGCCGCTCGTGGCACTCGTCGATGATCACCACGTCCACCCCGGCCAGCTCCTGGTCCCGCTGGAGGCGTTGGAGCAGCACCCCGGTGGTCACGACCTCCACCACCGTGTCCCGCCCCACCACGCGCTCGCCGCGCACCGTGAAGCCGACCCGCTCGCCCGGCCGCTCGCCCAGCAGCCAGGCCATCCGCCGCGCCGCGGCCCGCGCGGCGATCCGGCGCGGCTCGGCGACCACGACCCGGCGCACCGGGCCCTCACCGGTCAGCCCGGCCAGCACCAGCGGGACGAGCGTCGTCTTGCCGGTGCCGGGCGGGGCGCACAGGACGGCGACGCCCCGGTCGTCGAGCGCGCGCCGCAGGGCGGGCACGGCGGTGCGGACGGGCAGTCGGTCCAGGGCTTCGGTGCGGATCACGCCCCCAGTGTCGTACGGGAGCGTCCCCAGGGGTTCCGCGCACCCCGGCCGGTCAGCGGCTCAGCCCCGCTCGCAGACGAAGATCGCCGTCCCCGGGATCAGGTTGCCGCGCAGCGGGGACCAGCCGCCCCACTCCTGGTTGTTCCAGGCGGGCCATTCCGGTTCGACCAGGTCGACCAGCCGGAAGCCGCCCGCCACCAGGTCCCGGACCCGGTCGCCGAGCGTGCGGTGGTGTTCCACATAGACGGCGTCGCCGTCCTCGTCCTGCTCCACATAGGGGACGCGGTCGAAGTAGGAGGCGGCGACGGACAGTCCCTCGGGCCCGGGCTCGTCCGGGAAGGCCCAGCGGATCGGGTGCGTCACGGAGAACACCCAGCGCCCGCCGGGCCGGAGCACCCGGTGGACCTCGCGGAAGACCCGCACGGGGTCGGCGACGAAGGGCACCGCCCCGTAGGCGGAGCAGGCCAGGTCGAAGGAACCGTCCCGGAACGGGAGCCGGCCCGCGTCGGCCTCGACCAGGGGGACGTCCCCGCCGATCCGCAGGGCGTGCTGGAGCTGGCGGTGGGAGACGTCGAGCGCGACCGGGCGGGCGCCCCGCCCGGCCAGCCAGCGCGAACACTGGGCGGCCCCGGCGCCGATCTCCAGGACGTCGAGGCCCTTGAGGGAGGCGGCGGGCCCCAGCAGGGCGGCGTCCGCCTCGTCCAGCCCCTCCGGACCCCAGACGAAACGGTCGTCCCCGAGGAAGCCGCCGTGGTCGCTCTGGTACGCGTCGGCGTTCCGGTCCCACCAGCCGCGGCTGGCCCGGCTGCTCTCCGTCTCGTCCGCCGCACGGCGGGTGGCTTCCGGCTCCGGGCGCTCTGCGGGTTCTGCGGAGTAGGTCCCGTGGATCTCTTGGCTCATCGTGCCCGTCGTTGTAGTTTGCCTTCACCCGCCGCGCGCGGTACGTACCAGGGGGCGCACCCCGGGGTGCGGACGCGCGTCCGCGGCGCCGTGCCGTAGCGTTCTCGGGCCGACGTGGCCTCGGGGAACACGAGTTGTGCCGGATTGGGGGCGATGTGCCCCGGGTGTGCGCCTTCGCGCATTGACCCTGTCCGGCTGCCCCCGTATGCTACAAGTTGCGCTGCGAGCCTGCGCGCCTCAGACCTAGCAGGCCGCGCTCGCGTCTGTTGCATGTCCCCTCGGTTGTCGAGGCGTCTCTCCGGAAACGGATTGCGCGCCTTCCAGGCTGTCCGGCTTCTGCAGAGGCGATACGGGCTTTCGGCGTAGCAGTACCTACGACTCTCTGTCCGTACCGGAGCCCTTTCCCACATGACGAGCAGCACCGAGACCACCGCCACCACTCCGCAGGTTGCGGTCAACGACATCGGCGACGCGGACGCGTTCCTCGCGGCGATCGACGAGACGATCAAGTACTTCAACGACGGCGACATCGTTGACGGAGTCATCGTCAAGGTTGACCGGGACGAAGTTCTCCTCGACATCGGTTACAAGACCGAAGGTGTCATCCCGAGCCGCGAGCTCTCGATCAAGCACGACGTCGACCCGAACGAGGTCGTCAAGGTCGGCGACGAGATCGAGGCCCTGGTTCTCCAGAAGGAGGACAAGGAAGGCCGCCTGATTCTCTCGAAGAAGCGCGCTCAGTACGAGCGTGCTTGGGGCACCATCGAGAAGATCAAGGAAGAGGACGGCATCGTCACCGGTACCGTCATCGAGGTGGTCAAGGGTGGTCTCATCCTCGACATCGGCCTCCGTGGCTTCCTGCCGGCGTCGCTCGTCGAGATGCGTCGCGTCCGCGACCTCCAGCCCTACGTGGGCAAGGAGCTCGAGGCCAAGATCATCGAGCTGGACAAGAACCGCAACAACGTGGTCCTGTCCCGCCGTGCCTGGCTCGAGCAGACCCAGTCCGAGGTTCGCCAGACGTTCCTCACGACCCTGCAGAAGGGTCAGGTCCGCTCCGGCGTCGTCTCCTCGATCGTCAACTTCGGTGCCTTCGTGGACCTGGGTGGCGTCGACGGTCTCGTGCACGTCTCCGAGCTGTCCTGGAAGCACATCGACCACCCCTCCGAGGTTGTCGAGGTCGGCCAGGAAGTCACCGTCGAGGTTCTCGACGTCGACATGGACCGCGAGCGCGTCTCCCTGTCGCTCAAGGCGACGCAGGAAGACCCGTGGCAGCAGTTCGCCCGGACGCACCAGATCGGTCAGGTCGTCCCGGGTAAGGTCACCAAGCTCGTTCCCTTCGGCGCGTTCGTCCGCGTCGACGAGGGCATCGAGGGTCTGGTCCACATCTCCGAGCTGGCCGAGCGCCACGTGGAGATCCCGGAGCAGGTCGTCCAGGTCAACGACGAGATCTTCGTCAAGGTCATCGACATCGACCTCGAGCGTCGTCGCATCAGCCTCTCGCTGAAGCAGGCCAACGAGTCCTTCGGTGGCGACCCGGCCTCGGTCGAGTTCGACCCGACGCTGTACGGCATGGCCGCGTCGTACGACGACCAGGGCAACTACATCTACCCCGAGGGCTTCGACCCCGAGACCAACGACTGGCTCGAGGGCTTCGAGGCGCAGCGCGAGGTCTGGGAGACCCAGTACGCCGAGGCGCAGACGCGCTTCGAGCAGCACCAGGCCCAGGTCATCAAGTCCCGCGAGGCCGACGAGGCTGCTGCGGCCGAGGGCGCTGCTGCCCCGGCCGGCGCTGCTCCGGCCGCCTCCGGTGGCAGCGGTGGCGGTGGCGGCGGCGGCTCCTACTCCTCGGAGTCGGCGGACAACTCCGGCGCCCTGGCGTCGGACGAGGCCCTTGCCGCGCTGCGCGAGAAGCTCGCGGGCGGCCAGAGCTGACGCTCTGACCCCGGCGGCTGATCGGCTGCGGTAGCGGAAAAGCGGTAAGTGAGGCCCGTCCCCTTCGGGGGGCGGGCCTCACTCGCGTGTCCAGGCGTTCTCGGTTACGGGGTGACGGCGATGTTGGTCAGCCCCCTGCCGCCGGTGACCGTGTTGCTCGCGTGGACGGTGGTGCGGCAACTGGAGCTGTTGTTGGTGACGTTGATGGCGAGTTGCTTGTCGCCGGTGGCGCCGGAGAGGTTCGAGGTGTTGCCGCGGAAGACGGTGCCGCAGCCCCAGCCGCTCTGCTGGGTGTGGGTCTCGTAGCCGTTGTTGGTGGTGCGCGAGCCCTTGTTGCCCTCGACCAGGACGTTGTTGCCCTTCACGTCGACCCAGGAGTCGTCGTAGTTGGCGCCGGTCAGCCCGTCGCCGTCGAAGGTGTTGCCGATGATCCTCGCGCCGGTCGTGCCCTCCTTGATGTCGATGGACTCGCCGCCGACACCGGGGCCGATGGTGTTGTTCAGGATCTGCGCGTTGTCGCTGCGGTCGGAGAGGTCGCCGGCCGAACCGACGTACACGCCCTCGCCCATGCCGCGTCCGTTCTGCCCGGTGTCGTAGATCCGGGAGTTCTTCAGAACGCCGTCCCTGCTGGACTTGCGGAAGTGGACGCCTTCCATGTCGAGGTCGTGCACGGTCACCGAGTCGATGACGACGCCGTTCGCCGCGTCGGCCATGATGCCCTTCTGACCGCCCTTGAGCGTGACGCCCTGGACGGTCCAGTGCGAGGCGCCGTTCAGATGCAGCCCGTAGCCGCCTCCGGCGGTCAGGACCGCCCTGCTGGAGCCGGTGAGGGTGATCCGTGCCCCGGAGGTGCCGGGCCGGGTGGCCTTGAAGTTCCCGGTGTACGTGCCGTCGGCGAGCCGGATCGTGTCACCCGGGGAGACGGTGGTGAGCGCCGACTTGAGCTGGGCGGCGGTGCTGACGTCGATGACCGCGGCGTTCGCGGGCCCGGCGCCGGCCAGGGTGAGACAGCCGGCGGCCAGGGCGGCGGCGAGCAGGGCGGTGAGGGGGGAGCGGGTGCGCATGGGGGTGCCTTCCCGTCGCAGGGATACAAATGTTCCCGTACATGAACATGAGACGTGTGTCTGAACGTGTTGTCCAGTGACGGTAGGGACGGCGGCGGAGGGCGTCAAGGTCTGGACCAGGATCGGCGGGCGGTGCGGGAAGCGGTGAAGCGTCGTCGCCGGACCGGCAACTGACGTACCGTGACCCGCTCGCGCCGGGGAAAGACCAGGGTGCGGGAATGCGCGTGCCGCCCCTCGTGTTCTTGCCTAGGAACACGAGGAGGAGCGGTAACCGTGCCTGATCCGCAGAGTTTGTACGAATGGGAGCCGAAGGGCCTGGCCGTCGTCGACATGGCGCTGGCGCAGGAGTCGGCCGGCCTGGTCATGCTCTACCACTTCGACGGCTACATCGACGCGGGCGAGACCGGCGAGCAGATCGTCGACGGCCTGCTCGAAACGCTGCCGCACCAGGTCGTGGCGCGCTTCGACCACGACCGGCTCGTCGACTACCGCGCACGGCGCCCCCTGCTCACCTTCCGGCGCGACCGCTGGACGTCCTTCGAGGCCCCGACCCTGGAGGTGCGGGTGGTCCAGGACGCCACCGGAGCGCCCTTCCTGCTGCTTTCGGGCCCGGAGCCGGACGTGGAGTGGGAGCGGTTCGCCGCCGCCGTCGAGCAGATCGTCGAGCGCCTCGGCGTCCGGCTCACGGTGAACTTCCACGGCATCCCGATGGGCGTCCCGCACACCCGCCCCGTCGGCATCACCCCGCACGGCAACCGCACCGACCTGATGCCGGGCCACCGCAGCCCCTTCGACGAGGCCCAGGTGCCCGGTTCGGCCGAAGCGCTCATCGAGTACCGGCTGATGGAGTCCGGCCATGACGTCCTCGGGGTCGCCACCCACGTCCCGCACTATGTCGCCAGGTCCGCCTACCCGGACGCGGCGCTGACCGCGCTGGAGGCGATCACCGCGGCGACGGGGCTCGTGCTGCCCGCGCTCGCGCACACCCTGCGCACCGAGGCGCACCGCACCCAGACCGAGATCGACCGGCAGATCGGCCAGGGCGACGAGGAGCTGGTCTCGCTCGTCGAGGGCCTGGAGCACCAGTACGACGCCGTCGCCGGCTCCGAGACCCGCGGCAACCTCGTCGCCGAGCCGGTCGACCTGCCGTCCGCCGACGAGATCGGCCGCGAGTTCGAGCGCTTCCTCGCCGAGCGGGAGGGGGAGGGCTGAGCGCCCCCGCCCGGCCCGTAGGCTGCGGCCCATGCTGAAAGTGGGCCTGACCGGCGGCATCGGAGCCGGCAAGAGCGAAGTGTCGCGGCTGCTCGTGAGGTACGGCGCCGTCCTGATCGACTCGGACCGGATCGCCCGTGAGGTCGTCGAGCCCGGGACTCCCGGACTCGCGGCCGTCGTCGAGGAGTTCGGGCCGGGCGTGCTGACCGCCGAAGGCGAACTGGACCGCCCGGCGCTCGGCGCACTCGTCTTCGCCGACGCGGAGCGTCTCGCCGCCCTCAACGCGATCGTCCACCCCTTGGTCGGCGCCCGCGCGGCCGAACGGGAACGGGCGGCCCCCGAGGACGCCGTCGTCGTCCACGACGTCCCCCTCCTCACCGAGAACGGGCTCGCCCCCCTCTACGACCTGGTCGTGGTCGTCGACGCCTCCGTCGGGACCCAGCTCGAACGGCTTGTCGCGCTGCGTGGGATGACGGAGTCCGACGCCCGTGCCAGGATGGCCGCCCAGGCCACCCGCGACCAGCGACGGGCCGTCGCCGACCTGATCGTGGACAACGACGGGCCGTTGGAGGCGCTGGAACCGCAGGTCCGCGCGGTCTGGGACCAGTTGGTCCGCAGGGCCGCCGCCCGCTGAGTCCGCGTGCGGGGACGCCCCGGCCGGAGGTACCGGAATACCGGCTCCGGGGTGGACGTTGAGAACCCGCGAGGGAAGGGAAGGACGCGACCGTGCCCGAGAGGAACCCGGAGACCCATGTCATCGACTTCCGAGCGGCCGAGCAACTGCTCGACGCCCGGGACCCCCGGGGTGCCGTCAAGCTCCTCGACTCGGTGATCGCCGCGCATCCGGAGAACACCGCCGCCCGGCTGCTCCGGGCCCGCGCCTTTTTCGCCGCCGCCCAACTGCGCCCCGCCGAGCTGGAATTCGAGCTGGTGCTGGAGCGTGAGCCGGACAACGCGTTCGCCCACTTCGCCCTGGCCCGCACCTTCGAGCGGGCCGGCCGCCCCGAACAGGCGACCCGGCACTTCCGCCTGGCGGCGGCGCTCGACCCGAAGCCGGAGTACCTCCGGGCCGCGAAGTTCGACGAGCGGGCCTGACGGACCGGGCCGGCGCCGACCGGACACGGCCTAGCGGCGCCCGGAAGAAGGGCCCGCGCGCCCCCCGTTCTTCCAGCCGCTGTCCGTGCCGGTCCCCGGTCGGCGTGGACGGCCGTCGCCGTGGTCCGGTTCGTACGGCGGGACGTCACGGCCCGGCTGGTAGCGCGGGCCCTGGCGCATGCGGTACGTGATCACGCAGAGGTCCAGGATCGCGAGCAGCAGCACCGCCGCGCAGGCCGCCGCCCAGCCCGGCCGTCCGGTCAGGGAGAACGCCACCAGGCCGAAGAGGGCCCAGAGCATGCCCCACAGGCTCAGCCAGAGCCGCATCCGCAGCGGACTGCGGGCGGTCGCGGGTTCACTGCCGGTACGCATGGCGATCACCTCACTCCACCAGCATGGACCCGTCCGGTCGCGGACGGAACAGAACGCGGCCCACGCCGGACGGAGAGGAACGCGGCCCGGCGAGGGTCGCTACGCTGCGGGCCCCGGAGCTCACCCGGCGTGATGGCCGGGGAACCTCCCCCGGCGACGGCTCGTTCGTCCTCCATGAGCGAATCACTGATACGCGAGGGGTACGGGGGGACCGGTCCCGGAGCCATCACGCCGGACGGGTGCGCGGTGGAGCTGTATCGCCGGCTGTCCGTCGGTGAGGAGCCGGACGTGATCGCGGGCGTGTCCCCCGCCGGGGCGAGCATCCTCGAACTGGGCTGTGGAGCGGGACGGGTGACGCACCCGCTGGTGCGGCGCGGATTCCGCGTGACGGCGGTGGACGAGTCGCCGGAGATGCTGGAGGAGATCGTCGGGGCGCGCAGGGTGCGGAGCCCCATCGAGTCGCTGGACCTGGGCGGCGAGCGGTTCGACGTGGTGCTGCTCGGCTCGTTCCTGGTCCACGCGGGCGAGCACCGGGTGCGCGACGGGATGCTGCGCGTCTGCCGCGACCATGTGCGGGACGACGGGATCGTCCTCGTCCAGCGCGAGGGCGTGGCCCACCGCTCGGAGCTGCCGTGGGAGCGGACCGACCCGTCCGGCGGCCTGATCCGGATCGTCTCCGCGGATCCGGTGGGCGACGGTGTGCGCTCGGTGCGCGCGGAGTATCACTTCGACGACGCGCGGTGGACGCAGACGTTCCTGTCGCGGGAGCTGTCCGACGAGGACATCGAACGGCATCTGGCGACGGCCGGACTCACGGTGGACCGCACCCTCACCGACGACGGCACCTGGCTGCTGGCCCGCCCCGTGCTCTGAGGGGCCGCGGCCGGGCGGGACTTCCGCGGCGGCCTCTCCCGGTCGCTCAGTGGACGAAGCTGTAGCTGCGCCACGGCCCGCTGCCCGGCGCCGTCACATCGCTGAACCTGGTCGGCACGTACGTCGTACTGCCGCCCGTGCAGTCCCGTGTGCGGTACAGGATGACGTCGACCAGCGTCCCGTTCTCCACCTCGTGGGCTCCCGCCGGGGCGATCCGGTGGCAGCCTCGCACCGACGGGCTGTTCACCTGCAGCACCGCTTCGCGCTCCGTCGTGTACGTCACCGGGCCCACCGCGGTGCGGCCGAGCCCGGAGCAGCCCGAGACGGCGAGGGCGAGGAGCGAGGCTCCGGCGGCGATCCCGAGGCGGCGTCGGCGGCGGGGAACGGTGGCGGTCACGGACATGGGCGGGTCCTCGTCTGCTCGTCCGGCGATTCGGTACGTCGGGAAGACGTGCTGGCGCTGGCCACCCTGCCCGCCCCGGGCCGCCCCGGCATCCGGTGCGCGGCCGACCGGGCGAGCCGAGGATCCGGAGAGGTTCACCATGCATCCAAATGGGGCATAACGCCCGTAAGGATGTTATGCAGTCGGGCAGGTGTCCGCTCCCACTCCTCCGAGGGGGCTGTCATGGTTGGGGTCCTGGTCATCGCGTTGGTGGTGGTGCTCTGTGCCGGAGCGCTGTACGTGGCCTCGGGGGCGCGGGTGATCCGGCAGTACGAGCGCGGTGTGGTGCTGCGGCTCGGCCGGCTCCGGGACGACGTGCGGCTGCCGGGCTTCACCATGGTCGTGCCGGGCGTCGACCGGCTGCGCAAGGTCAACATGCAGATCGTCACCATGCCCGTGCCGGCCCAGGACGGCATCACCCGGGACAACGTGACCGTCCGCGTGGACGCCGTCATCTACTTCAAGGTGGTCGACCCGACGAACGCCGTCATCGCGGTGGAGGACTACCGGTTCGCCGTCTCGCAGATGGCCCAGACCTCGCTCCGGTCGATCATCGGCAAGAGCGACCTGGACGACCTGCTCTCCAATCGCGAGAAGCTGAACGAGGGGCTGGAGGTCATGATCGACAGTCCGGCGGTCAGCTGGGGCGTGCAGATCGACCGGGTCGAGATCAAGGACGTCTCGCTGCCGGAGACCATGAAGCGTTCCATGGCCCGCCAGGCGGAGGCCGACCGGGAACGCCGCGCCAGGGTGATCAACGCCGACGCGGAGCTCCAGGCCTCGAAGAAGCTGGCCCAGGCGGCCGGGGAGATGTCGGAGCAGCCCGCCGCGCTCCAGCTGAGGCTGCTGCAGACCATCGTCGCCGTCGCGGCGGAGAAGAACTCCACGCTGGTGCTGCCGTTCCCGGTGGAGCTGCTCCGGTTCCTGGAGCGCGCGCAGCAGCCGACGTCGGAGACGGGGGCGGGGCGGCAGCCGTCGGTGCACGGCACAGCCGCGCGGCCCCCGCTGTCCTCGGAGGAGGAATCACCGCTTCCGGAGGCGGAGCCGGAGGTTCTCGAAGGGCGGGTCCCCGAAGAGCCGACCGCACCGGCCCCCTCGACCGCACCGGCCGACTCCGGAACGTCCCCCTCCAAACCGTTCGCCCATCACTGAGCGTGCTGGACGCAGCGGCTGGGCGAGACCCGGAACAGCCCGGGTCTCGCCCCTTTGAGCTGGGGTGATGCGGCCGGATCCCCCGGTGTCAGACCTGCCGCCTAGACTCGCGGAGTCAGCACATTCCGTGCCGACGGAGACCGCGGATCAGGTGGGAGGGGGTGGCGGACATGACGGCACGGACCCGGGAGGGCGAGCCGCGGGCCACCGAGGACACGTCCCGGACCGCCGACGCCGGACGCCTGCTGCGCTGCGCGGCGGTCTTCCTGCCCGGCCCGGTGCCCAGGGACGGCCGCATCGCCTTCTGGGACCCGCTCGCGGACGCCGGCCCGGGGCACGACGACGGCGCACCGGGGCGGAGCGGGACATCCTTCGCGTACGCGGAGCCCCCCGGCAGCCCCGACACCGTCCCGTGCGCCACCGCCCGGCTCACGGTCGTCCGGCCGGACCCGGCGGCCGGCCCCGGGAGCGTCCGCGCCGTCGCGACGCCCGCGGTGCTGCTGTCCGTGGCCGACGCGCTGCCCCTGCTCGTGCGGGCACGTCAGCACGGCTCCGCCCACCCCGCCACCCGCTGCTGGGGCGCGGCCGCGCTGCACGCCCTCCAGCTCGTCGCCCGCGGCAGGCTCCTCCCCGGACTCACGGCGGACGGTCACGACGCCTGGCGGGCGGGCCCGAGGGACGCCGAGGACGTCGCGCATCTGCGGGCGGTCGCCGCCGCCCTGCCGCCCGAGGGGCACGCGACGCCCGTCCCCGGTTCCGAGCCGCCCCGGCTCCCCGACCCCGAGGCCCTGATCGGGGCGTTCCTGGACGCCGTCGCCGACACCCTGCCGCGCACCCCCGCCGCCGCGTTCGCGATGGGCGCTCCGTTCGCCGCCCGCGAGGCCCAGCATCTGCCCCATGCCGCGGCCTGGGCCGTGGAGGTCGCCTCGGGCCTGGACGCGGGCGTGCGGGTCTCGCTGCGCCTGGACCTCTCCGCGTACGAGCTGTTCGACACCGCCGACACCTACGCGGTCACGGCCGCCCGCGAGGAGGCGGAGACCGCCGGGGCATCCGCGCGGCCGGAGCACCCGGACGACCCGGCGGTCCGGCATGCAGCCGCTGCCGTCGTCCAGGTCCACAGCCTTGCCGATCCGACGTACGTGGTGGACGCGGCTGCCTTGTGGAACGGCGCGGCGGGCGAGCCGTTCGGGCCGCGGGCCCGGGTCGACGCGGTGCTCGCGCTGCGCCGCGCCGCCCGGGTCTGGGCCCCGCTGGAACGGCTGCTGGGGCAGCCATCCCCCGATGTGCTCGCGATCACCGAGGACGAGCTGTACGAGCTGCTGAGCGACGCGGGATCCCGGCTGGCCGCCGCCGGGGTCGAGGTGCACTGGCCGCGCGAGCTGGCGCGTTCCCTCACCGCGACCGCCGTCGTGCGGCCCGCGCCCGGATCGGCCACCGACGGCACGTCCTTCTTCGACGCCGAGCACCTCTTCGCCTTCGACTGGCAGCTGTCCCTGGGGGAGGAGCGGCTGACCGAGGCCGAGATGGACACCCTGGCCGAGGCCCACCGCCCGGTGGTGCGGCTGCGCGACCAGTGGGTGGTCGTCGACCCCGCCCTCGTACGCAAGGCGCGCAAGCGGGAGCTGGGGCTCCTGGATCCGGTGGACGCGCTCGCCGTCGCCCTCACCGGCAGCGCGGAGGTGGACGGCGAGCGGGTGGACGCCGTCCCCGCCGGGGCGCTGGCCGCCCTCCGTACGCGGATCCTCGCCCAGGACACCACGATCGCGCCCCCGCCCGGCCTCGACGCGACCCTGCGCGACTACCAACTGCGCGGTCTGGCCTGGCTGGACCGGATGACCTCGCTCGGGCTGGGCGGCTGCCTCGCCGACGACATGGGCCTCGGCAAGACGATCACCCTCATCGCCCTCCATCTGCACCGGGCGCACCCCTCGCCCACCCTGGTGGTCTGCCCCGCCTCCCTCCTCGGCAACTGGCACCGCGAGATCAACCGTTTCGCCCCCGGCGTCCCCGTGCGACGCTTCCACGGCACGGACCGCACCCTGAGCGAACCGGACGGCGGCTTCGTCCTCACCACCTACGGCACGATGCGCTCCAGCGCACCCCGGCTCGCCGAGCAGAACTGGGGCCTGGTCGTCGCCGACGAGGCGCAGCACGTCAAGAATCCGCACTCCTCCACGGCCAAGGCGCTGCGCACCATCCCCGCCCCGGCCCGGGTCGCCCTCACCGGCACCCCCGTCGAGAACAACCTCTCCGAGCTCTGGGCACTCCTCGACTGGACCACACCCGGACTGCTCGGCCCGCTCAAGGCGTTCCGGGCCCGGCACGCCCGGATCGTGGAGAACACCGGCACCGCCGCGGGCCTGGGCAACGAGGAGGCGGTGGAGCGGCTGTCCCGGCTGGTGCGGCCCTTCCTCCTGCGGCGCAAGAAGTCCGACCCCGGCATCGCCCCCGAGCTGCCGTCCAAGACGGAGACCGACCACCCCGTCTCCCTCACCCGTGAGCAGGCCACGCTCTACGAGGCGGCCGTCCGCGAGACGATGGCGCAGATCGAGGCGGCGGAGGGCATCGCCCGCCGGGGTCTCGTCATGAAGCTGCTGACCTCGCTCAAGCAGATCTGCAACCACCCCGCCCAGTATCTGAAGGAGGAGCCGACCCGGCTCACGGGCCGCTCCGGCAAGCTCGCCCTCCTCGACGAACTGCTCGACACGATCCTGTCCGAGGAAGGCTCGGTCCTGATCTTCACGCAGTACGTGGCGATGGCGAAGCTCCTCTCCGCGCACCTCGCCTCCCGCGCGATCCCCTCCCAGCTCCTCCACGGCGGTACGCCGGTGGCCGAGCGGGAGCGGATGGTGGACCGCTTCCAGGCCGCCGAGGTGCCCGTCTTCCTGCTCTCCCTCAAGGCGGCCGGCACCGGGCTGAATCTGACCCGCGCCGCCCATGTCGTCCACTTCGACCGCTGGTGGAACCCCGCGGTGGAGGAACAGGCCACCGACCGGGCGTACCGGATCGGCCAGACCCAGCCCGTGCAGGTCCACCGGATCATCGCGGAGGGCACGGTGGAGGACCGGATCGCCGAGCTGCTGGAGTCCAAGCGGGTCCTGGCCGACGCGGTGCTGGGCAGCGGCGAGAGCGCGCTGACCGAGCTCAGCGACCGTGACCTCGCCGACCTCGTATCGCTGCGGAGGCCCGCATGAGCCCGCGCCCGACCACCGGCCCGGCCGCCCGGAGGGCGGCCCCCCGCGCCCGGCCGGGGCCGGACGATCTGCGGCGCACCTTCGAGGCGGTGCCCGCCCGCACCTCCGCCGGGGGCGAGCCCTTCGCGGGCAGTTGGTGGGGCCGGGCCTGGGTGGCAGCCGTGGAGTCGCTGTCGCTGGACGAGGCCCGCCTCGCCCGCGGCCGTGCGTACGCCGACGACGGCCAGGTCGCCGCGATCACCGTCACCCCCGGGCGGGCCGTCGCCTATGTGCACGGCAGCCGGGCCCGCCCCTACCGCGCCGAACTGCGGCTGCGCACCTTCACCGACCCCGGCTGGGAGACCCTGCTCGACGCGGTCGCCGCCCACCCCGGCCATCTGTCCGCGCTGCTGGCCAAGGAGATGCCGCACTCCCTGGCCCACACCGCCGAGGAGGCCGGTGTCCGGCTGCTGCCCGCCGCCGACGACCTCGACCCCAGCTGCACCTGCCCCGACCACGGGCGGCCCTGCAAGCACGTCGCCGCCCTCTGCTTCCAGACGGCGCTGCTGCTCGACAGCGACCCGTTCGTCCTGCTGCTGATGCGGGGCCGGGGCGAGCGCGAGCTGCTGGACGAGCTGGGCCGGCGCAACGCCGAACACTCGGCCCGCGAGCGCCCCGCCGCCCCCGCCGTCCCGTCGGTCGGGGCCCGGGAGGCCTTCGCCGCCCGCTTCCTGCCGCCGCTCCCGGCACCCCTGCCCGTACCGCCGCACCCCGGCCAGCCACCGTCGTATCCGGATCTGCCCGGCGCCCGCGACCCGTTGGGCCTGGACCACCTCGCCACCGACGCCGCCGCCCGCGCCCACGCCCTGCTGACCACGGGACGTGATCCGCTGACCGGGCTCACCCCGTGGCAGGACGCGGTCCGCCTCGCCGCCGCACGGCCGACCGCCGGGCTCACCGCCACCACCCGCGCGCTCTACCGGGAGCTGGCCTACGCCACCGGCCGCACCACCACCGACCTCGCCCGCGCCGTCGCCGCCTGGCGGCAGGGCGATGCCGAGGGCCTCGCGGTCCTGTCGACGCCCTGGGACCCGCCGGCCGGCCCCTTCGACCGGGCCAGGCCGGCCCTCGCCGCCGCCGGCTTCCCGCGCTTCACGCCCTGGCGCAACCACCTCACCCACCCGGACGGTTCGCTCCAGCTCCGCTTCGGCCACGACCACCGGTGGTACGGCTACGAATCCGATCCCGGTGCCGACGACTGGTGGCCCCGCGCCGCCCCGGACCCCGACCCGGTGGCCGCCCTCGACGCCCTGCTGGCCGGCGACTCCGTCCCGGACACCTCCGGGACCGATGCGCTGTACGTACGGTAAAACCCTTGGCCGCAGGGGAGTTTCCGCTGCTAGCGTCCACGACGTGGCGAAACTCAATCAGATCATCGCAGTGGAGAAGGGCGTCAAGTCCAAGGCACACCAGGACCTGACGGCGGCTCATCACGGCCTCCAGAAGACCGGGCTGCTGGCCGGGATCTCCCGGACCTACCAGCCCAAGGACGAGGAGGGCGAACAGCTTCCGCCCGAGTCGACGCTCGTCCAGGTCAAGGCCGAGGACGTGCTGCGGGACACCGCGGTCACCCTGACCCGGCTCTTCGATGTGACCGCCACGAAGGACTGGGCGAACTGCTCGGCCAGGGCGGATGTGTCGGTCGACGGCCGGGTGCTGGTGAGCCAGGTGCCGGTGTCGTATCTGCTCTTCCTGGAGAAGCAGCTGACCGACCTCAACACCTTCGTCCGCAAGCTGCCCGTGCTGGACGCCGCCGAGGCCTGGGTGCAGGACCCCTCGACCGACTCCTGGAAGACCGAGCCGGTCCGCACGGTCCGCACGAAGAAGGTGCCCCGCAACCACGTGAAGGCCGAGCCCACCGAGAAGCACCCGGCGCAGGTCGAGGTGTACTACGAGGACATCCCGATCGGGTACTGGACGACGGTCAAGTTCTCCGGGGCGCTTCCGGCGCGACGCGTCAACGAACTGCTGGACCGGATCGAGAAGCTCCAGCAGGCCGTGAAGTTCGCCCGCGAGGAGGCCAACGGCGCGGAGGTCACCGACGAGCGGGTGGGTGACGCGGTATTCGGTTACCTCTTCGGGTGACCGACCATGGATTCCCCGGCCGCCGTCCTCGGTGGCCGGGGTGCGCGAGGAGCGCAGGCTGAAACTGAGGCTTGTCGTGAAGGCGCGGTTCCCGTGGAGGTTCGACTCCTCCCTCCGGCACGGGCCGGAGTAGCCCAAGCAGGCAGAGGCAGACCGCCGTCAATCTCAGACTATTGCTCCAGACTCAGCATTCGCCGCCGATCGCCGGATCGAACGGGCCCGGGCCCGCGCGCGTCGAAATGCCGGTTCAAGTCCGGCCCGCAGAGCTTCGATCTGCGGTGGTCCAAAGGCAGGACGCGACGACATCAGACTGACCCGGATCCTTAAACGTGCCGGCGTGCCCGATGGGCGGCACACTCAGGGCCCGGAGGCCGGCTACGCCTCCGGGCCCGCTCCCGTTCCCGGACAGCGGGCGCGGGCGGGTCACGCCAGCGAGACGCCCCGCCCCGCGAAGAACCGCTCGAACTCCGCCGTCGGCAGCACGGCCGCCCGCGTCCCGGCATCCGTCCCCGACGGGTTGTGGAAGTGGAGGCCCGACCCGTCGGCCGTCCGCGCGGTCACCAGCACCAGATGCCCGCCCCGCCCCGGAGCCGGCCGCTCCGGATGCCGGATCCCGTAGTGGACGGAGGCCAGCACGGTCCGGCCCGCGTCCAGCAGTCCGGGGATCCCGTCCACGTCCAGGTGCCGGTGGACCGTGGCCTCGCGCCCGTGCACCTCGCCGACGTACTCGGCGAAGGGGGCGTAGACCAGGCCCCGGATCGTCCCGTCCACATCCTCCGTGTACGCCCCGTACTTCAACGCCCCGTCGCGCAGCGCGAACAGCGACGGGGCGTCCGCGCCGAGCGCCATGCGCAGGCAGGTCATACCGCACAGATGACCTGCCCAGCGCGCGTACTCGGCGGGCGAGGACGCCCCCGACTCCGCCCAGCCCGGGTCCTCGGCCGGGTCGAGCCCGCCCTCCACGATCGCCCCCACCAGCTCCGGCGTGGCGAACTGGGTGTGGACGGGGACAGGGCAGAGGGCACAGGTCACTGGCGGTATCCGTTCAGGAAGCGGCTGATGCGGCTGATCGCCGCGTCGAGGTCGTCGGCGTACGGGAGGGTGAGGATGCGGAAGTGGTCCGGGCGCGGCCAGCTGAAGCCGGTGCCCTGCACCACCTGGATCTTCTCCCGCAGCAGCAGGTCCAGCACGAACTTCTCGTCGTCGACGATGCGGTGCACCTTCGGATCGATGCGCGGGAAGGCGTACAGCGCGCCCTTCGGCTTCACGCACGAGACGCCGGGGATCTCGTTCAGCCGCTCCCAGGCCCGGTCGCGCTGCTCGTGCAGCCTCCCGCCCGGCGCGACCAGCTCCCGGATCGACTGCCGTCCGCCGAGCGCGGCCTGAATGGCGTACTGGGCCGGGGCGTTGGGGCACAGGCGCATGGAGGCCAGCATGGTGAGGCCCTCCAGGTAGTTGCGGGCGTGCTGCCGCGGACCGGACACCACCATCCAGCCGGACCGGAAGCCGGCCACCCGGTACGTCTTCGACAGACCGCTGAAGGTGAGGCAGACCAGGTCGGGGGCGAGGACCGCCGCGCTGTGGTGCTCGGCCCCGTCGTACAGGATCTGGTCGTAGATCTCGTCGGCGAACACCATCAGCCCGTGCCGCCTGGCCAGATCGAGGATGCCTTCGAGGATCTCGCGCGGATAGACCGCGCCGGTCGGGTTGTTCGGATTGATGATCACGACGGCCCTGGTCCGGTCGGTGATCTTCGCGGCCATGTCGGCGAGGTCCGGATTCCAGTCGGACTCCTCGTCGCAGACGTAGTGCACGGCCTTGCCGCCCGCGAGCGTGGTCACCGCCGTCCAGAGCGGGAAGTCCGGGGCCGGGATCAGCACCTCGTCGCCGTCCTCCAGCAGCGCCTGCACCGCCATGGAGATCAGCTCGGAGACCCCGTTGCCGAGGAACACGTCGTCCACACCGACCTCGGTCAGGCCCATGGCCTGGTAGCGCTGGACCACGGCCCGCCGGGCCGAGAGGATGCCGCGCGAATCGGTGTAGCCGTGCGCCTGCGGCAGCATCCGGATCATGTCCTGGACGATCTCCTCGGGAGCCTCGAAACCGAAGAGCGCGGGGTTGCCCGTGTTGAGCCGGAGCACGCTGTGGCCCGCCTCCTCCAGGGCGTTGGCGTGCTCGATGACCGGGCCCCGGATCTCGTAGCAGACCTCGTTGAGCTTGCTGGACTGCCGGAACTCCATGCGCTGCCTCCCGAGCCGAATTGCGATACTTGGTTTTACCAAGCTTCAGCTTGGAAAGTCCAACAACATGTCTAGACTGCGTCGCATGCCACGTCAGCAGCAGCCAGCAGCACGCCCCGTCCGTCGCCGGAGCTACGACCAGTTCGACGCCACCGCCCGCGCCCTCGACTCCGTCGGTGACCGGTGGACGCTGCTGATCGTCCGTGAACTGCTGGGCGGGCCGCGCCGGTACACCGACCTGCACGCCGACCTGCCCGGCGTCAGCACGGACGTGCTGGCCTCCCGCCTCAAGGACATGGAACAGACCGGACTGGCCCTGCGCCGCAAGCTGCCGCCCCCGTCGGCGGCGTCGGTCTACGAGCTGACCGCCCGCGGCCAGGGCCTGCTGCCCGTCCTCGCCGCCCTCGCCGAGTGGGGGGCGCCCGCCCTCGCCGAGCGCCGCCCCACGGACGCGGTGCGGGCCCACTGGTTCGCCCTGCCCCTGCTCGGCGCCCTCGCCGGGACCGCCCGGGAGGGCGTCCTCGAAGTCCGGCTGGAAGAAGGCGCGTTCCACCTCCGTGTCGGCGGGGGAGCGGGGGCCGCGCTCACGGCCGCCGAACAGGTCGCCGCGGTGTACGGATACGGCCCCGCCGAACGCCCCGACGCCCGGATCGTCCTCGACGCCGAGGTGTGTCTGGAGCTCGCGCGGGGTGGGGCGACCTTCGCGGAGGCGGTGAAGGACGGCCGCGTCGAGGTGCTCGGCGAAGGCCCGCTCGCCGCCGAACTGCGGGGCGCCTGAACCCTCCCGCACACAAGCGGCCCTCCGCCGGTGCGGCGATGATGGGTCCGTGCGACTCGAAGCGATCACCTGGGAACGGCTGGCCGGCGAACTGGCCCGGTACGGCGACGGGCTGTCCGCCGCCGACGGCGGGCCCTGGCTCGCGCTCGGCATCGACGGCGCGCCGGCCGCCCGCACCGGCGAGAGCGCCGAACGCCTCGCGCGGGAACTGCGGCTGCTCGGCCGTGCGGTGCTCGTCATCTCCACCGAGGGCTTCCTGCGCCCGGCGAGCCTGCGCTTCGAGTACGGGAAGCGGGACCCGGACGCGTACGCCGACAGCTGGTACGACACCGGGGCGCTGTGGCGCGAGGTGTTCGGGCCGCTGGAGGCGGGCGGCTCCGGCCGCGTGCTGCCCGATCTGTGGGACCCCGTGACCGACCGGGCCACCCGTAGCCCGTACCACTCCCTGCCCGAGGGCGGGGTGGTCGTCGTGCACGGCCCGTTCCTGCTGGGGCACTGGTTCCCGTTCGCGCTCAGCGTCCATCTGCGACTGTCCCCGGGGGCGCTGCGGCGACGCACGGCGGAGCCGGAACACTGGACCCTGCCCGCCTTCGCCCGGTACGAGGACGAGGTGGCGCCCATGGAGCGCGCGGACGTGGTGGTCCGGGCGGACGACCCGTCGCACCCCGCCTGGTCGGGGCTGCCCGGGAGCGGGTGACCGGCGGCCCGCCCGGCACCGCCCGTCACCGGGGCGGCGGCCGGCCGCCCACCGTGGCCACGGCCACCGCCCCCGCCCGGCAGCCCTCGGCAGCAGCGGCCAGGTCGTCGGCCCCGGCCAGCAGCGCCGCGAGGAACCCGCCGGTGAACGCGTCGCCCGCCCCCGTGGAGTCGACCGGCCCGGGCACCGGCGGGGCGGGGACAAGGCCGACGACCTCGCCCCCGGCGGCCACCACGGCTCCCCGCGCGCCCAGGGTGACGACGACGCGCGGGAACCACCGGCTCAACGCGGCAGCCGCGGCCTCCGGTCCGGGCAGCCCGGTGAGCAGGCGGGCCTCGTCCGCGTTCGGCAGCAGCAGCTCCGCCCCCTCGGCGAACTCCAGGAACCGCTGGGGTCCCAGCTCGCCGAGGAACCCGGCCGACGCCGGGTCCACGCTCACCGGAATCCCCCGCTCCACGGCGGTGCGCAGGGCGAGGAGGGCGGCGGCCCGGCTCACCGCGGCGAACAGGAGATAGCCGGAGAGATGCAGCCGCCCGACACCGTCGAGCATCGTGGGCACGAAGTCCTCGACGGCGAGCCGCAGCACCGCCCCGCCGTCGGTCAGGAACGTGCGCTCCGCCGCCGCGTCGACCAGGGCGATGACGGTCGCCGTCGGGAACGCGTCGTCCACCGCCAGGAACGCCCGCACCCCCGACCGCTCCAGCTCCTCCCGGTGCCAGCCGGCCGACTCCGCCCCCGCCCTGGCCAGCAGCCGCACGTTCGGGCACCCCGAACGCACCGCCCAGCAGGCGACGTTGGCCCCCGCGCCGCCCGGCAGCGTACGGATCCGGGCCGCCGTGTCCGTACCGTGGGCGAGCGCCGATCCGTACTGCGCCACCACGTCCGTGACCACGTCCCCCACCACCAGCAGCCCACCGCCCGCCCTCGGACTCCTCACCGGGTGCCCGCCGCCGCGACGGCGATCCGCGCCGCGAGCGTCACGTTGCCGCGGACGGCCGCCAGGTTCGCCTCCAGCGACGCGCCCCCGGTCCGCCGCATCAGCTGGTCCAGCAGGAACGGAGTCACGCCCTGCCCCGAGATGCCCCGCTCCCGGGACGCGTCCAGCGCCTCCGCCAGCACCCGGTCGTGCAGTGCCGGATCCAACTGATCCCTTTCCGCTACGGGGTTGGCGACGATCAGCGCGGCCGCCGGGCCGCCCAGCGCCTCCTTCGCCCGCATCACCGCCACCACCTCCTCGGGGCTGTGCACCGTCCAGTCGACGGGTTCGCCGGAGCTGCTCAGGTAGAAGCCGGGGAAGTTCCCGGTGCCGTAGCCGACGACGGAGACGCCGAGGGTCTCCAGCCGCTGGAGGGTCGCCGGGACGTCGAGGATCGACTTCACCCCCGCGCAGACCACGGTGATCCCGGTGCGGGCGAGCAGCCGCAGATCGGCCGACTCGTCCTGGTTCTCGGCCCACTCCCGGTGTACGCCGCCGAGCCCGCCCGTCGCGAAGACGCCGAGGCCCGCCCGCGCCGCCAGGAACGCCGTCGCGGACACCGTCGTCGCCCCGCTCGCCCCGGCGGCGAGCGCCGGGGCGAGATCGCGGTGCCCGAGCTTGCGTACCGCCGGATCCCCGGCGACCCGCTCCAACTGGTCCTCGCCCAAGCCGACATGGGCCCGCCCGTCCAGAACGGCGACGGTGGCCGGGACAGCGCCGGCGGACCGGACGAGCCCCTCCAGCTCCCTGGCCACGGACAGATTGCGGGGGCGCGGCAGACCGTGCGCGATGATCGTCGACTCCAGTGCCACGACGGGCAGGCGGGCGCTCAGAGCGGCCCGCACCTCCGCCGAGAGCACGGGGTCGTAGGCGTTCGTCCCCGGGTTCTCGCGTGGAGCGGGACGCTGGTCCGGTGGGTTCTGAGGCATGCCCCATCCCTGTCGCGGCCGGGAGGGGCGCAAACCACGGACGGACCTCCTGGGGCGGGTCCTGGCCGCGGGGTGGCCGGAAGCGGTCGCTAAGGTGACCGGCCATGACGACAAACGACCAGGTCCCCGCCTCCTTCGCCGTGCACATCCCGGACGCCGAACTCGTACCGGAACCTCTCGATCCGGCGCAGATCGTCTCGGGCGATCCCGTGGTGACGGGCAAGGTGCTGGCGGAATCGGCCGACGGCAAGCAGCTCCGGGGGATCTGGCAGATCACCCCCGGCGTGGTCACCGACACCGAGGCGAACGAGCTGTTCGTGGTCGTCAGCGGACGGGCGACGGTCGAGGTCGAGGGCGGGGCGACACTGGAGATCGGCCCCGGGGACGCCTGCGTCCTGCGCGAGGGCGACCGGACGACCTGGACGGTTCACGAGACGCTCCGCAAGGCGTACCACATCAGCCTCTGAGGGCGGTGGCTGACAACTACGGTCGCGCCGACGGCGGTTGTCGCGGCTGTGGTCGGGGTGCGGTCCGGGGCGCGTCAGGCGCCGACCGCTCCCGGCCGCCGCAGACTCCGGCGCAGGGCGAGCGCGGCGACCGGCAGCAGCAGCGCGGCGCCGATCGCGTTGAGGAGGCCGTATCCCCACTGGGCGACGATCACCCCGGCCGCCGCCCCGCCGACCGCCGCCGCCGCGTTCATGGTCAGGTCCGACAGCCCCTGCACCGCGGCCTGGGCCGACTGCGGCACCGCGTCGGTGAGCAGCGCCGAACCGGCGATCATCCCCGCCGACCAGCCGAGACCCAGCAGGAACAGGCCCGCGGCGGTCTGCCCGTGCCGGGGCCCGGCGGTGCCCGCCAGCAGCGCGGCGCAGCTCAGCAGCCCGACGGCCAGACCGATCACGGCCAGCCGGCCGAAGCGGTCGGCCAGCCACCCCATCACCGGGGAGAACGCGTACATGCCCGCGATGTGCCCGCTGATCACGAGCCCGATCAGCTGGAGACCGGCGCCGTGCCGGCCCAGATCGACCGGCGTCATGACCATGATCGACACCATGGCGGTGTGCGACACGGTGACCGTCAGCAGGGCGAGCCGCGCCATCGGCGACTCCCGGACGGCCTCGATCCCGGCGCGCAGCGAGCGCTTCGGCGGCTCGGTCGGGCCCTTTGGCGCCAGGGCACGGGCGGTGAGGAGCGGATCCGGGCGCAGCGCCAGCGCCACGACCGCTCCGGCGAGCAGGAACACGGCGGCCGAGCACAGATACGGCCCGGCGGCCTCGGGCACCGGCGTACCGCGGAACAGCCGGCTCGCCGGGGCCGAGATGTTGGGGCCCACGACCGATCCGATCGTGGTGGCCCAGACGACAGTGGAGATCGCCCGCCCCCGCCGGTCCGGTCCCACCAGGTCGGCCGCCGCGAACCGGGCCTGGAGACCGGCCAGGGACGCCGCGCCGAACGCGGCCATGCCGATCAGCAGCAGCGGGAAGCTGGGCAGCATCGTGGCGAGGACCACCAGGCCACCGCCCAGCGCACCGATCAGATAGGCGAGCGCCAGGCCGGACCTGCGGCCCCTGGCGGTCATCAGGGCGGCCAGCGGCAGCGACAGCAGAGCCGTGCCGACGACGGACGCGGTCGGCGCCAGCCCGGACAACGCCTCCGACCCGCTCACCTCGGCGGCCAGCATCGGGGCCAGGGTGATGCCGACGGCCACGCCGAGGCCGCCGAGTATCTGGCTGACGACGAGCACGGCCGACGTCCGGCGCCGGAGGGCCGGCAGACCGGCGGCCGTGACCTGGGGGAGGGAGAGGGGTCGTGTCACCGGCGCAGTGTGTCACCGCCCGGCCGCCGCCGTTCACCCGGACGGGTGAAACGGGCCCTGACGGTGATCGACCGGACGTTCCCCGACGGTGTACGGCGCCGCCCCGTGGAACAGCGGCCTCCGCGGGCTGTCCCGCCCCCAGCAGCGATGGCCCGCACTCCGGAACACAGCGGCGCCGCAGACTCAACAGTGCTCGCCACGGGCCTCAAGGGCCTGCCCGACCACTCC
>NZ_JAAXYC010000116.1 GCF_018619185.1 Streptomyces sp. McG3 | reverse complement strand
CCGATCTCGACCAGAGCCGTCAGCCCACGCCCCTCCAACTCCCCCACCGCATCAGCAAACCGCACCTCAGCACGGGCATGCCGCACCCAATACTCCACCGACCCGACATCACCACCACCCCCAACCGTCGACACAAAATCAACCGACGGAACACGGAACGCCAGCTGCTCCAGCACCTGCCGGAACTCACCCAACATCGGCTCCATCAACGGCGAGTGGAACGCGTGCGACACACGCAACCGCCGCACCCGCACACCCCGCTCGACGAACCCGGCAACAACCTCCTCCACCACATCCCGCGCACCCGACACCACCACCGACGACGGACCGTTCACCGCCGCCACCGACACAAGACCCGCACGCGCGTGAGCGGCGATCGCCTCAGCAACCTCGGCCTCCGGGGCAGCGACAGCAACCATCACCCCACCCTCCGGCAACCCCTGCATCAACCGACCACGCGCCTCCACCAACCGCACCGCATCACCCAGCGACAACACACCCGCCACATGAGCCGCAGCGATCTCCCCCACCGAATGACCCGCCACCACCTCCGGCCGCACACCCCACGACTCCACCAACCGGAACAACGCCACCTCAAAAGCAAACAACGCAGGCTGCGCCCACCCCGTCCGCTCCACCACCACCTCATCCGGCGACAACCCCAACAACGACCAGACTTCCTCCCACACCCCACCGAACACCGGAAAAGCAGCAGCCAACTCCCGGCCCATACCAACCCGCTGAGACCCCTGACCCGCAAACAGGAACCCCACCCGGCCGTCCTTCACCGCCACACCCGCAGCCGCACCCGGACCCGCCACCACAGCGGACAGCAAGGCCTCCCGGTCACGCCCCGCGAACACCACCCGATGATCCAGATCCGCACGCCCCAACAACGACGCACCCACATCCACCGCACCCACACCAGGCCGCGCATCCAAGTGATCCGCCAGGCGCCGCAGTTGACTCACCAACGCGGCCTCGGAACGCGCCGACACCACCCACGGCACCACAGCACCAGCGGACTCGGGCGGCTCCACCCCGGACACCGCCTCCGGCCCCGGCTCCGCCAGATCCGACGACACCGGCGCCTGCTCCAACACCACATGCGCGTTCGTCCCACTGATACCGAAGCCGGACACCGCCGCCCTACGCGGACGACCCGTCTCCGGCCACCCACGCTCACTCACCAACAACTCCACCGCACCCGAAGCCCAATCCACCTCCGGCGACGGCTCCTCCACATGCAACGTCCGCGGCAGCAGGCCATGGTCCATCGCGAGGACCATCTTCATGACGGAGGCGATGCCGGCGGTCGCCTGGGTGTGGCCGAGGTTGGACTTCAGCGAACCCAGGTACAGCGGATCCCCGTCCGTACGGTCCTGGCCGTACGTGGCCAGCAACGCCTGCGCCTCGATCGGGTCACCGAGCTTCGTGCCGGTGCCGTGCGCCTCGACGGCGTCCACGTCACCGGTGGTCAGGCCGGCGTCGAGGAGGGCCTGGCGGATGACGCGCTGCTGGGAAGGGCCGTTGGGGGCGGTGAGCCCGTTGGACGCACCGTCCTGGTTCACGGCGGAGCCCCGTACCACCGCCAGTACCCGGTGGCCGTTGCGGACGGCGTCCGAGAGACGCTCGACGAGCAGGACGCCCGCACCCTCCGCCCAGCCCGTACCGTCGGCGGAAGCGGCGAACGCCTTGCACCGCCCGTCCGGCGACAGACCGCGCTGCCGGCTGAACTCGACGAACACCTCGGCGTCGGGCATGACCGCCACGCCGCCGACGAGGGCCATACCGCACTCGCCGCGCCGGAGGGCCTGCGCTGCGAGGTGCAGCGCCACCAGTGAGGACGAGCACGCGGTGTCGACGGTGACGGCCGGGCCTTCGAGGCCGAAGGTGTAGGCGATCCGGCCGGACATGACGCTGGAGGCGTTGCCGGTCATCGTGTAGCCCTCGGCGCCCTCGGGGAGCTGGCCGAGGCTGGTGACGTAACCGCGGTGGCCCGCCCCGACGTAGACGCCGGTGAGGCTGCCGCGCAGGGCGGCGGGGTCGATGCCCGCGCGTTCCATCGCTTCCCAGGACGTCTCCAGGAGCAGCCGCTGCTGCGGGTCCATCGCCAACGCCTCACGCGGCGAGATCCCGAAGAACCCCGCGTCGAACTCCGCCGCGTCGTAAAGGAACCCGCCCTCACGCACGTACGACTTCCCCGGAGCGTCCGGGTCCGGGTCGTAGAGCGAGTCCACGTCCCAGCCCCGGTTGTCGGGGAAGGGGGCGATGGCGTCGGTGCCGTCCGCGAGGAGCCGCCACAGCTCCTCCGGGGTGGTGACACCGCCGGGCAGCCGGCACGCCATGCCGACGATCGCGACCGGCTCGTCGGCGGCGACGAGGGCCGCTGGTGCGGGGCCGGAACTGTCCGGGGCGTCGTCGGCGAAGAGCTGCTCCTCGATGTGGCGGGCCAGGGCCGCCGGTGTGGGGTGGTCGAAGACGAGGGTGGCGGGCAGGCGCAGGCCGGTGGCCTGGGCGATGCCGTTGCGCAGGTTGACGGCGATGAGGGAGTCCGCGCCGAGGTCGCGGAACGGGCTGCCCGCGGGAACGGCGTCGGGGTCGGAGTGGCCGAGGGCCGCGGCGGACTGCTCGCGGACGAGGCGCAGCAGTTCGCGGGCGCGGGCGGGCCGGTCGAGTCCGGCGAGCCGCTCGGCGAGGGCGTTGCCGCCGCTGTCCGCGGTGTCGGCCCCGCTGGTGGGGGCGATGGCCCTGCGGGCCTCGGGGACGCCGGTGATCAGCGGGTACGGGCGTACGGAGACGGCGGTGGGGGCGACCCGGGCCCAGTCGATGTCGACGACTCCGACGACGGTGTCTCCCTCGGCGAGGGCGCGGACGAGCGCGGCGACGGCCGTGCCGGGGTCCATGGGGGGCACGCCCTGCGCGCAGAGGCGTTCGCCGATCTCTCCGTCGGCGAGTCCGCCGCCGCCCCACGAGCCCCACATGACGGAGGTCGCGGGCAGGCCGAGGCCACGTCGGTGGGTGGCGAGGGCGTCCAGGTAGGCGTTGGCAGCCGCGTAGTTGGCCTGGCCGGTGCTCGGGAAGACGCTGGCGAAGGAGGAGTAGAGGACGAACGCCGACAGTCCGGATCCGCGGGTGAGTTCGTGCAGATGGCGGGCGGCGAGGGCCTTGGCCCGCGCGACGCCTTCGGCGCGCTCGGCGGTGAGGGTGTCGATGATGGTGTCGTCGACGACGCCGGCCGTGTGGAAGACGGCGGTGAGCCGTTCGCCGTCGGTGGCGAGGCCGTCCAGCAGGCCGGCGAGGGTGTCGCGGTCCGCCACGTCGCAGGCGGCGAGGGTGACGCGGGCGCCCGACTCGGCGAGTTCGCGTGCCAGCTCGGCGGCGCCCGGGGCGTCCGCGCCGCGGCGGCTGGTGAGGACGAGGTGTTCTGCCCCCTCGCGGGCCAGCAGGCGGGCCAGGTGGGCGCCGAGCGCGCCGGTCCCGCCGGTGACGAGGGTGGTGCCCTCGGGCCGCCAGGCCGGTGCCGGGCGGTCGGGGCGGGGGGCGCGGACGAGCCGGGCGGCCAGCAGTCCGGACGGCCGGACGGCCAGCTGGTCCTCGCCGTCGGTACGGGCGAGCGCGGCGGTGAGGCGGCGCAGGGCGAGGGTGTCGGCGGTCTCGGGGAGGTCGACGGTGCCGCCCCAGCGCTCCGGGTATTCGAGTGCGGCGACGCGTCCGACACCCCAGGCGGGGGCCTGTTCGGGGTGGGGCAGCCGGTCGTCGGCGCCGGTGGAGACGGCTCCGCGGGTGGCGCTCCACAGGGGTGCGTCGTGGGAGTGCCGGCCCAGGTCGCGGAGGAGGGCCAGGGTCGCGAGGGTGCCGCGGCCAAGGGCCGGGTGGTCGGGGTGGGGCCGCTGGTCGAGCGGGAGGAGCGAGAGGGCACCGGCGATCGGGGGCGCGTCGGCGAGTGCGGTGCCGAGGGGGCCGGTGAGGCCGTGGTGGGCGGAGGAGCAGTCGGCGTCGAGCCGGACGACCTCGGCACCGGCCTCGGTCAGGGCGCGGGCACAGGCGTCCGCCCAGTGGGCGACGGCATCCGCTTCCGTGTGCGGGGCGTCGTCGCCGGTGTCCGGACCGGCCGGGAATTGCGGTACGACGAGGAGCCATGTGCCGTCGAGGCGGGGGGCGTCGCCGGGCTCGGGGAGGTTCTGCCAGGTGAGGTGGTAGCGCCAGGCGTCCACGGCGGACTGCTCGCGGCTGCGGGTGCGCCATGCCGACAGGGCGGGGAGCAGGTCGCTCAGCCGGTCGGCGTCGAGTTCGAGGGTGTGGGCGAGCCCTTCGAGGTCCTCGCGTTCGACGGCGTCCCAGAATCCGGCCTCGACGATGTCGGCGGCGCCGACGGCCTCGGCGGTCTCGGGGTCGATGTTCTCCAGCCAGTAGCGGGTGCGCTGGAAGGCGTAGGTGGGCAGGTCGGCGACGGGGGCGGCGCCGGCGAGGAGCGGGGTCCAGTCGACGCGCAGGCCCTGGACGGACGCCTCGGCGAGGGAGGTGACGAACCGCTCGGCGTCGCCCTCGCCGCGCCGGAGCGAGCCGACGGCCGCGATGTCGGCGGCGGTCGCGTCGGCGGTCTGGGACAGGCCGAGGGTGAGGACGGGGTGGGCGCTGCACTCGATGAAGCCGGTGTAGCCGTCGGCGAGGAGGGCGCGGGTCGCGGTCTCGAACTCGACGGTCTGCCGGAGATTGCGCACCCAGTAGGCGGCGTCGAGCCCGTTCGTGTCGATGACGGTGCCGGTGACCGTGGAGTAGAACGGCACCTCGGCGGTGCGGGGGGCCACGAGGGCGAGCACGTCGAGGAGTTCGTCGCGGATCGACTCGACGTGGGAGGAGTGCGAGGCGTAGTCGACGGCGACGCGGCGGACCCGGATGTCCTGTGCGGTGAGGGCGGCGAGGTACGCGTCGAGGGCGTCGGGCTCGCCGGAGACGACGGTCGAGGAGGGTCCGTTGACGGCGGCGACGGCCAGCTGGGTGCCGTAACCGTCGATCTGCTCGCGGACGGTCGTGGCGGGGAGGGCGACGGAGGCCATGCCTCCCCGGCCGGCGAGCCGCTGCCCGATGACCCGGCTGCGTTCGGCGACGACGCGGGCGCCGTCCTCCAGGGAGAGCGCACCGGCGACGACGGCGGCGGCTATCTCGCCCTGCGAGTGGCCGACCACCGCGGCCGGGGTGACGCCGAAGGACCGCCACAGGCGGGCGAGGGAGACCATCACCGCCCAGGAGGCGGGCTGGACGACGTCGACCCGGGCGAGGTCGCCCGCGAGTTCGGTGCGCAGGTCCCACTCGACGAACGGGGCGAGCGCGTCCGCGCAGTCGCCCAGCGACCGGTCGAACTCCGGGAACCGCGCGGCCAGTTCCAGTCCCATGCGGGACCACTGGGCGCCCTGCCCGGGGAAGACGAAGACCGCCTTGTCGGCGACGGCGCCGATGCCGACGACGGTTCCGGCGGCCGCGGTGCCGGAGGCGACGGCCTCCAGTCCGGCGAGCAGTTCGGTACGGTCGCCGGCGACCACGACGGCGCGGTGTTCGAGGGCGGCGCGGGTGGTGGCCAGGGCGGCGGCCACGTCGGCGGGGGCGAGCGCGGAGTGCTCGCGCAGGTGGGCCAGCAGGCGGCCGGCCTGGGCGCGCAGTCCGTCCGCGCTCTTCGCGGAGACGGTCCAGGGCACCACGGCGGGGGTGACGGGCGGCTGGTACCCGGCGGTCTCCTCCGCTGCGGCCCGGGTCTGCTCCGGCCCGGTCTGTCCGGCCGCGGACTCCTCGGGCGTCGCCGCGCCCGTAACGGCTGTCGCGTCCCGCTCGGGCCCGGCGTCGGGGCTCGCGGCCTGCTCCGCCTCGGCCGCTTCCGTCTCGGCTTCCTCCAGGATGATGTGGGCGTTGGTGCCGCTGATGCCGAACGAGGAGACGCCGGCGCGGCGCGGCTCGCCGGTCTCCGGCCAGGGGCGGGACTCGGTGAGCAGCGAGACGTCGCCCGCGGTCCAGTCGATGTGCGGTGACGGCTCCTCGGCGTGCAGGGTCCGGGGCAGCACGCCGTGGCGGAGCGCCATGACCGTCTTGATCACCCCGGCGACGCCGGCGGCGGCCTGCGCGTGGCCGATGTTGGACTTGTAGGAGGTCAGGTGCAGCGGCCGGCCGGCGGGGCGGCCCTGGCCGTAGGTGGCCATGAGGGCGTGCGCCTCGATCGGGTCGCCCAGCGGGGTGCCCGTGCCGTGGGCCTCGACCATGTCGACGTCCGCCGTGGTGAGCCGGGCGTCGCCGAGCGCCGCGCGGATGACGCGCTGCTGCGCGGGGCCGTTGGGGGCGCTCAGGCCGTTGGACGCACCGTCCTGGTTGACGGCGGAGCCACGGATCACCGCGAGGACCCGGTGCCCGTTGCGGCGGGCTTCGGAGAGGCGCTCCAGCAGCAGCACGCCGATGCCCTCGGCGAGCCCGAGGCCGTCCGCCCCGGCGCCGAACGCCTTGCAGCGGCCGTCCTTCGACAGGCCGCGCTGGCGGCTGAAGGCGACGAATCCCTCGGGCGTGGACAGCACCGCGGAGCCGCCGGCGAGGGCCATGCCGCAGTCGCCGTGCCGCAGGGCGAGGCAGGCGAGGTGGAGGGCGACGAGCGAGGAGGAGCACGCGGTGTCGAGGGTGACGGCGGGGCCTTCGAGGCCGAAGGTGTAGGCGATGCGGCCCGAGGTGACGCTGGAGTTGCTGCCGGTCAGCAGGTGTCCCTCGACGCCGTCGGGGACGGTGCCGAGGTGCGCCGCGTAGTCGGGGCGGTTGCCGCCGATGAAGGTGCCGATGCGGCGGCCCCGTACGCCCGTGGGGTCGAGTCCGGCCCGTTCGAAGACCTCCCAGGAGGTTTCCAGGAGCAGCCGCTGCTGCGGGTCCATCGCCAGCGCCTCACGCGGCGAGATCCCGAAGAGGCCCGCGTCGAACCGGGAGGCGTCGTAGAGGAAGCCGCCGTCGCGGACGTACGTCTTGCCGGGGGCGTCGGGGTCGGGGTCGTAGAGGCCCTCGACGTCCCAGCCGCGGTCGGTGGGGAGGTGGGAGACGGCGTCGACGCCGTCCTCGACCATCCGCCACAGGTCCTCGGGGGAGCTGACGCCGCCGGGGAAGCGGCAGGCCATGCCCACGATCGCGATGGGCTCGTGGGCGGCGTCCTCGGCGTCCCGCAGGCGCTGACGCGTCTCGTGCAGGTCCGCGGTCACCCACTTGAGGTAGTCACGGAGCGTCTTCTCGCTGTTGGCCACTGGTGTCTCCCACGAGTCGTTCACGGTGTAGCGGTCGGCAGGTATGGGCGCCGGGCGGGGCGGGGGAGCTCCCGCCCGGCGGGTCGGGGGCCGCTCAGGAGCGGCCGAACTCCCGGCGGATGAACTCGAACATCTCCTCGTCACTGGCGGCTTCGAGGTGCTCGGCTACGGAGGCGGGCCCGTCGTCCTGTGCTCCCTCGTCGGCGGTCCAGCGGTCGAGGAGGGCGCGCAGGCGTGCGGTGACGGGCGCGCGTTCGGTCGTGTCGGTGTCGAGTCGGGCCAGGACGGTTTCCAGGCGGTCGAGCTGGGCGTGCAGGGCTTCGGTGGTGGCGGGTCCGTCGTCGAGGAGCTCGGCGCGCAGCAGCACGGCGACCGCGGCCGGGGTGGGGTGGTCGAAGACGAGCCCGGCGGGCAGTCGCAGGCCGGTCGCGCGGCTGAGGCGGTTGCGCAGTTCGACGGCGGTGAGCGACTCGAAGCCGAGGTCCCGGAAGGCGCGGGCGGGCAGCACCTCGCCGGGGCCGTCGTGGCCCAGCGCGGCCGCGGCGTGCTCGCGCACCAGGTCGAGGAGGTGGCGGTCGGCCTCCTCCGCGGTGAGCGCGGAGAGCTTCTCACGCAGGGTGTGGGACTCCTCGGCGTCGTCCGTGGTGCGCTTCTCGCTCTCCGCGATCCGCTCCAGGGCCGCGCGGGCCTCGGGCAGGTCGTCGAGGAGGCGGGTGGGGCGCGCCATGGTGAAGAGGGAGACGAAGCGGTCCCATTCGATGTTGGCGAGGGCGACGTTGACGTCGTCGTGGTCGACCGCCTGGCGGAACGCCTCGATGCCGAGGTCGGGTTCGAGGAACGGCAGCCCCTGCGCCTGGGCGCGTTCGCTGATGGCCATGCGTTCGGCGGCGTAACTCTCCTGGATGTCCACGGGCCGCCACACACCCCAGGCGAGGGAGGCCGCGGTCTGCCCGCGGGCGCGCCGCTGCTGGGCCAGGGCGTCCAGGTGGGCGTTGGCCGCGGCGTAGGAGCCGTGCAGGCCGCTGCCCCAGAAGGCGGCGATGGAGGAGTAGAGCACGAAGGCGTCGAGGTCGTGGCCTTCGAAGACGCGGTCGAGGTTCCGGGCGCCGCGGATCTTCGCGTGGTAGGCGCTCTCGAACTCCTCGACGGTGGTCTCCAGGAGCGGGCCGAGGTCGATGTGGGCGGCGGTGTGGACGACCGCGGTGACGGGCGGGCCGTCGGCCTCGACCCGGGCGACGAGCGCGGCCAGTTCGTCGTGGTCGGCGATGTCGCAGCCGGCGATGGTGACGCGGACGCCGAGGCCGGTGAGTTCTGCTTCGAGGGTGTCGGCACCGGGTGCGTCGGGGCCTCGGCGGCTGGTGAGGACGAGGTGTTCGGCGCCGTTGCGGGCGAGCCAGCGGGCGAGGAGTTTGCCGAGGGCGCCGGTGCCGCCGGTGATGAGGACGGTGCCGCGCGGCTTGTAGTCGCGGACGGGGGTGCGGTCGGCGGCGAGGTCGCGGACCATCCGCCGGCCGAGGGGGCGCCCGCCGCGGACGGCGATCTGGTCCTCGGCGTCGGTGCGGCGCAGCGCTGCGGTGATCTCGGTGACGGCGGTGGTGTCGTCGGTGTCGGGGGCGAGGTCGACGAGGCCGCCCCACAGGCGGGCGTTCTCCAGTGCGGCGACGCGGCCCATGCCCCACAGTTCGGCCTGTACGGGGTCGGCGGGGGTGTGGTCGTCGGTGGCGACGCCGCCGCGGGTGACGCACCACAGGGGGGCCGTGACGTCGGTGTCGGCGAGGGCCTGGAGCACGGCGAGGGTGCCGAGGGTGGCCGTGCTGAGCGTCGGGCTGCCGGGCAGCGGGGAGCCGTCGAGGGACCAGAGGCTGAGCACGCCGGTGAGGTCCCAGCCGTCACCGACGGCCTCGTGCAGGCGGGCGGCGAGCTTGCCCCGGTCGGCGTCGGCGGCGGCGACCGGCAGGAGGTGCGCTTCGGCGCCGGAGGCTTCCAGCCCTCGCAGCGTCGCGGCGACGAACGGTGCGGCCACGTGTTCCTCGGGCACGACGAGGAGCCAGGTCCCGGTGAGCGCCGGGGCGTTGGCGGCGGGGGCGAGCGGGCGCCAGGCGGTCTTGTAGCGCCAGGCGTCGACGGTGGCCCGCTCGTGGCGTGTGCGCCGCCAGGCTCCCAGGGCGGGCAGCAGCTCGGGCAGTCCGGCTCCGTCGGTGAGGCGCAGGGTCTCGGTGACGGCGGACAGGTCGCCCCGTTCGACGGCCTCCCAGAAGTGGGCCTCCGCACGGTCCGCGGGCGGCGCCGCGGTGTGCGCGACGGGCTCCGGCTCCAGCCAGTAGCGCTTGTGCTGGAAGGCGTAGGTGGGCAGGGGCGTGGTGCCGGTGCCGGGGAGTGCGGGCGTCCAGTCGACGGTGGCGCCGTGCGTGTACGCCTCGGCGAGGGAGGTCAGGAAGCGGTCGTGACCGCCGTCGTCGCGGCGCAGGGAGGAGACGGTGACGATGTCGGGGCCGGCGGTCTCCTCGATGGCGAGGGAGAGCACCGGATGGGCGGCGGTCTCCACGAAGAGGGTGTGGCCGGCGTCCACGAGTTGCCGGGTGACCTGGGCGAACTCCACGGTCCCGCGCAGGTTGCGGACCCAGTAGGCGGCGTCGAGGGCGGTGGTGTCGAGGGCGCGGGCGTCGACGGTGGAGTGGAACGGCACCCGTGAGGCGCGGGGCGTGATCCCGGCGAGTTCGTCGAGGAGTTCGTCCCGGACGGCCTCGACCTGCGGGGAGTGGGAGGCGTAGTCGACGGGGACGACGCGGGCGCGCACCCCGTCGGCCTCGCAGCCGGCGACGAGTTCGGCGATCGCGTCGGGGGCGCCGGAGACGACGGTGGCGCGGCTGCCGTTGACGGCCGCGACCCCCAGCCGGTCGGCACAGGGCCGGAGGCGTTCTTCGGTGTCCTCGCGTCCGAGCGCCAGGGAGGCCATGCCGCCGAGGCCGGCCAGGCTGCGGCCGATGACGCGGCTGCGCCGGGCGACGACGAGGGCACCGTCCTCCAGGGACAGCGCGCCGGCGACGACGGCGGCGGCTATCTCGCCCTGCGAGTGGCCGACGACGGCGGCGGGCTCCACCCCGTGCGCGCGCCACAGTTCGGCGAGCGAGACCATGACGGCCCAGGAGGCGGGCTGCACGATGTCCACCCGGTCGAGGGGGCCGCCCAGTTCGGCGAACAGGTCCCAGTCGACGTGGGGTTCCAGCGCCGTCGCGCAGGCGCGCAGGGAGGCGGCGAAGGCGGGTTCGGCGTCGGCGAGGGCCAGCGCCATGCCGGACCACTGGGCGCCCTGCCCGGGGAAGACGAAGACGGGGCGTGCGGCGCCCTCGCGTACGGACCCGGTGGCGACGGCGGCGCCCGCGGTGGCGCCCGCTGCGGCGAGGCCGGCGAGCCCTTCGAGGAGGGTGTCCGGCCCGGCGACGACGACAGCCCGGTGGTCCAGGTCGGCCCGGCCGGTGGCGAGGGACCGGGCCACGGCGGCGGGGTCCGTGGTGGGGCGGTCGCCGAGGAAGGTGTGCAGCCGGGCGGCCTGGTCGCGCAGGGCGGCCTCGGTGGCACCGGACACCACCCAGGCGAGGGCCCTGCCGGTGGCGGCGGCCGGCTCCTCGCTCGTCCCGGCGGCGGGCGTGGAGCCGGCCGCCGGGTCCGGCTGTTCGAGGATCACATGGGCGTTGGTGCCGCTCATGCCGAACGCGGAGACACCGGCGCGGCGCGGCCGGTCCCGGTCGGGCCAGGGCAGGTTCTCGGTCAGCGGGGCGACCGAACCGTCGGACCAGTCGACCTCTGAGGTGAGCCGCGCGGTGTGGAGGGTGCGCGGCAGCACACCGTGCCGTATCGCCTGGATGGTCTTGATGACGCCGCCGACCCCCGCGGCGGCCTGGGCGTGGCCGACGTTCGACTTGAGCGAGCCGATCCACAGGGGCCGTTCCCTGGGGCGGTTCCGTCCGTAGGTGGCGAGCAGCGCCTGTGCCTCGATCGGGTCGCCGAGCTTCGTGCCGGTGCCGTGTGCCTCGACGGCGTCTATCTGGTCGGGGGCCAGCCGGGCGTCCTCCAGCGCCGCCTCGATGACGCGTGCCTGGGCGGGGCTGCTGGGCGCGGTGAGCCCGTTGGAGGCGCCGTCCTGGTTGATGGCGGAGCCGCGCACGACGGCGAGTACCTCGTGGCCGTTGCGCCGGGCGTCGGCCAGCCGCTCCACCAGCAGGAGCCCGACGCCCTCGCCGAGGCCCATGCCGTCGGCGTCCTCGGAGAACGCCCGGCAGCGGCCGTCGGCGGACAGCCCGCGCTGCCGGCTGAAGCCCACGAACTCGGCGGGCGTCGACATGACCGCGACGCCACCGGCCACGGCGAGTTCGCACTCGCCACGGCGCAGCGCCTGCACGGCCAGGTGAAGGGCGACCAGCGAGGACGAGCAGGCGGTGTCGAGGGTGACGGCGGGCCCTTCCAGGCCGAAGGCGTAGGCGATGCGGCCGGAGACCACGCTCGCCGCGCCGCCGGTCAGCAGGTGCCCCTCGAAGCCCTCGGGCACGGTGGTCAGACCGGAGCGGTAGTCCAGCGGGTTCGCGCCGACGAACGTGCCGACGCTCTGGCCGCGCAGGGACAGCGGGTCGATGCCGGCGCGTTCGAACACCTCCCAGGCCGTTTCGAGGACGAGCCGCTGCTGCGGGTCCATGGCGAGCGCCTCGCGCGGCGATATGCCGAACAGCCCCGGGTCGAACCGGTCGGCGCCGTCGAGGAAACCGCCCTGGGTGACGTAGGTGGTGCCCTCCCGGTCGGCGTCCCGGTCGTGCAGCGCGGCGAGGTCCCAGCCGCGGTCTGCGGGGAAGGCGGTGATCGCGTCGCCGCCCCCGCTGACCAGTCGCCACAGGTCCTCCGGGCCGCGTACGCCGCCGGGGAAGCGGCAGGCCATGGCGACGACGGCGATCGGCTCGTGGTCACGGGACTCGGCTTCGCGCAGCCGCTGCTGGGTCTGCTGGAGGTCGGTGGTGACCTTCCGCAGGTAGTCGAGGAGTTTCCGCTCGTCGGCCGGCGTGGACGTGTTCGACATCGTGGGCTCTCCAGTCAGGCGTTCGGGTCGTTGGGGGGCGGGGTGCGTCTCGGTCATGAGGCGCCCAGTCCCCTGTCGATCAGGTCGAACAGTTCGTCGGCGGATGCCGAGGCGACGTCCACCGGGGCCGTGTCGTCCTGCTGCGCGGCAGCGGGGTCACCGGCCGCGGGACCGCCGTCGCCCTCGGACCAGCTCCACAGCAGACCCTGGAGCCTCCGTGCGAGCTGCTGCCTGGTGGCGGAGTCGGGCGGGGCAGCCGCCAGCGCGGTCTCGAAGTCGCCGAACCGCACCAGGGCGAGCGGTTGGGCCGAGGCGTCGTCCGGCAGCAGCAGGACGCGCAGCCGTTCGGCGAGCGCCACGGGCGACGGATGGTCGAACACCAGCGTGGCGGGCAGTTTCTGCCCGGTCGTGGCGGCGAGCCGGTTGCGCAGTTCGACCGCCGTCAGCGAGTCGAAGCCCATCTCCCGGAACGCCCGTCCGGCGTCGACGGACTCCGCCTGCGGACCGTGCCCGAGCACTGCGGCCGCCTGGGCACGGACCAACTCCAGCAGGAAGTGGTCCTGTTCGGGACGGGAGAGGCCTTCGAGCCGCCGGGCGAGGTCGCCGCCCACGGCGGGCGCGGCCTCCTCCTCCGGGGCCGCCAGCGCACGCGCGGCCTCGGGCACCTCCCCGAGCAGTGCGGACTGCCGGGCCATGGTGAACAGTGCGACGAAGCGTTCCCAGTCCACGTCGGCGACGGCCACCACCGTCTCGTCGTGGTCGATGATGCGTCGCAGTGCGGTAAACGCCGCGTCCGCGTCGAGCAGCGGCAGTCCGTGCCGGCTGGACTTCTCGTTCTTCAGCGCGCGCATCTCGGTGTTGCGCTCGTCCCAGTCGTTCGCCGCGTCCCAGATGCCCCAGGCGACGGACGTGGCACGCAGCCCCCGCGACCGGCGGCGTTCCGCGAGCGTGTCCAGGTGGGCGTTGGCCGCGGCGTAGGCGCCGTGGTCACCACTGCCCCAGAAGCCGGCGATCGACGAGAAGAGCACGAAGGCGTCGAGGTCGCGCTCGGCGAAGAGCGCGTCCAGGTTCTCGGCGCCGAGCACCTTGGCGCGGCAGATCTCCGAGAGCGTGCCAGGGGTGGTGTCCGCGAGCATGCCCAGTTCGATGTGGGCCGCGGCGTGTACGACGGCGGTGACGGGTGGCCCGTCCGCCTCGACCTCCCGCACCAGGGCGGTGAGGGCGTCGCGGTCGGCGATGTCGCACGCGGCGAACGTCACCCGGGCGCCCAGCTCCTCGATGGCGGAGGCCAGTTGGGGCGCACCGATCGCGTCCTTGCCGCGCCGGCTGACCAGCACCAGGTGTTCGGCACCACCGCGCGCCAGCCAGCGCGCGAGGTGCCCGCCGATGCCACCGCTGCCACCGGTCACGAGTACGGTGCCGCGCGGCGTCCACGTGCGGCCCGGCGTCCGGCCGCCGAGCGTGGAGCGCACGAGACGGCGGCCGAACACTCCGGCGGCCCGGACGGCGAGCTGGTCCTCGCCCGGGGGCGCGGCCAGCGCACCCACGGCGAGCCGCAGTGCCCGCTCGTCCACCACGGTCGGCAGGTCCATCAGCCCGCCCCACAGCTTGGGGTGCTCCAGAGCCGCCACGCGGCCCCAGCCCCAGAGCTGGGCCTGCGCGGCGCCGGAGAGCCCGTCCGTGTCCGACACGGCCACGGCGTCACGGGTGAGGAGCCACAGCGGGGCCTCGGTGCCGAGGTCGTGGAGCGCCTGCAGAAGAGCGAGGCTCCCGAGCGAACCGACCGTCAGAGCGGGGAAGTCGGGGTGCGGGGCGTCGTCCAGGCCCCACAGGGCGACCACGCCGGAGAACGGCACGTCCTCGTCGGCCGCTTCGGAGATCCGGGTGGCCAGTGCGGCGCGGTCGGTGTCCCCGGCGGACACCTCCAGCAGACGGACGACCGCTCCCCTGTCCTCCAGGGCCCGCACGAGAGCGGGTGTCGTCCCCTCCCGCTCGGCCACTGGTGAGACGACGAGCCAGGTTCCGGAGAGGGCCGATCCGTCGCCGAGGTCGGTGAGGGGCCGCCAGGCGGTCTTGTAGCGCCAGGAGTCGATCACGGACTCCTGACGGCCGGCCCGCCGCCAGGACGCCAGAGCCGGAAGCAGAGGCCGCAGATCCTCACCGTCGAGGTCCAGCGAAACCGCCAGCGACTCCAGGTCCTCGCGCTCGACGGCCTCCCAGAACCGCTCCTCCACCTCGTCCCGCGACCCACCCGCCGACGCCGGCAGCTCACCCGCCTCCAGCCAGAAACGACTGCGCTGGAACGGATACGTGGGCAGATCGACGGTGTCACCCGGAGCGGCCACCAGGGAGCCGAGGTCGACGGGCAGTCCGTGGACGAAGGCCTGCGCCAGCGACGTCACGAACCGCTGAGCGCCTCCGTCATCACGGCGCAGGGACCCGACCACGGTGGACGCGCCGGACTCCTCCACACCCACGGCAAGAACGGGATGCGCACTGCACTCCACGAACGCGGTGAGCCCGTCGGCAATCAACGCCTTCGTCGTCGCCTCGAACTCGACCGTCTGCCGCAGATTCCGCACCCAGTAAGCGGCGTCCAACTGCTGGGTGTCGAGCAGACCACCGGTCACCGTGGAATAGAACGGCACCGACGCCGAACGCGGCGCGATCGGCGCCAGGACGTCCAGAAGCTCCTCGCGGATCGACTCCACGTGAGAGGAGTGAGAGGCGTAGTCCACCGCGATACGCCGGACACGTACCTCCTCACCCTCCAGAACCGTCAGCAACTCGTCCAACGCGGACGGCTCACCCGAAACCACCGTGGAAGAGGGCCCGTTGACGGCGGCGACCGCCAGACGGTCACCGAACCCCGCCACTCGTTCCCGCACGGTCGCGGCGGGCAACGCGATCGACGCCATGCCGCCCCGGCCGGCGAGACGCTCACCGATCACCCGGCTGCGCTCCGCAACGATCCGGGCAGCATCCTCCAACGACAACGCACCCGCGATCACCGCGGCAGCGATCTCCCCCTGCGAGTGACCCACCACCGCGGCCGGCACCACACCGAACGACTCCCACAACCGGGCCAGCGACACCATCACCGCCCACGAAGCAGGCTGCACCACATCGACCCGGGCCAGATCCCCGGCCAACTCCACCCGCAGATCCCACTCCACGAACGGCGCAAGCGCATCGGCACATTCGCGCAGCGACTTGTCGAACACCGGGAAGGCATCGGCCAGTTCCAGTCCCATCCGGGACCACTGCGCACCCTGACCCGGGAACACGAACACCGGCTTTTCCGGGCCGCTCGGCGTGCCGGTGACGACCGCCGCGTGCGGCTCACCCTCCGCGACCGAGGCCAGACCGGACAGCAGAGCCGCACGATCCGCCCCCACCACCACCGCGCGGCGCTCCAGCCGTGCCCGGGAGCGCAGCAGTGCGCCGGCGACGGCGAGGGGGGCGTCGTCGGGGTGGTTCTCGATGTGTGCGTGGAGACGGTGCGCCAGTCGGCGCAGGGAGTGGTCGGAGCCGGCGGTGAGCGTCAGGGGGACGGCTCCGTGCGGCGTGCCGGCGGGGTCGGTGGCCGGCACGGCGGAGACCTCGTCGGCCGGTGCGGGCTGTTCGAACAGGACGTGCACGTTGGTGCCGCTGATACCGAAGGAGGAGACGCCGGCGCGACGCGGGCGTCCGGTCTCGGGCCAGGGCTCCGCCGCCGTCAGCAGCGAGACCGCGCCCTGCGACCAGTCGATGTGGGAGGAGGGCTCGTCCACGTGCAGCGTGCGGGGCAGTACCCCGTGCCGCATCGCCATGACCATCTTGATGACGCCGGCGACGCCCGCCGCCGCCTGTGTGTGCCCGATGTTCGACTTGACCGAGCCGATCAGCAGCGGCTGTACGGGATTCCGGTCACGGCCGTAGGTGGCCATGAGTGCCTGTGCCTCGATCGGGTCGCCGAGCTTCGTGCCGGTGCCGTGGGTCTCGACGGCGTCCACGTCGTCCGCCGCCAGGCGGGCGTTGGCGAGGGCCTGGCGGATGACGCGCTGCTGCGAGGGCCCGTTGGGGGCGGTGAGCCCGTTGGACGCACCGTCCTGGTTCACGGCCGAACCCCGCACCACCGCCAGCACGCGGTGACCGTTGCGGCGGGCGTCGGAGAGGCGCTCCACGAGGAGCATGCCGATGCCCTCGGCGAGTCCGAAGCCGTCGGCGGCGTCGGCGAACGCCTTGCAGCGGCCGTCGGGGGCCAGGCCGCGCTGGCGGCTGAACTCGGTGAAGGCGGCGGGCGACGACATGACGGTGACGCCGCCGGCGAGGGCCATGGTGCACTCGCCCTGACGGAGCGCCTGCACGGCGAGGTGCAGGGCGACCAGGGACGACGAGCACGCGGTGTCGACGGTGACGGCCGGGCCTTCGAGGCCGAAGGTGTAGGCGATCCGGCCCGAGGCGACGCTCGTGGTGCTGCCGGTCATCCGGTAGCCCTCCAGCCCCTCGGGGACGGGCAGGGCGGGGTGGGTGGCACCGTAGTTGTGGTGGGTCATCCCGGCGAAGACGCCCGTGCGCGTGCCCTTGAGCGAGGTGGGGTCGATCCCGGCCCGCTCCAGCACCTCCCAGGACGTCTCCAGCAGCAGCCGCTGCTGGGGGTCCATCGCGAGGGCCTCGCGCGGCGAGATCCCGAAGAACTCCGGGTCGAACCGGTCGGCGTCGTGCAGGAACCCGCCCTCGCGTACGTAACTCTTGCCGGTAGCCGCCGGGTCGGGGTCGTAGAGCGCGTCGGCATCCCAGCCCCGGCCGGACGGCAGCGGGGAGATCGCGTCGCCCTCACCGGCGACGAGTTGCCACAGCTCCTCCGGGGAGCCCACACCGCCGGGGAACCGGCAGGCCATCCCGACGACGACGATGGGCTCGTCGTCCGCGGCACCCCCCTGTTGGACGGCGGCGACCGGCTCGGCGGCGTCGCCGAGGAGTTCCGCGTACAGATGGGCGGCGAGCCCGGCGGGGGTGGGGTAGTCGAAGACGAGAGAGGCGGGCAGGCGCAGACCGGTGAGGGTGTTGAGGCGGTTGCGCAGTTCGACGGCGGTGAGCGAGTCGAAGCCGAGGTGCCGGAAAGCGCGGCTCTCGTCGACGGAGGCGGGGTCGTCGTGGCCGAGGACGAGCGCGGCGTTGCGGCGTACCAGCTCGGTGAGTTCGCGGCGCCGGTCGCCCTCGGGCAGCGCGGCGAGCCGGCCGACCAGTTCGGACGCCTCCTGCTCGTCCTCCGCGACGGCGGCCGGGGCGGCCTCGGCGAGCGCCTGGCGGGCCTCGGGGATCTCGTCGAGCAGGTGGCTGGGCCGCTCGGAGGTGAAGACCACGGCGAAGCGGTCCCACCGCATGTCGATGACGACGGGGCAGGTCTCGTCGTGGTCGAGGATCTGCTGGAGCGCCCGGGTGGCGGGCTCGGCGTCGAGCGCGAACACGCCGTGCCGGCGCGCCCGGTCGCCGACCGCGCCCTCGGCCATGCCCGCACCGGCCCAGGTTCCCCAGGCGACGGCGGTGGCGGGGAGCCCGGCCGCACGGCGTTGTTCGGCGAGGGCTTCGAGGTGGACGTTGCCCGGTGCGTAGTTGCCGAGGCCGGGGGTGCCGAACGTGGCGGCGAAGGAGGAGAAGAGGACGAAGGCGGTGAGGTCGCGGTCCCGGGTCAGCTCGTGGAGGTTGTCCGCGCCACGTGTCTTGACCCTGAGCACCCGCTCGATCCGGTCGGCGTCGAGGGCGTCGACCACGCCGTCGTCGAGGACGGCGGCGGTGTGGAACACGGCGCTGAGCGGCAGCTCCTGGGGGATGCGGGCGAGCTCGGCTGCGAGGGCGTCGCGGTCGGCGATGTCGCAGGCGGCGATGGTGGTCCGGGTGCCCGACTCGGCCAGTTCGGCGATGAGTTCGGCCGCGCCGGGTGCGTCCGGTCCGCGCCTGCTGAGCAGGAGGAGGTGCGGGGCCCCGTTGCGGGCGAGCCACCGCGCGATGTGCGTACCGAGGGCGCCGGTGCCGCCGGTGACGAGGACGGTGCCCTCGGGCCGCCAGGTACGCGGCGGGACGGCGCCCCCGAGCGGTGCCCGCAGCATGCGGCGGGCGAGGAGTCCGGTGGCCCGGAGCGCGAGCTGGTCCTCCCCGTCGCGGCCGGACAGCGCGGTGGCGAGGAGCCGCAGCGCGGCGGAGTCGGCCTGCTCCGGCAGGTCCACGAGCCCGCCCCACAGCCGCGGCTGTTCCAGGGCGACGACGCGTCCGAGACCCCACAGCTGGGCCTGGGCGGCATCGAGCGGTGGCTCGTCGGGACGGGTTCCGACGGCGCCTCGGGTGGCGCACCAGAGCGGCGTGCCGAGCTCGCTGTCGGCGACGGCCTGGATCAGGGCGAGGGAAGCGGCGTAGCCGGTGGTGAGGGTGGTCTGCCCGGGGTGCGTCCGCCCGTCGAGCGCCAGCAGCGAGAGGACGCCGCTGACAGGGCCGTCGCCCGCTGCGGCGCGCAGGGCGGCGGCGAGCATGTGCCGGTCGGCCGTTGCGGCGTCGGGGGTGAGGAGGGTGACCCGGGCGCCCGCGTCACGCAGCGCACGCTGGGCGGCCTCGTGCCACACCTGGGGTCCGGCGGCGTCGGGCGAGACGATGATCCAGTGCCCCTCCAGCCGTGCCGTGCCCGGGTCGGCCAGCGGGTTCCAGGCGATCCGGTAGCGCCAGGAGTCGGTCTCGGACTGCTCACGGCTGCGGTGCCGCCAGCCGGCCAGGGCGGGCAGCAGATCGCGCAGGTCGTTTCCGTCGAGGTCGAGCGCGGTGGCGAGCGCGGGCAGATCTTCGCGCTCGACGGCGTCCCAGAAGTCGTCCTCGGCCGCGTCGCGTGGGGTTGTGGCGGTGGGCGGGCGGTGGGCCAGCCAGTAGGACCGCCGCTGGAAGGCGTACGTGGGCAGGTCCGCGACGGGCCCCTGGCCGATCAGCGTGGACCAGTCGACGGGAAGGCCGTGGGTGAAGGCCTGCGCCAGCGACGTCACGAACCGCTGAGCGCCTCCGTCGTCCCGACGCAGGGACCCGACCACGGTGGACGCGCCGGACTCCTCCACACCCACGGCGAGGACGGGATGGGCGCTGCACTCCACGAAGGCGGTGAGCCCGTCGGCAATCAACGCCTTCGTCGTCGCCTCGAACTCGACCGTCTGCCGCAGATTCCGCACCCAGTAGGCGGCATCCAGCTGCTGGGTGTCGAGCAGGCCGCCGGTGACCGTGGAATAGAACGGCACCGTCGCCGAACGCGGCGCGATCGGGGCCAGAACGTCCAGAAGCTCCTCGCGGATCGACTCGACGTGGGAGGAGTGCGAGGCGTAGTCCACCGCGATACGCCGGACACGTACCTCCTCACCCTCCAAGGCCGTCAGCAACTCGTCCAACGCGGACGGCTCACCCGAAACCACCGTGGAGGACGGCCCGTTGACGGCGGCGACCGCCAGACGGTCACCGAACCCCGCCACTCGTTCCCGTACCGTCGCGGCGGGCAACGCGATCGACGCCATGCCGCCCCGGCCGGCGAGACGCTCACCGATCACCCGGCTGCGCTCCGCAACGATCCGGGCAGCATCCTCCAACGACAACGCACCCGCGATCACCGCCGCAGCGATCTCCCCCTGCGAGTGACCCACCACCGCGGCCGGCACCACACCGAACGACTCCCACAACCGGGCCAGCGACACCATCACCGCCCACGAAGCAGGCTGCACCACATCGACCCGAGCCAGATCCCCGGCCAACTCCACCCGCAGATCCCACTCCACGAACGGCGCAAGGGCGTCCGCGCATTCGCGCAGCGACTTGTCGAACACCGGGAAGGCATCGGCCAGTTCCAGTCCCATCCGCGACCACTGCGCACCCTGCCCCGGGAACACGAACACAGGGTTGGGCGAGCCGTCGGCTGCCGTGCCCTCGGTGACCCGGGGATCGGGCGTGCCGTCGGCGAGGGACCGCAGGCCTCGGAGCAGGTCGTCCGGCCGGGTGCCGACGACAACGGCGCGGTGGCCCAGCGAAGCCCGCGTGGTGAGCAGGGCGCGGGCGACCTCCTCGGAGGGACGTTCGTGGTCGGTGAGGTGGTCGAGCAGACGGGCGGCCTGGGCGCGCAGGGCCTTGGGGCCGGCGGCGGAGACCGCCCAGGGGAGGGTGTCCGTCGGCCGGTGGTCCCGGTCCGCGTCGGGTGCGGCGGGGGCGTCGTCCGGTGTCTCGGCGGGGGCGTCCTCGATGACGACGTGGGCGTTGGTGCCGCTCACACCGAAGGAGGAGATGCCCGCGCGGCGGGGCTCGTCGCCGGCCGGCCAGGGGCGGGGGTCGGTGAGCAGGGCGACGGCTCCCGCGTCCCAGTCGACGCGGGGGGTCGGTTCGGCGATGTGCAGGGTCCTCGGCAGGGTGCCGTTGCGCAGCGCCATGACCATCTTGATCACACCGCCGACGCCCGCGGCGGCCTGTGAGTGGCCGATGTTGGACTTCAACGAGCCCAGCCACAGCGGGTTCTCGGGGTCGCGGCCCTGGCCGTAGGTGGCGAGGAGGGCCTGCGCCTCGATCGGGTCGCCGAGGGTGGTTCCGGTGCCGTGCGCCTCGACGGCGTCGACCTGGTGGGAGGCGAGGCCGGCGTTGGCGAGGGCCTGGCGGATGACGCGCTGCTGCGAGGGCCCGTTGGGGGCGGTGAGCCCGTTGGACGCACCGTCCTGGTTCACGGCGGAGCCCCTCACCACCGCCAGTACGTGGTGCCCGTTGCGGCGAGCGTCCGACAGGCGCTCCACCAGGAGGACGCCGACGCCTTCCGCCCAGCCGGTGCCGTCGGCGGAAGCGGCGAACGCCTTGCAGCGGCCGTCGGTGGCGAGGCCGCGCTGGCGGCTGAACTCGGCGAAGAGTTCCGGGGTGGGCATGACGGTGACGCCGCCCGCCACGGCGAGGGAGCACTCGCCCTTGCGCAGAGCGGTGACGGCCAGGTGCAGGGCGACGAGCGACGAGGAGCACGCGGTGTCGACGGTGACGGCCGGACCTTCGAGGCCGAAGGTGTAGCTGATCCGGCCGGTGACGACGCTGGCGGCCTTGCCGGTCATCGAGTAGCCCTCGACGCCGTCGGGAAGGTCGCTCTGGCCGAAGGTGACGCCGTATCCGGGGTGCCCGGCGCCGATGAAGACGCCGGTGTCGGAGCCCTTGAGGTGGGCCGGGTCGATCGCCGCGCGCTCGACGGCCTCCCAGGTGGTCTCCAGCAGGATGCGCTGCTGGGGGTCCATCGCGAGGGCCTCGCGCGGGGAGATGCCGAACAGTTCACCGTCGAACGCGGCGGCCTCGTGGAGGAAACCGCCTTCCCGGACGTAACTGGTCCCGGGATTGCGCAGCTCGGGGTCGTAGAGCGCGTCGAGGTCCCAGCCGCGGTCGGTGGGGAAGCCGGACACGGCGTCGCGGCCGTCGGCGACCAGTCGCCACAGGTCCTCGGGGGACGTCACGTCGCCCGGGTAGCGGCAGGCCATGCCGATGATGGCTATGGGCTCGTGGTCGCGTTCCTCGAGCTCGGTGATACGACGCCGGGCCTGGCGCAGATCGGTGGTGGCCCGCTTGAGGTAGTCACGAAGCTTTTCTTCGTTGGTGGTCATGATCGCTTCTCACCTGTCCTGGACCGCGTCACGGGGTTTCGAGTTCGTCGTCGAGGAAGCCGAACAGCTCCTCGTCGGTGGCCGAGCGCAGATCCTCGGCGGAGTCGTCGGCGGCCGGGGCCGCCTTGGTGTCCCACTGGGAGAGCAGGGTGCGCAGCCGCAGGGTGACCTCGGTGTGGGCGGTGGCGTCCACGTCGAGGGACTTGAGGGTCTGCTCCAGCCGGTTCAGCTCCGTCAGGAGGCGGGGCACGGCCTGCGCTCCCCCGTCGGGGGCCAGGTGTTCCAGCAGGTGTTCGGTGAGCGCCGCCGGGGTGGGGTGGTCGAACACGGCCGTGGGCGACAGCCGTACGCCCGTTGCCGCACCCAGCTTGTTGCGCAGTTCGACGCCGGTCAGTGAGTCGAAGCCCGCCTCCCGGAAGGGGCGTTCGATCTCGACCTGGGCGGCCTCCGGCAGCGCAAGGACCGCGGCGGCCTGCTGCCGGACGAGTTCGACGATCAGCCTTCGGCGCTCGGGCTCGCCGGCCGCGTCGAGGCGGCGGCGCAGTGCCTCGGCGCCCGAGGTGTCCGCCTCTCCCGCGACCGTACGCCGGCCGGCGGCGCGGACCAGTCCGCGGAAGAGGGGCGGCAGTTCGCCGTCGGAGGCGGCTCGGGTCCGCAGCGTGCCGAGGTCGAGGTGGAGCGGTACGAGGAGGGCCTCGTCGGTGGCGAGTGCCGCGTCGAAGAGGGCGAGGCCCTCCTCCGAGGTGAGCGCGCGGACCCCGGTGCGCTCCATGCGGGCGCGGTCACTGTCCCCCAGGTGTGCGGTGAGGGTGCTCTCCTGCTCCCAGAGTCCCCAGGCCAGGGACTGCCCCGCCAGGCCGCGTGCACGCCGGCGTTCGGCGAGCCCGTCGAGGAAGGCGTTGGCCGCCGCGTAGTTGCCCTGGCCCGGTGTGCCGACGACACCGGAGGCGGAGGAGTAGAGGACGAAGGCGGCCAGGTCGGCTCCGGCGGTGAGCTCGTCGAGGTTGACGGCGGCGTCGACCTTGGGCCGCAGCACCCGCTCGACCTGCTCGGCGGTCAGGGTGTCGAGTGCCCC
>NZ_JAAXYC010000115.1 GCF_018619185.1 Streptomyces sp. McG3 | reverse complement strand
CCCCGAGGTCCGCGACCGCCTCCTCGCCGCCCTCCGCCTCCCCCCGGCCACCGAGCCCGAGGTACTGGCCCGCCTCCTCACCACGGCCGCCCGCACCGTCCCAGACGGCTTCCTCCCTGCGGTCGAGGGTGAGGAGTACGTGGCCTTCGAACCGATGCTCCGTCTGCCTGCCGACTAGGACAGCCCCGCCGCGCGCCGCCTTCCGGACCCGACGCACCGCTACGGCGAGGCCATGACCGCACTGCCCGACTGGATGCGCCCGCCCCGCGCGGAGGGCTGTTCGCGGAGGATGTGGACCGCCTCCCCGAGGTTCGGCCCGGCGCATGCCGGATCTTTTTCGGGTGGGGCTGGGCCTGGAGCCGTTCACGGAGGTCGACCTCCTCGGGGATGAGCGGGCACTCGGGCCGCCGGATGCGTACGGGCTTGGGCCGCAGCGGCACGCCGTCGTCGGCCGCGGCTTCCGCGAGTGCCCGGTACAGCGAGGCGACGGACGGAGACTTGCCCGCCTTCTTGCCGAGCTTGATGGTCAGCTTCTTCGAAGCTCCGCCATCGTGAAGTGGCCTGACAGAGAGGTGGCGTGACCTCGTGTCGGGGTGCTCGTGCTGGTCGTGGACGGCGGTCTGTGTTGTGAATCGTCCAGCGGGGTGGTTCGCAGATGAGGTCACCGTCCTTGAGCGGTCTCCCCAACGACACGACCGTCCTCGACAGGAGTGCCATGTCCACCATCCAGCCCGTGATCCTGACCGCCGACCAGAACGTTCTGCTCGGCTTCTCTACGAAATTGCTCGGCGCTGAGGAGATCTTCCGGGTGCCGAAGGAAGGCGCCGCCTTCTACCTCGGCCTGCGCATCGGAGACCCCGGCCTCGGGCTAGTGGCCAAGGAGAACCCGGGGACCGGGGCAGCGCCGCGGATCCTGCTCAGCATCGGTGTCGACGACGTCGACGAGACGCTCGCCCGGGTGGAGGCGCTCGGCGGCTCGGTCAGCCGGGGCCCCAACGGCATGCCGTGGGGACAGCGCGTCGCCCACATCAAGGACCCCCGACGGCAACCCGGTGAACCTCACCCAGCAGACCCAGGCCCGGTGACGCTGATCCGGGGGCAGGCGCTGATCGTGGCCTCCAGGTGAGACTTCAAGGGCGTGAGCCAGGTCATCTGCGGAGGAACGCCGCCATGGTCGCGACGAACCAGTCGGCGTCGTCGAGCCACGGGTAGTGGCCTGCTCCCGGCTGCACCGCGAGCGCGGCGTCCCGCCATGTCGTCCCTACCAGCAGAGCCGTGGGTCCTGTTCGTGCTCAGGGGAGTGCCGCGACAGCGCTTCTTCTGCGCCCGGCCCGTCTGTTCGTTGTAGATATCCAGCTCGGGGGCTGTCGTCCCACCACGGCGGAGGCGGGGGGTGGATCCGTTGAGTGCGCGGAATCGATACCTCAGCCAGCACTCCATCATGGAACATCCACAGACCGAAGCAGTCATCGTCTTCGTCATGGAGCAAGACCTGCACGCACTCCGGGTTGTTCCACGGCAGCGCCTCCAAGTCCGTGAGAACCCCGTGGCGCTGGCTCTCACGGAAGAACTCGAGATACCAACCGCCAACGAACCAGTCCGGTATCCGCTCGAAGCAGCCGCGCCAGGCACGTGTCTCGTCGACCCGCGTCAGCGGCTCCATCACCTCGTCCTCATACCGTGCAAGGACCAGCACCTGCGCCATTCTGCTCATGCGGGCAGTTCATCCTGTAGGGCGGTCGAGTGGCAAGGTCGTTTCGACCGGTGCCACGCGGCCCGCTCCGGAGGGGGAAGGCGCGGCCGCGGGCACGGAGAGCGGCGGAGAGTGCGTCTGCCGCTCGCAGGAATCTGGGAGCCGGTGTGTATGTGAGTCACCGCGGCTTGGTGCCACGGGAGGGCCGCCTGCGGCACCCGGCCTCGGGCGACTCCGGCCGTACCCCTGGTCCCGTCACGGGCACCGGAATCTGACCCGCGCACTCCATGTCGGCACAGGCTGCCGGGCAGCCCAGCCCCCACTTCGGGGCGACCCGAGCACGGGACGGCGCCCTCGTTACGGGTGAGCGCGGGTACGCAGCAACGACGTCAGACGATCCGGGGTGGCGCGTCACACCACCGGCGGGACGCCGGCATGCCTGGGGGATCTGCGGGCGCTGTCCTTTGTGCTGGAGGCGCTGGACGAGGGCACCGACGCCTGGCGTGCTGTGCAGGTGGCCGGGCATCTGGGCGGGGCGGCCGGTGACCTCACGCCGAGGCTGTCGAAGCTCCTGGCGGAGGTGGACTTCGCAGACCCGTCGCAGTCGATGAGTGCCAATGCTCTGGTGTCCGCCCTGAGAGAGCTGGGTGACCCGGCGGCTGCACCGGCGCTGACCGGCGCCGTAGTCGCGGCCGTGCGCGAGGAGCAGTGGCATTCGGCCGCCTCCGCCCTGAACGCCCTGGCCTCTTTCGGCCCTGGTTCCGCCTTCGCCCCGGAGGTGGTCCGCCCGTTGGCCGACGCAGAGGATCTCCATGTCCGAGCGGCCGCGACGGAGGCGCTGTGGGAACTCGAGAGCGATGCGGCCGACGTTGTGCCACGGCTGGTTGATCTCCTTGACACCCACCGGCAGCAGGAGGCAGCCGAGATCCTGGGGCGGATCGGGCAGGATGCCGCACGCGCGCTTCCGCGTCTGCGGAAGATGCTGACAGCGGGCTACGAGTGGACCCGGGTCTGCGCCGCGGCCGCCCTGTGGGACATCGGCGGTGACGCCGAGGCGCGCGCCGTCGTGGAAACACTGCTTGCGGCCTGGGCGGAGAACGACGCGACGTCCAACCACGTCCTGGCCTGCCTGAGCCGCATGGGACCGGCCGCCCGGCCGGCCCTCCCCCGGGTCCGGGAAGAACTCACGCTCCTGCGCCGCAGCGGCCGCTACCACAGCATTTCCCACGACGAGGAACTGCAGGCCGCCTGCCGCGCCATCACGGCCCGCCTCTGAACAGACCCCTGGGAAGCGTCGGCAGCGCCCTCCGCCCATCGACGGGGCCTCCTGCCTGGCCTCCGGCCCGGAGGCCGCCCGTCCGCCAAACAGGTGAAGCGTCACACGGGCGCAAACCGTTTTCCTCGGCGGGGCGTCAGGGAAGGGGGACCGGCTGCCCCCGCGTTCTCGGGCGTGAGAGCGCGGAGCGCTCGGTCCGGGGAGCGCAGCGGACAGGGCACGCCCCGCAGGGGTGAGGAGCGCAGCGGATCACGCCTGCACGCGGCGGCCCGTTACCGGGCCACCCGGAACGAACGGGCCGTCAGGCCCCCGCCCCCTTCGTGCTTCGCTGCGCCCCGCTCAGCCACGCCGCCGCGCTCCCCGTACGGCGCTGCGGGGTCGCGCGGTCAGCGGCGGGCGCGGATCGCGGAGTCCTGGTCGAGGTGGACCACCAACTCCAGGAGCTCGGGGTGATCGGACAGGTCCAGGTGCCGCGGATCCGCTGCGTGTCGCAGCAGGCCGAGCATGCGGTGGACGATGTCGGCCTGCCGCTGGTGGAGCTGCCACTCCTCGTCGCCCGGGGCCAGACGGTCCGCACTCAGGTGGGCCCGTGGGTCTGCGCGGAGCCTCATGTGTTCGGCCAGACACTCCTTCAGGGCGCTGGGCCAAGTCATGCCGACGGGGCCCTGGCCCGCGCCGTCCTCGCTGACGGGGGCCGACATGAGCACCCCTTCCCGGGACCGGTTCGCCCGCTCTTGAAGATCCGGGATGGTGGTCAGGGCCAGGGCGGCGGTGCGGATGAGGCCGGCATTGGCCAGGGCCCAGTCCCGCTCCGCTCGGCGGCGACGGCGCTCACGTGTGTGCTCCACGCGCTCGTTCTGGGTGCGGGGGCGGGTTCCGTCGGCACGCGTGGACCGGCTGAGCTGGAGGTGACGTCGCTCGGCGGACTGTCGGCTCTTCATCTCCAGGGCGTCAGCGATCCGGGTCCATGTGACGCCGTAGGTCCGGGCCAGCGTGATCAGCATGAGCTCGTCGTCGAGAAGCTTGTCCCGCAGCGTGCCGAGCACGAGGAGCGCGGCGAGGACGTCGGTCTCGGACGCCTGGGGCCGGATGCGCCCCTGGGCGCGTCGGCAGATCTGGTCGTACCGGCGGGCAATCTCTAGTAATCGCTTCTCGTCGTACTCGGTGAGGCCGAGGGGGTCCTTGCGCCGGATCCCTCCCGGCGTCTCCAGCATGTGCGACCAGGCGCGCTCCCGATCGACCTCGGCTTCCGGACGGTCGGAGCGACGGGGCTTGCGTGTCGTCATGAAGACGACTCCTTTCGTCGTCCGTGTGACGACTGAATCGCCCGACGGGTCCGCCGGCTCTGCCGAACGTGCTGGGTTTCGTGCCCGGCCAGGCGGCACGGTGGCTTGTCTCCCTCCGGCGGGATGAAGCCTCGGGCGTTTCCCTTCCGGGCCCAGCGCGCACGCGCGGCCGCCAGCACGGCCAGCGTGACCGCGACCAGGACAGCGACTAGGTACTGCGAGACGACGCTCTCGATGACGGAATTCAGCATGGTGATCGGCGCACACGGGTGCGCGGGCTCCCTACTCAACAGGTGCTCTAAGGAACGCGCCGGGACAGCGCGGCCCGTCGGACAGAGGAACGTTGCGGCATGAAAACGGCCGACGGAGCGTCCCGGTGTCATGAGTCTGCCGGGCTTGTCAGGGGGCACTGCCACCAGCGGCTCCGGCACAGAAATTCGCCACGGTTCGCCAGACCCAGCTACAAGACAAATTCACATAAACGAGACTTCCGAATGTCGTCCTCCGGATGCATCCACGCGATAACAGCTGCGGCAGAGATGTCAGTTCGGGATTGCGTGGCTCGGCCCAGCGGGCCCGTGCAACGGTCAGCGTGCCGTGGCGGCCCGTCTCGGCCAGCACCTCGATCACCAGGTCGGCGACGAGAGCGGTGTAGGTCTCGCCGGTCTCGGTGCGGTGCTCCCCGACGGGGGGCGTCGGCCAGGAGCACGCCGAGCCGGGCGGCCAGGACCGGATCCAGGGGCGCCGAAAGGCAGGGTCGGCCTTCCCGGGCCGGGAGGAGCGCAAGGTGGGGCGGGCGGCGGCGGGGCCCGACGGAGCCGACCACCTGCGCATCCGTCGTGTCCGCGTGCCGGATCTTCACCCTCAACTGCACTACCAGTGCGCGAAATCCGGGTGGCTTCGCATAGCGAGATCACGGCCGCCGCCTGCGTTGGCGGGCCAACGCCGACGCTGACGTGCTGCCTTCGCGCTGAGACTCGTGCCAGCGCAGCCGCTCACGGCGAAGACGGCGCCGTCTTCGGTCTCTCCCTAGTCTCCTGCCCCATGCGGCGCCTACAACCAGAAGCAGCAGCAACGCCAGCAGGGCGGCCAGGACCACCTGAATCGTGCACGCTATTGGTAGGTCAGCAGAGGACAAGCCGTAGGCGATCACTGCCGAACATGCCGATCCCGTGCTCAGCACCAGGATGTATCGGCCCGTCGGATCAGGCACCGACTGCCCCTTGGCGGCCCACCGCTTGATGCCTTCCACGAACCAGAAGCCGGCCAATCCCAGCGCTTCGAGCGCTGACAGCAGCACGGCTAAGCCCAGATCCGCAAGAAACTCCATGTTCGCCATGCTCTGGGAGGCAGTCAGCAGTCCGTCAGAGTACGGCTACTCAGATACGCGGCTCACACAGCTTCACCGATTGGTGCAGCCAACACACCATGCCGTACGGCGCCCGAACGGGCACGGTGACCGGCCGGACTCGGCCATGACCCCTTCCACGCCCTGCGCCTGGAGGGCGTCGTACCACTTAAGGGCGAGCGCCCGATTGTCCATGGTCGGTGTGGTCTGGACCGGGGCCGACGTCCTGGAGGAGGTCGGCCAGGAGGGCGCGGCGGTCGGTGTAGGGGCGGGCGGCGACGGGGCAGTGGTGGGGGGTGCTCCAGGACGTCGAACGCGGCGTAGGAGGCCGGGCTACGGGCGGCTGGCTTCGTTGATCTCTAGGGCCTGTCTGACAAATGATCACCCGTGGACTCGCGGAGCCAGAGGATCAAGGAAGCCAGGACAACTCCGGCACGGTAGCGGTCGCCGAGCTTGTCGAACCGGGTCGCGATCGCGCGGAACTGCTTGAGGCGGGCGAAGCATCGTTCGACGACGTTGCGGTCGCGGTAGGTGACCTTGTCGAAGGCCGGCGGCCGGCCGCCGAGGGCTCCGCGTCGGTGGCGGTTCGCCGCCTGGTCGCGGCGCTCGGGGATCGTGGGAGCGATGCCCCGGCGCCTCAGCGGATGGCGGATGGCCCTGCTGGAATACGCCTTGTCACCCAGCACACGGTCCGGTGTCGTGCGCGGGCGGCCCGTGCCGAGGCGTGGGGTGCGGATGCCGTCGAGGACCTGGCCGAACGCCGTCGCGTCGTTGACGTTGCCGGGCGTGAGCACAATCGACAGGGGCAGGCCCCGGCCATCGACGGCGAGATGGACTTTGGTGGTCAGTCCGCCTCGGGAGCGGCCGAGGGCCTGGCGCGCCTGCGAGCGCCCCGGATCTTCCAGTTCGTCCCCGTTCACATCCCCTTTTTGCGGGCGCCGACTGCGTGCTGGTGGACTCGGTTGATGGTGGAGTCGACTGCTGGTGGAGTCGACGGAGACGGTCCATTCCGCCCGGCCCACCGCGTCATCGCGGACCTGAACGTGCTCCAGCAACCGTGCCCAGGTGCCGTCCGCCTCCCAGCGGGCGAACCGCTCGTAGGCGGTCTGCCACGGCCCGAACCGGTCGGGAAGATCCCGCCACGGAGCCCCGGTCCGCAGCCGCCACAACACCCCGTTGACCACCTGCCGGTGATCACGCCACGGACGGCCCCGTCCGTCCACCTGAGGCAAAAGGGGCTCTATCCGCCTCCATGCCGCATCCGTCAACTCACCTCGACCTGCCACAAGATCAATTATCAGACCGGCTATAGAGTCCTGCCCGTGGCGAATCATCAGGACGAGACCAGGACGGCCTACGACGGTGTCGTCGAGCTGTACGCATCGCTGTTCGCAAACCGGCTGGAGACACAGCCCTTCTCCCGGGCCATGATCGGCACCTTCGCCGAACTGGTGCGCGCGACGGGCAACCTGCGGACAGCGGACGTCGGGTGCGGGCCCGGACATCTGACAGCCATGCTGCACGAACTCGGCCTGGACGCCTTCGGACTGGACTTTGCCCCCGGCATGGTCGACCACGCCCGGCAGGCCCATCCGGCGATGCGCTTCCAAGAGGCGCGGATGGAATCCCTGCCGATCGAGGACGGCGCGCTCGGCGGCGTACTGGCCCACTACTCGATGATCCACACCCCTCCGGGAGAACTACCGGAGCTGCTCGCCGAACAGGTACGCGTCCTGGCACCGGACGGTCTGCTCCTGGTCTCCTTCTTCGGGACCGACGGACAGGAACCGGTCCGGTTCGACCACAAGGTGGCGCCCGCCTACAGCTGGCCGGTGGATCGCCTCGCCGAACTGCTGGGCGATGCTGGGCTCGATCCCTTCGCCCGGCTGCTCCACGATCCATCCTCTGATCTGGGCTTCCTCGACGCCCATCTACTGGCCCGCCGTTCGTAGCCACTGCCCAGTCCCCCCAGCCGATCGGCGCACCTCTGGATTGCCAGCTCAGCCGAATCTCGCTGATCAGACCGGAATTGTCAGACACCCCTAGGGCCTCACCCGGGGCACCGCCCCCTCCAGGAGGCCGTGCAGCATCACGATGGCCGGCAGCCGCCGCGCTGGACTTCGGCGGCCCTCTTTTGAAGGGCTCGGCGGCGCGGGCGCTGGGGTTTGAGGCGCTCCTGCGGCGTGCTGGTGAGCGCGCGTGATGGTGGAGTCGACGTTGATGTTCCAGTCGATGCCGCCTTCGGCGTCGGCGACGGACTGGACGTGCCGTAGGAGCCTCTCTCAGGTGCCGTCGGCCGACGACAGCAAGTGCCGCTTGTGGATGGTCTTCCACGGGCCGAAGCGTTCGGGCATCTCCCGTCACTGCACCCCGGTGCCCAGCTGGTGAATGATCCCGTTGATCACCTGCCGGTGATCGCGCCACCGGCCGCACCGGTTGGTACTTACCGGTAGTAGCGGCTCCGGCGCCGCCCACTTGCCGTCCGTCAGATCCCCCCGACTCAACATGGCCAGCCCCACGGTCTCCCTGCTCGCAGAGAGTACGGCTATTCGATGACCGCGGTGGCTTCGACCTCGACCAAGAGGTCCGGTTCCCCCAGCGCCGCAACGCCCAGCAGGGTGATCGGCTTGACCGGATCGATGCCGAGCTTCGCTGCCGCCCGGCTCACGCCCTCACCCAGCAGCGGCATCTTCTCGGGACTCCAGTCGACGACGTAGACGGTCAGCTTCGCCACGTCTTCGAAGGAGCCGCCGATCCCGGCCAGAGCGGTGGCGATATTGAGATAGCACTGCTCGACCTGAGCGGCGAAGTCTCCCTCGCCCACGGGCCGGCCGTCGGCGTCGCGGGCGACCTGCCCCGCCAGGAACACCAGCTTCGATCCGGTGGCGACCGACAGCTGCCGGTAGACCTCGGGCTTCGGCAACCCCTCGGGATTGACCAGCGTCACGGACATGAACGGCCTCTTCCTCTTGGCGTCGGGAGCAGCAGGATCAGCACCCCATGAAAGCATAGCGATGCTATGTATTGTGGTGCCATGGCGAGGACGAAAGATCCAGCGGTCCGCTCACTGCTGCTCGACCGGGCCGCACAGATGCTGAGGACGAGGCAACCGGTCACACTCCGTACCCTGGTCGCCGGAACCGGCGTGTCAACGATGGCCGTCTACACCTACTTCGGCGGCATGGACGGCCTGTGGAAGGCACTGCGGCAGGAAGGCTTCACACGCCTGGCCGCCCAACTCGCGTCCGTCAAGATGTCCGCGGACCCGGTACGAGACCTCGCCGCCCTGGGGGCCGCCTACCTGGCCAACGCCCTGGAGAGCCCCGACCTCTACCGTGTCATGTTCGACGCGGGCTTCGACCTCGAAGACACCAACGCCGCTGACGAAACCCTGCACCGCCTCGTACACGCCATCGAACGGGCCAAGGTGAGCGGCCGCTTCCGTGAAGAGGTCGACCCGCCAGAGCTTGCGACACAGAGCTGGACAATCGGCCACGGCCTCGCCTCACTTGTCGCCACAGGCCCCCTGCCGCAACAGGCACTCGCTCACGGCGTGCCCATGCTGACCGCACTTTTCACCAGCGCAGGAGACGAACCCGACCGATGCCGTCAGTCGGTCGAGCGCGGCTGGGGACGGATGCCCCCAGCCGCGCCCGGCTTTCACGATCGGGGAGGCAGGCCTTAGCCCGGGAACTTTACTGTCATGGGCACCGAACGTGTCGACCAGCGATCCGTTTCATGCTGGGAGGAGATCCACTTTCACGGACTGCTCTTCCGTTCTGCTGCGCGTCCCAGGGCATGCTCCACCGTTGTGTAAGCGGCCTGGGCATCCGCGCTTTCCTCTTCAAGGTCCCAGCCGTGCCGACGCAGGTATGTCATATATACGACAGCCTGTCGGCCGTCCATCGTTACCAGAACCTGCGGTGGCTGCTGGGGTGGGCCTGGCGCGGAGGCCACCTTCGCGACGAACCCGAAGAGCAGCGGCTTGGTTCCCATCCCATCGCTTCCACCGGGAACCGTACTGGTGCGCTCCCAGAACGACTCCTCAGTCAGCACTCGAACGGGTCTGAATCTGTTGCACCATCGCTGTCCACTTGAACCCCTTCTCCTGCGGTCCCTCATCGCACCCCGCCAAAGCGAGCACGGCTGCCGCCACAACCGCTGTAGTACCTCTCGCGAACACCGATCCGGTCATATCTGATTTCTCGTCACCCATAACCATGGCGAAACGGCGGCGGACGGTCCGCCGATGCCCGCCCGGGCAGTGCCCTTTCCGTGCGGCGTACTGGGTGGGCGGGGTGATGCCCCGCTCCGATGCCCTTCCGGGCGGCGGGCGGCGCGCCGCGAGGACAAGGGTGTGCTTCCTGAAGCACCTGTTGTCCGGCGTGTCCGGCGTGCTGCCCGGCAGGTACGAGGACGACCCCACCGCCTTTAGGCGGGGCGGGTGCGGGAGCGTGTCTGGAGGCCGAAGGCTTTGAGCAGTGCCTGCTGATCGGGCATTTCCAGACGGCGGGGCCGGTCTGTGGTGCAGGTGCAGGTGTCGACGCCGTTCACGGTGGCCCCGGGAAGGGGCTCGTTCCAGCTCGGCTTCTTACCGCGGGTGCACTCCCTTTGTGACTCTGCGCGCCCCCGTCGGGCAGGGGTAGCGCTGTGAGTGGGGGAGAGGTTGCATCTCGACGTGTGCGCCGGCCGTGCGCAGCCCAGGTCGGCGGTGCGGGTGGTCATGCACCGAGGCGCGGGCCTTGGGGCTGAGTTGGGGAGTGTTCATGAGCAGAGGCCGCCGCCTGCGAAGGATCATCGGTGTCCTGAGCGCTCTGGTGGCCGGGGAGGCGGGGCGTACGGCCGGCCGGTACGGGGCGCAGAGGACGGGGGCAGTGGTGTCGCGGGCGGCTGCGGTGCGCCGGGCTCTGGAGGACCTGGGCCCGCTGTACATCAAGGTGGGGCAGATGTTGTCGACCAGGCCGGACATGGTTTCCGCGGCGATGGTCGAGGAGCTTAGGAAGCTGCACGACCGGGTGGAGACGCGGCCGTTCGCGGACTTCGAACCGGTCCTCGCGGCTGAGCTGGGCGGCGGGTGGGCGGCGGGCTTTCTCTCCTTCGACGCGCAGCACCCCATCGGAACGGCGTCCCTGGCACAGGTGTACCGGGCCGTTCTCACGGATGGCACGCCGGTGGCGGTGAAGGTGCAGCGGCAGGGAGTGCGCGAAGTGATGGACGCGGACATGGCGCTGCTGAACACGCTGGCGCGCTGCGCCGCGCGGCGGGCGCCGCGGCTGAACGCGGTCATCGACTTCGAGGCGATGCTCGCTGTGCTGTTCGACGCCATGCGCCCGGAGCTGGACTTCGTCCTCGAAGCAGCGAACATGAAGGCGGCCCGCAAGGCCGCGGCCGGGTTCAAGCACATCGCCGTTCCCGAGGTCATCACGGCCACACCCCGGGTGCTGGTCCAGACGCTGGCCCCGGGCTGTTCGATCCGGGACGCGGATCCGGCGGCGTTCACGGTGCAGGAGCGCAAGGACATCGGACGCGATCTGCTGGCGTTCATGTACCGGGGCTACTTCGTCGACGGGTGGTTCCACGCCGACCCGCATCCGGGCAACATCTTCGTCCACCCCGGCGAGCCCGCCCACGTGATCGACTGGGGCATGGTCGGCCGCATGGACCGCTCCCTGAGCACCCACATCCTGCGCGTCCTGGTCAGCGTCGCCCAGAACGACGGAACAGCGCTCGCCCAGGCGTGGATCGAGATGGGCGAGGCCACGCCCTGGGCCGAGGTCAGCAAATTCAGCGCCGACATGGTGGCCCTCGTGCCGAAGGTCGCGGCGGCCTCGCTGGAGGACCTGGACTTCGGGCTCACTCTCACCGCAGTCCTCCAGCACTCGACCAGGCGCGGAATCAGGACCAGCCCGATGATCGCTGTGCTGGGCAAGTCCTTCGCGAACATCGAGGGCTCCATCCGCCACTTGAGCCCCGAACTCTCGCTCCTCGACGTCTTCGAGTCGGAGCTGCCCCCATATCGTCCAGGGCCATATCCGCAAGTTCGTGTCCGGCCCGCAGGCCTTCCACACCCTCATCGAGGGCATCGAGGGCGGCATCCGGATGTCGCAGCAGCTGCGCAGCATCGTCCGCGACCTCGCCGAACACCGGCTGACCGTGAACGTCACCCGCCCCCACGTGCCACCGGCACCCTGGGCACCGCCCCGCAGAGCCTTCCACCGGCTTCGCGACGCGGCGCTGCTCACGATGCTGATCCTGTGGTGGCGGCGGAACCGCACCACGCGCTGAGCCGGCCACCAGTAGGGCCCCGGCCGCGGCCACGTCCTCGATGCCCGTGGACATCGTTCGACCGCAGCTGGGCGTTGGCCGCCCCGGTCCGGGATGTCGGCGGGCCACCGGGCGCTCTCAGGGGGTGAACGGCTCCCACCACCAGGCGATCGTCGGGTAGGGAAGCGCTCCGGTGCTGTCGTCGGCAGGGTGGTCGGTGGTGGTGACAGTGTGGGCCGAGTCGGGCAGAAGGTAGCGGACGGCGGTGGCGGCGAAGCTGATGTTGCCGCTGATGATCAGGTCCAGTCCGCCCATGTACCGGACGAGATTGCCGCTCGCGCTGGTGAGAATGCGTCCGCGGAGCTGGAGGTAACGGCTCATCACCCGGTCGCGAAGGGCGACGCCCCGGACGACGGCTTCGGCGAGGCTGGTGCCGGGGTGTTCGTGCTGGAGAGCGTCGAAGAGGTTGCGCGAGCGGACCGGCTTCTTGAGGTCCTTGACCAGGGAGTAGCGGTCGTTGTCCAGCAGGGCGGTGAGCATGGCGGCCTCCGCGGCAGCGCGTACATCGGGGCGCGCCCACTGGTGTTCGTCCAGTTCGATGTTCTCGACGGCGTCGATGTAGGCGGCGGCGGAGTAGCAGCCGCCGGCACTGAACCGCTGGGCGAGGTAGTCGTTGACGTCGTCCCGGGTGCCGGTCTCGCGTTGGGCGGCTTCCCAGGACATGGCCAGCAGCCACTGGCTCTGCCCGGCGACGAAGCGCTCCCACTGCAGGGGAGTGAGGTGTGTGCGCAGTCGGCTGAACGCGTCGGCCAGGGCCGCGTCCAGGCCCACTGCCCCGGGCCAGGAGAGGGGGGAGCGGATGATGCGTTCCCACCGGCCGAAGGTCGCCACGATCTCGCAGGTCGGCCTGCCGGAGTTGACCAGGTCGTTGGCGACCCACGCCCAGGCGTTGTAGTCGCACAGCGCCTGGGCGACCTGCCCGCGGGCGTGGGGGGTCCCGTTGGTGGACCACGCGGCGGCGGTCAGCGCGTACTTGGCAGTACGCCGGTCGTCACCCGCCCCCAGGTCGTACTTCTGTGCCCAGGCCAGGGCGTTGTGCTGGAGCTGGTCGGCCTCCGGGCTGGTCTCGGGCGTGAGAGGGCAGTAGAACGTGAGCAGTTCGGCGGGCAGAGTTTCGGTCTCGCTGAGGGTGGTCACCGGCTGGTTCTCCTGTACGGGGCGGGACTGGTTCGCGGTCAGGCGGTACGTGTCACGGCGGCAGCGGCCAGGGACCTCAAGGTGGCAGTGGCACCTGGCCGCAGGGGGGCGTCGTCGAGGGCGGCCAGTGCTTCCTCGCACCGCTGGCTGATCAGGTTCTCCACGGCGGTTCGCGCGCCGGTGGCTCCGAAGACCTCGCGGATCGTCGACGCGTGCGCCTCGGTGAGGGCACGGTTGCCCAGACCGGTGCGCAGGACGGACGCCTGCGCCGGGGTCGCGCGCTGAAGGGCGGTGGCGGCCAGCACGGTGTGCTTCCCCTCGCGAAGGTCGTCGAGGACGGACTTCCCGGTGCGCTCCGGGTCGCCGTACACACCCAGCAGATCATCACGCAGCTGAAAGGCCTCGCCCAGCGGCAGGGCGTACGCGGACAGGGCCGCGAGTGCCCTGGTGCCGGCTCCCGCGAGGTGCGCGCCGAGCTGGAGCGGCCGCTCGCAGGTGTACTTGGCTGTCTTGTAGCGGATGACACGCCGGGCGGCGGTGACGTCGGGACGGGCGGCGGCGCCCGGTCCGGAGCCGAGGAGGTCGAGGTACTGGCCGACGAGCGTCTCGGTCCGCAGGGCGTTGAACAGCGGCCACGCCCGGCTGAGATGCCGGGCCGGGCCGGGCCGTGTGGTGTGCAGCAGTTCGTAGGACCACCCCAGGGCGAGATCGCCCAGAAGGATCGCCGCGTTCACCCCCAGAGCGGCGGCGTCCCGGTCCGCGTGGCGGGCGGCGAGAGAGCAGTGCGCGGTCGGCTGCCCTCGCCGCGTCATCGAGGAGTCCATGATGTCGTCGTGGATCAGAGCGAAGAGGTGGAACAGCTCCAGGGAGGCTGCCACCCGCCAGACCGCCTGTGGCGGCTGCCGGTCGGTCACCGACTGCCAGCCGACGACACACAGCACGGGCCGGATGCGTTTGCCCCCCCGCGGCGATCATGCTCCGGAGCATCCCTGCGAACAGGTCCAGCTCGGGAAGGTCTGGGGCATTGTCGATCTGTGTTTCGAGGAACTCGTGCAGCAGGGACTCGACCGCACCGGGAACGTGTTCGGGATCCAGCGGCGTACGGGATGTGGTCAGCGTGATCACATGGCACCTTCCTGGACGGAGACAACGGTGGGGATCAGCGGGACAGGCCGTAGCGAAAGCCCGAACGCCGCAAGAAGCCCGCTCGTCGCGTCCCGGGACCGGTCAGAAGAAAGCACTCGTCATGGTTCTCCGTTCCCCCGCTCCCATACAGGCGCGAACCGTCGGCGCGCGACGCAGGGTGCTCTCACGAATACGCCGATCACCCGGAAGATGGATCACCCGGCAGCCATAGTCCCGACGCTCGCAACCAGCCATCCCATGCTGAACAGACGCAACGGGCCAACCAAGCGCAACAACCCGTCCGGTTCCGGCGAAGCCCGCGTTGAGACTCGGAGCAGCAGACCGTCAACGAGGAACGGCGCACGTTCGGCCGGCGCGAGTACGAACGACTTCGCCCCACCCGTTCACTGAGCGTTTTCAGCTTCGCCACTCCAGGGTGACGCCATGGTCCTCGCTTGAGCCCTGAAAGCTCCTCGGCTGGGCCTGCCGGGCATGGTGGGTTGTCTGTGGAAAGTCGCAGGCGGTCACTTCGCTGAGGGGCTGGCTCCGCCTTTCTGGGCGGAAGACGATCACAGGAAGGGATGGAACGCATGATCGAAGTATCATCCCTGCAAGGTTCTCCGGCCCGTACTTCCCGACCTCCGCAGTGGCGTAGTCGGATGGAGGCATCCCTGTGGAGAGGACAGAGGGCGATGAGTGTGGCAGAGAGTTGGTCGCGTGTGATGAATCTGCTTCGGGAGCACGCGCCGGCCGATCACGCGGATCTGCCCGGGCCCGCTACGGAGCAGATGCTCGCGGCAGCCGAGGAACGGATGGGGATGTCCCTGCATGGGGACCTGCGGACGTGGCTGTTGCAGAACAATCTGGATCTGTCGGAGGAAGATTTCGACGACGAAGTGCAATGTTGCGGTTTCGATGGGTTCCCCGAAGAGGGGAGCTTCTTTCTGGGCATCCGGGCGATGGAGAGGCTCTACGCGAACCGTTCCACGCCCTGCGGATTCGACCCGCCGGACCAGCCGGACTACCCGTTCTGGCGCAACGAGTGGGTCCCGTTCCTGTCGGACCAGGACGGCTGGATGGGAAAGTTCATCGACGTGAGGGACGGACGTATCGGCAGATGGTTCGTGGGTGAGCCCACGGTCACCGGCGAGTACGCGTCACTGGCTCACTACTTCGACTCCGTGGCGGAGATGCTGACGAGGATCGGCGCGGGGGACTATCCGGTCTGTTCCGTTGCCGAAGGGCGACTTGTCTGGTCGTGAGACGGTTCCCCACTGGATGACGGCCATTGCCGATCCGTTCTCCCCCCTGGAAGGGCAATGAGTTTCATCAGCGTTGACGTTCCAGAGTGAGGATGGCTGCGGCAATGACGGTCATGCGGTTGGGGCTACAGCGGGCCCGGCGGAAGATCTGCCAGTACTTCAGCCTTGCGATGCCTCGTTCGACCGGTGCCCGTGCTGCTGACAGGGCCCGGTTGATTGTTCGTTGGGTCGTGGTGAGGTCCCGGTTCGGGAGCCGTCTGATCGGTGTGGTCACCCAGGAGCCGACTCCGATGTAGGCGCGGTCGGCGAGGACGGGGACGCCCTGGCATTCGCAGATCCGGATGATGCGGTGGGTGCGGGCCGCGGTCAGGTCGTGGGTGCGGCCGAGCAGCGCGGGTGAGATCCACAGCAGCTTGCCTGTGGGGTCGGCGATGACCTGCACGTTCACGCCGTGGCGACGGTGCTTCTGCGAGAAGTCGCTCCGGCTGTCTCCGACGCGGTCGCACTCGGCGAGCGTCCCGTCGAGCAGGACGTGCTCAGGATCAGTCTCGCGTAGGACACGCAGCAGGCCGGGTGCCCGTCGGGAGGTGGTCGATGACGGCCGTGACGTATACGTGGGCGGTGCCGACGGATATGCCGAAGCCGGCGGCGATCTGCGCGAGCGTGTCGTGGCGGCGAAGGTAGACCAGGCCGACGAGGGCGCGCTGGTGGGGCGGGAACTTGCAGCGGCGGTTCCCCTCACGGGTGACGATGAGCATGGATACCCACTCGACCAAGGCGTGCGGCAGGTCGGCGAACCCATGAGGCTCCTGTGTTGATGAGTTGAGATGTCGAACATCTCGCTCAACGGCACGGGAGCCTCGTGCGTTGCGGAACGCTGGCCCGTCACCCGGTCGGTGGCCGCTCTGAAAGAGCTCACTGCCAGCCCAGCGCCTCGCCGAGCCGCGACCGTCCTTCCGAGAGCTGCGTGCCATAGCCGTCCAGCCGGACCAGCTAGCGCGCTAAGCAACATCCACACCCCGGAAGTGGCACGCCGCCTACCCGCGCCCGCGCAATGCCGCCGAACTGCGCCGCTTGCTCACGCTGTCGACCCGGATCGAGTGGCATCCGTTCTGGTCCACCCGAGACGGCTGGGCGCCCTGGCCCGGCTTGAAAAGCGGAGGCTGAGGAGCCGCTGACCTCGCGACTTGGCAGCGCCACGCGAAGGCGCTCAAGCAGTACGTCTCGGACGTGAGCCTGTTATCAGGTGGCCGGCGCGGGTTGTTGTGTGGTGTCGAGTCGGTCGAGTGCCCGGTAAGGGCCCGATCAGCCGTGCCCGGTTCTGGACTCTTGCGGTGGTGGTGGCGGGGCCGGTCGAGAGGCGGTTCACCGCTTCCCTCAGCACCGCTTTGGTCAGCGGGCGCAGTTCGCTGTCCGCCGGGAGTGCCTCGAACCGCTGCCGGAGGTCGGCGGCCACGCATCGTGCGTGGCCGGTGAGCTGGAGGCCGATCTGCGCACAGTCCGCCGCCCGCACGCCGACCGGGTTCGGGCCCCTGGCCAGGACCGCGGCGGCGAGTGCGAGGTGCGGGTCACGGTCCAGCGGCAGCCCGCCGGTCACCACACCGGTCGGGTCGTACACCACCGTGCTGCTCATGCCCTCAGCTCCTCCGGTCCCAGGCGTGCCTGGAGTTCGGTGGGGTCGGTCGCGACGACGAACAGCCCCTGCTCCAGCAGCCAGGTGCGTTCCCTGTCCCAGTCCGCGGCGCGGTAGGCGATGTGCGCGAAGGAGGGGACCACCACCCCGTGGACCAGGCGGCCGGTTGCTGCTGCCCGTACCCGCTGCCACCCGGCCCGCATGGCGGGGGCTTGGTCGAGCGGCCCGCTGTCGGCGACCGCACAGCCGGCCGGGACGACCCACCCCCGGTCGTGTGCGTAGGCGGTGAGGTCATCGAGGACCAGGTGCTCGACGCCCCGCAGCGGCGCCACCGCGTACAGCGCGGCCGCGGGGCACGGCCCGAGGACCGGCACTGTCCCGGCCGGCGCGGTGTTGCGGGTGCTGCCCGGCAGCAGGTGCGGCAGCGACAGCCAGCCGGTGCGGACCGTGTCCCACCGCTTTCCGGCGACGCCGATCCGCGCGCCGGGGCATTCGGGGATCTCGGTACTGCTGCTGGCCGTGGTCACGGGCCTCTCCCTGGTCGGCGGTGAGGCCGAGGACCGTACGGCAGGATCGCCGGGAGAACCCGGTCTGTGAGACCGGGCTGTCCCGTGGACCGTGAGGCGGCCGGTCAGCGGGTTCAGACCAGGTGGAGGCGTTCGGCGATGCCGGTGACCTGCCGCCGGTAGGTGGGCCGGGCCCGGTGCATCAGGCCGATGACCATCTGGCGGCCGAGCGGGCTGCGTTCCAGGTCCTCGGGGGCGAGCTGCTCCAGTTCCAGCAGGTGCACCAGGACGGCGGCGTCGTCACGGCGGAGGTCGTAGCAGCGGGCGACTTCCAGGCCGAAGGTGAACTGCCGCTCGCGGGACGGCAGGGACGACACGTCGATCCGGTCGGTCAGCCGCAGGCCCTCCACGGTGTCACCCGCCGTCATCTCGACGCTCAGTGCGTGCAGGGCCACGTTCGTCGGCCCGAACACCGTCCACAGGACGTTGCTCTCGCCGGAGCGCCGCGCGAGCCGCACAGCACCCGTGGTGAGCCGGTCCCTGGCCGCCCACGGGCGTCCGCGCGCGTCCGCGACCACGACGACCAGCTCCAGCGCCCTGCGAACGGCAGCGACCGCGGGGGAGTCCACCGCGGCGGCGAGATCCCGCGAAGCGCCCATCGCCACGCCGGCCGCCTCCTGCTCCCGGCCGGGCTGCGAGAGCAGTACGTGGCCCAGGTTCCACTGCGCTGCCGCGATCCGCAGTGGATCGTCGGCGTCCTCGGCGGCGCGGAGCGCCCGCTCCGCGACCATCATCGACAGGTCGAGCCGCCCGATCCTGCGGCAGTACGAACGCAGCAGCCCATACAGATCGGCAGCCACCCGCAACACCTCCCGCCGCTCACCGGCATCGGCACCGGCGCTGGTCCGCAGCGCGCGCACGGTCCCTTCAGTGTCGCGGACCAGACCGGGCAGGAGAATCTCGGCCTCGGTGAACCGTGTCGACGAGGTCTGCCAGACCTCCCACGCCCGCTCCACCCGGTCCCGTAACTCGTCGGCGGGTGAGGGGCGCAGGGCTGCGTCCTTCCGCCGCAGCAACGCCTGCACCACGGCAGCGCCGCCGGTCACAGCCGGTTCGGTCCTGGCAGGTGGGGTGCCATCGTCGCCCAGCAGCGTCCCGACCGCGACGCCGAGTTCGCCGGCGAGCTTGGCCAAAACGTCCCCCGAAGGCTTCTTCCGGCCCCGCTCGATCTGCGAAAGGTAGTCGGTGCTGAGGCCGCAAAGACCCGCGATGGCGGACTGCGGGCGCCCATCACGCCGACGAGCCGCGCGGACGAGCGCCCCCGTGGGGAGCGCGGGCAGATCCGTCAAGACGCCTTCATGGTCGGGCCGTTCTCTCAGCCTAGAGCGATCCGGGCCCTGGACTGCCCACTCACCCCAAGGTGTGAAACCGTGGCCCAGGCCATGTGCTGTCCGTGCTCCGGGAGGCCACCTTGAAGCTCGTTCTGTGGGACATCGACCACACCCTCATCGCGACCCGGGGCCTCGGAAGAGAGATCTTCGCAGACGCCTTCGAACAGGTCACCGGTACACCGATGCGCGAACAGGCCGCCGTGGACGGGATGACCGAACCCGTCATCTTCCGCCGGACCGCCCAGCTGCACGGCATCACCAGCGACCGCACCATGTTCAACGAATTCGCCCGCCGCTCCACCGAACTCCACCGCCAACGGGCCCACGACCTGCGCGAGCGCGGACACGCGCTGCCCGGTGCCGCGGCCGCCCTCGACACGGTGGCAGCCATGGACGACGTCGTGCAGAGCATCGTCACCGGAAACATCCGGGCAGTCGCCAAGACCAAGCTCCAGGTCTTCGGACTCGACACCTACATCCAGTTCCCGTACGGCGGATACGGCGACGACCACGACGACCGCGCCGATCTGGTCCGCAGCGCCATCGCACGCACCCGCGCGGCCAAAGGCGCCCACGTCGCCCTGACCGACGTCCTGCTCATCGGAGACACCCCCGCCGACGTAGCCGCCGCACGCGCGTCAGGCGTCCCCGTACTGGCCGTCGCGACCGGTCGCACCTCGGCCACAGAACTGGCTGAAGCCGGGGCCACCACCACGATCAACGATTTGCACGACGCTGCCCCGCTCCACGACCTGCTTCGCTGACTGGTCAACGAGTCCGCACGGCCCGGCCGGAGCTGCGTCATCGGGCTCTTCCACGCCATGCTGCTCGGCTTTCCCCCGGGGGCCGGAGAGATCGGGCGGTGAGAGGGGGGCTGTGGTGGTCGAACCGGCGAGGAGTGGTCGCCGGTCCGACGGTTCGATCATGCTCTGGCCGGGTGCCGGGTGCCGGGTGCCGGGTGCCGGGTGCCGGGTGCCGGGTGCCGGGTGCCGGGTGCCCGGTGTTAGCCGGTGCGGGCGGCGTCGAGTGCCGTGTGGATCCGTGGACCGGTCGGTTCTCACCGCTGAGTGATTGTCAAGACCCGTGGATGGGAGCCGCGCTGACCCATTGGTGGTAGAGGTCTACGTCGACGTTGCTGCCGCACACGATGGTGACCACGTGTCGGCCGGCGAAGCGGTCGCGGTCTTCGAGGATCGCCGCGATGCCGAGCGCGGCCGACGGTTCGACGACGAGGCCGGCGTGGTCAAGGAGCATCCGCATACCAGCGATGATCGACGCCTCCTGGACCAGTACGGCGTCGTCAGCGACCAGGAGGAGGTCGTCCAGGACGGCCGGGATGGGACGCCGACCGGCGACGCCGTCGGCGATGGTGTCGGTCGAGTCGGTGGTGACGACACGCCGCTGGCGCCACGAGTGTGTCAGTGCTGGCGCACCCAGCGGTTGGACGCAGATCACCTCGACTTCGGGTGCCAATGCCTTCACCACATGGCCCACGCCGGTGGCCAGCGCCCCGCCGCCGAGAGCAAGCAGAACGATGTCGAACGACGTCGCGGTGTCCACCAGTTCCAGGCCGATGGTCGCCGCGCCCTCGCAGGTCTCGATGTCCAGGCTGTCTTCGACCAGCCGGATGCCGGCGTACCGCGCGACGGCAGCCGCCCGCTCGCGAGCCATCTCGTGGTCGCCGTCCACCAGCTCCAACCCGGCGCCCAGTGCGCGGATGCGATCGAGCTTGGCCACAGTCGCAAAGCGGGATGCCACGACGGTCACGTCGAGCCCCCGGCCGCGACCGGACCACGCGAGGGCTTGGCCAAGGTTGCCCGCGCTCGCGCACACCACGGCTTGCGCGCCATTGTCGGCGAGCAGGGTCGCCACAACCTCGGTGCCGCGGGCCTTGAAGCTGCGGACAGGGTTCGCCGTTTCGAGCTTGATACTCACCGTGCACCCGAGGCCGGGCTCCAGCGCCTCGCAGCGGTACAGCGGAGTGTCGAGAAAAACCGGGTCGATTACCCGGCGAGCCGCTCGGATCCGATCAGTGTCGAGACGCGTCTCCTGCACGACACAGCAGCGTAGCGCCACCGGCGCTGTTCCATGAGTAACTGTCATAGCCGCAGCCTCTACCGGCTACCGCTGTCCGGCGCCCCTGCTCACGGCCTGAGCCGGTCCTGCTGCACGTCGAAGCAGAGCAGCCCCATGGGCTCCGCTACGGCTGCCGCATGGGCCGACGCTTCCTCGGTTCTGCCCCAGGCCAATCCGAAGTAGACCTGCGGACCACTTGCACCGTCGATCAGCGGCCCGGCCGACCACGGCGACGCCCCCTCCTCGTCGACCAGACCACCCCCAAGGTCCACGCCCTCTATCAGTCCTGGGGCTGGACGACTCTCGGGGACCTGCGCCCCCGCCTCCCCGACGCCCCGATCTTCCACGCCATGCTGCTCGACCTTCCCCTGGAAGCCGGGGGAGCCGGGCGGTGAGAGTGCACTGTGGTGGTCGGACCGGCGTGGAGTGGTCACCGGTCCGACGGTTCAGTCATGCCTTGGCAGGGTGCCCGTGTCAGCCGGATCGGTTGTCGCCGGTGGGGACGACTCGGAGGTCTTTGCCGTCTCGTCCGGAGAGGGTGCGGCGGTGCATGTCCTTACCGTCCCACCAGGTGATGGTGGCCTTCCAGCGGGTGTCGTAGCGCTCGGTCCGCCCGATGAGGAACAGCGAGTAGAAGTCGCCTTCATCGATGGTGTGGGGCAGGCTCACGGACTGGCCCTGGTCCGCTTCGAGCTGACGGGCTGCCTTCTGCTGAGGACTCCGCAGCAGATACGCGGCTGGAACCGGCTGGTTCAGCGGGAGGGTGTCCAGATCCACCGCGAGGTACGAGGGCTCATCCGGTCCGCTGCCGCACCCGGGAATCCCCGTGACCGTGCCCGGCGCGCCCTTCTCCCGGTGCGTCACCGTGACCGAGATATCACGGACCTCGACCGACGAGCCTGCGTCGCCGTGCACCGTCACAGCAGCCTCCAGAATCCCTGCATGAACGGCTCGCCCTTCCCGCACCCACTGCGCGAGCTGGTCGGGATTCGCCCGTGCCACCTGAGCACTGATCGAGGGGTCACCGCCGGGGACGTACCAGCGGTTCAGACAGGCCTGCTCGTTCGGCTCGACGAGCAGCGTCGCCGAGTCCTCGGGAAAGACCTTCTGCCAGGCGGAGACGACTGCCGGCGAGGCAAGACCGATCGCGGTGACCACCAGGGCCCACAGCGCGATCTTGTCGGTCGTCGAGGTGCCCCGGTAACGTCGGCGTACCCGCCGAAGACGGGAGTCCGGTGGCACCCCGGGAACCGGAGGCACGGGACGAACCGGCACCACCGGCACCGTTGGTGAGGCAGGCGTTCCCCCACGGGCTGGAGGCAGTGGCGGGCTTCCGCCGTCATGCCGCTGTGAGTCTCTCGAACTGCCCAAAACAGTGCCCCCTGGTGTAGCCATCTTTCAAAGCTCGAACCCAGCTCAACGGCCAAGATCGAACACCGCAACATAGCAAGAGGACCACCCCCTGCTGACGGCAGTACGTCAGCACTTGATCGTCCTCGGTGCACCGGGTGACGAGGTAGCTGAGCACACCCAGCGGAGAGGTTCGCACCGTCAGTTCGGCGTTATCGAGGACGCCGTCGGACTCGTCGTCACCGTCGTTGGTGCCGTACTTCCAGACCGTCTATTTGTGCTCCCACGAGGGCTCGTCGAGCGGGTGAGTGCTGCAGCCGTTGCGCACGTACGGGGGATGCGCCGGTGCGCCCGGGTCAGCCGTCCGCGCGGTCAGGACCGAGGCCAGTGCCCACACGTTCAGCCCGGTGTCGGCCACGAGGGAGAGCGGCACGCGCGCACCCTGCTGCGCGTCGCCCCGTGCCGGTGCCTGACCGGTCTCTCCGGAGCGCCGGCGGCGGCAGTCTCAACGGCGGTGCGGGACGCGACGGCGGGTCGTGATCGGGACGCCCGTCGCGTGCCTGGCAGACCGTCCGGTTGTTGTCCGTCACGAGGTCCGTTTCGGGGGTTCCCGGTGCGCGCCGCCGACCTGTGGCCGGGCGGGTCGTGCACCGTGCGGGCCGGTGGTCCCGCGGCCAGTGGCGGGGGTTCAACCAGTGGGTGGGCGTCGCTTCGTTGTGGGTGTGTGGGGT
>NZ_JAAXYC010000114.1 GCF_018619185.1 Streptomyces sp. McG3 | reverse complement strand
CCCCCGGCCCCTTCTGCGCCGGCGCCGAAGCCGACGCCGACGCCGAGCCCCACGCCCTCGCCCGAGCCGCCGCCGAAGCCCGCGCCCCCGGCGCCGAGCCCGCCGCCGTCCCCGAAGCCGACGCCGAAGCCGCCGAAGCCCACGCCGCCGCCCGCCCCGGAGGTGTACCGGTTCAGCGAGCTGGCGTACTCGGTGTTCGGCGACCGGAGCGAGCCGGAGGTCGTGATGGGGCGGAGCAGTTGGATCTGGCAGCGTTCGAACGTGTCCATCGCCTCCACCCGTTACGCGCACGGGGTGACCGTGCACGCCCGCTCCTCGGTGACCATCCAGCTGAACCGGGCGTGCACGCGCTACGAGGCCATGGTCGGCGTGGACGACCTGACCATGGGGCTCGGCGCGGTGCGCTTCTCCGTGTTCGACGGGGACGGGGCCCGGCTGTGGCGCTCTCCGGTGGTGGAGGGCGGCGATCCCGCCGTCCCGGTGAGCGTGAGCATCGCCGGCCAGTCCTCGATCCGCCTCGTGGTGGAGCCTCAGACGCCGTTCGGCGGGGTGGCCCTGGCCGACTGGGCGGAGTCCCGGATCAGCTGCGCCTGAGCCGTACGCACGCCCCGGCCGGGCTTCCCGACACCGTTTCCCGACACCGCTTCCCGGCGTCGCTTTCCGGCCAGGACCGGAGTCTGTTCCGGTCAGGGCTGGAGCGTGCGCCGGGCGGGGGTCACACCGCCCGCGACCGCGCGCTGGCGCGGAGCGGCGGTACCCGTCCAGCAGGTGCCGCGCCGGGCCAGCAGGCGGCGCAGCCACAGTTCGGTGGAGGCCAGGTCCGCCAGGCCGTCCAGGGGCAGCGGCTCGCCCTCGGAGGCGGCGCGCAGGGCCTTGCGGACCACCCGGGCCTCGACCAGGCCCGCGTCGGCCAGCAACGGGGCGTCGAAGAGGGCCATCAGGTCCGGCAGCGCGATGCGCAGGCCGGTGCGGGTGACGGCGGTGGAGGTGGCCTGGGAAGGCGTGCCCCAGCCGGGCGGCAGATCGTGGATGCCCGCCCCGCCGAGCACCCGGCGCAGGATCGCGGCCCGTGCGCCGGGCTGGACGCGGAGCGACTCGGGCAGGGCGCGGGCCGCCCGTACGACCTGGTTGTCGAGGAACGGGGCGTGCAGGCGCTGGCTGCGGATCTCCGCGGCCTGTTCCAGGATCCGGTGGTCGGCGGCCCCCCGGGCGAGGGCGGCGCGGGCCCGGGCCTCCCCCGGGCGCTGCACGGAGGCGGGCCGGATCGCCGCCTCCTGGAGACGAACCGATACTTCGGCCAACGCCTCCCCGGTCAGCCAGCGCGCCGCCGGTCCCGGGCGCGACCAGGCGAGGGCGGCGAGCGAGGCGTCGGCGGGGGTGGCGAGGTCGGGGGCGTAACGGTTGGCGTCGGGGAGGAGTCCGGCGGCGGACTCCAGGCCGGTGCGGTACGACGTACGGGCCAGGCGGCGGGCGGCGCGGTAGACCGTCAGCGGGACGAACAGGGAGTGTGCCGTGGGGCCTTCGGCCTTGGTGAGGGCGGCGACGGGGCGCAGCAGATGGCGTCTGCGCCGGTCCATCAGGAGGTCGGCGAGGCGGGCCGGGTGGGCGTCCAGGACCTGTCGGGCCCCGTGCCCGACGAGGTGGTCGGCGCTGCCCGCGGAGAGCCGGCGGCGGTGACGTTCGGCGAGGACGAGGGAGGGGGCCGGTTCGTCGGTGAGCGCACCGGTCTCCAACGAGGCGTACGGCAGGGCCTCTTCGCCCGCCGCGACGACCACGTGGTGCAGGCGCGGATTGGCGGCGATGGCGCGGGCCCGCTCCAGCTCGTCCTCGTTGCCGCGGGTGGTGAGGTCGTTGAAGGTGACGGCGAGCAGCCGCTCCCCCGCGCCGGTGCCGTGGCCGAGGAGGGTGCCGGGGAGTCCGGGCAGTCCGGAGGCGAGCAGGGCGAGGGTGGCGGAGGCGCTGCCTCCGGAGAGGTCGGCGCCGATGCCCGCCACGGGTCCGCCCCGGGCCGCGCGCCGGTCGGCGGGGCCCATGCCGGGGACGGGCCCCGGGTCCGGCGGCTGGGATTCCGGCGCGTGGCGCGGGGCCGTGAGCCGGGCGCGTACGGCTTCGACGAGCGCGTCCCGTACGCCCTCGACGGCGTGCACCGGGTCGGCCTGGGGTGCGGCGACGGCGAGCGAGGCGACGGCCTCGTATCCGGTGATCTCCCGCGAGCCCTCCCGCAGGATGAGCGCGTGGCCCGGCGGGACCCGCTTGACGCCCACGTAGGGCGTGCCGTCGCCGAGTGCCTCGGGGGTCTCCGGGCAGGCGAGCAGGGCGGCGAGGTGCCCGATGTCGAGCTGGGCCTCGATGAGGTCGGCGAGCGGCAGGGCGGCGGTGGCGAAGGCGGTGCCGTTGGCCCAGGGGGTGTGGAAGACGGGCCGGGCGCCTGCCAGGTCGCCGGCGACGGTGATGCGGCGGCCGATCTGCACGACGGCGGTGTAGCTGCCGGGCCAGGCGGTGAGATGGCGCATCGCGCCGCCGCGTGCGGCGAGCAGTCCGACGCGCAGCTGCTCGTCGGTGGCGCCGCAGCAGCCGAGGACCGCGAGGCGGGCGGTGGGCGCGCCTTCGGGGGTCGCGACGCCGATGACGCGGATCTCGTCGGGCCGCCAGTCGCCGACCGCCCAGAGCGGATCCGGGTCTCCCCACAGGAGTTGGGAGCCCACGGGGTGAACCGTGCGCCCCTCGCCGCCGTTTCCGACGGCGCCGACGGTGCCGAAGCTCGCGGCGATACTGCTCCATCCCACCAACCAACGCATCGCCGCCTCCACAGGCTGTGGACAAACGGCGCACTTGACGAGCGAAGCGCCGCTGCGGGACATGCTGCCACGACAATGCCGCAGGAGAGGGTGTACGGGCAGCGCACGCCGGAAGAGCATGCGCCCCTGGCAAAGGCCCGGCGTGGTCTTCACCGCGACGACAGCAACGGAACCGCCGGTTCCGGGAGTTGCGGAGGCGGGGCCGTCCGGTCCCCGCGCCGCCCCGGCCCGCCCCCGTGACAGGGGAGGGGCCGGCGCCGCCCGGAAACAGCGCCGATATCCGGCCATAGTCGGACTGTTGGCCAGACCCTCACCGGACCGTCGCTATTCGGCCATTCTCTCGAAGCGCCACCCTGCGCGCAGGTCGTGCCGCGCCCCCCGGCGGACCCTTCCACGCACAGTCCGGGAGGTGGGCCTCACCTCCCGGACCGGTCCACCGCCCGCGGGGAATGGAGCGGCGGTTTCCCCCAGCCCACTGAGTCCAGTGCAGCGGGCCGACCCACGCAGGTCCCAGAGAAGCGTTCCGGCGATCGCCGGGCCAGAGCGCACGGCCGGGCGCACGGCCACACGCCGGGAGCACGCCGCACCCCGGCCCGCGCGCCACCGTGCGGGCGGCCCGGACCGCCCGCACGGACAACAATCCCGCCATCCGGACGTCTGCCCCTTAACGGTAGGGATAGGGAGAACTACGCTGTGTTTACTGGTGTTCTCAGCAGGGGGGCATATTCCTCGGGGCTCGGCCACATGCGTGTGCAGGCGGAGTACGGAGGTTCGAACCTGGGGAGGCATCGGTACGAATGCCGCGCGCCGTCCTCGGTGACGCGGCGGCTGTCTGTGTGTCGAGGGGTGGCGCATGTCCAGGGAGCAACGCGGGCCGAACGAGAAGCTCGGCACGGTTCTCGCCCTCGCGGGAATCAGTAACGCCGGGCTCGCCCGGCGGGTCAACGACCTCGGAGCACAGCGCGGTCTGACACTTCGCTACGACAAGACCTCGGTGGCCCGGTGGGTCGCCAAGGGAATGGTGCCGCAGGGCGCGGCGCCGCATCTCATCGCGGCGGCGATCGGGGCCAAGCTCGGCCGGCCGGTCCCGCTGCACGAGATCGGCCTCGCCGACGCGGACCCGGCCCCGGAGGTCGGCCTCGCCTTCCCCCGGGACGTGGGCGAGGCGGTCCGGTCGGCGACCGAGCTGTACCGGCTGGATCTGGCCGGGCGGCGGGGCGGCGGCGGGATCTGGCAGTCCCTGGCGGGATCGTTCTCCGTGAGCGCCTACGCGACGCCCGCCTCGCGCTGGCTGATAACCCCCGCCGATCCGTCGGTGGCCCGGGACCCGACGGCGGCACAGGCCGCCATCCTCGGCGCGCGCGGCGGCGGATCCGGAGGCCCGGGCGGGGCCGGCGCCCGCGGACCGGGGGCCGCGCCGGACGCCCGCGGCGCACACATCCTCCACACCGGCGGCTCCACCCCCGGCGCGGCGGGCTCCGTCCCGCTCCAGCCCGGCCCGGAGGCGGTGGCGGACGCCTCACCGCTGCGGGTCGGGCACAGCGATGTGTCGAAGCTGCGCGAGGCGGCGCAGGACGCCCGGCGCTGGGACTCCAAGTACGGCGGCGGCGACTGGCGCTCCTCCATGGTTCCCGAGTGTTTACGCGTCGACGCCGCACCGCTGCTCCTCGGCTCGTACACCGACGAGGTCGGACGGGCCCTGTTCGGCGCGTCCGCCGAGCTGACCCGGCTGGCCGGCTGGATGGCCTTCGACACCGGACAGCAGGAGGCCGCCCAGCGCTACTACATCCAGGCCCTGCGCCTGGCCCGGGCCGCCGCGGACGTCCCGCTCGGCGGCTATGTCCTCGCCTCGATGTCCCTCCAGGCGACCTACCGGGGCTTCGCCGACGAGGGGGTCGACCTCGCCCAGGCCGCCGTCGAGCGCAATCGCGGTCTCGCCACCGCCCGCACCATGAGCTTCTTCCGGCTGGTGGAGGCCCGCGCCCATGCGAAGGCCGGCGACGCACCGGCCGCGGGGGCCGCGCTCAAGGGCGCGGAGAGCTGGCTGGAGCGGTCCCGGGCGGGCGACTCCGACCCGTCCTGGCTCGGCTTCTACGGCTACGACCGGTTCGCCGCCGACGCCGCCGAGTGCTACCGCGACCTGAAGGCCCCCCGGCAGGTGCGCCGCTTCACCGAGCAGGCGCTGTCCCGGCCGACCGAGGAGTTCGTCCGCAGCCACGGACTGCGGCTCGTCGTCTCCGCCGTCGCCGAGCTGGAGTCGGGCAATCTGGACGCGGCCTGCGCGGCGGGCACCCGGGCGGTGGAGGTCGCCGGCCGGATCTCCTCGGCCCGCACCACGGAGTACGTGCGCGATCTGCTCCACCGCCTGGAGCCGTACGGGGACGAGCCCCGCGTCGCGGAGCTGCGGGAACGGGCCCGCCCGCTGCTGGTCACCCCGGGCTGAGCGGGGCCGGCCCGGCCCGGCTGAGCGGGGCCGGTACGGGCGGATCCGGGCGGAGTGTGCGCCACGCCCTGCCCGGCCGGGGTTTGAGCCGGTTGTCAGTGGGTCAGTGCACTATCGGGGTGGGAGGTGGCGTGATGATGACGCACGCGGCGTACGACTGCGATGTGCTGGTGATCGGCGGCGGGATCGTCGGTCTGTCGACCGCGTACGCGCTTCTACGGTCCGCGCCGGGCACCCGGGTGACGGTCCTGGAGAAGGAGGGCGGCCCCGCCCGCCACCAGACCGGCCGCAACAGCGGCGTGATCCACAGCGGCATCTACTACCGCCCCGGTTCCCTCAAGGCCCGGTACGCGCTGCGCGGCTCCGCCGAGCTGGCGGACTTCTGCGCCGAGCACTCCATCGCCCACGCCACCACGGGCAAGCTGATCGTCGCCACCGAGCGCTCCGAGCTGCCCCGGCTGCACGGCCTGGTGCAGCGCGGCCGCGAGCACGGACTGCCCGTGCGGGAGCTGGGCCCCGCCCAGATCGCGGAGTACGAGCCGGAGGTCCGGGGCCTCGCGGCGATCCGGGTCGGCACGACGGGCGTCTGCGACTTCACGGCAGTCGCCCGGCGCTTCGCCGCCGAGGTCACCGCCGCGGGCGGCATCGTGCGGTACGGCGCGGAGGTCACCGCGATAGACCGGCGCCCCTGGGGCGTCGCGGTGCGCACGGCGGACGGCACGGTCGTCCGGGCCAGGGTGCTGGTCAACTGCGCGGGCCTCCACTGCGACCGGGTGGCCCGCCTCGCCGGGGACGACCCGGGGGTGCGGATCGTGCCGTTCCGCGGCGAGTACTACGCGCTGGCCCGCCCCGAGCTGGTGCGCGGCCTGGTCTACCCGGTGCCGGACCCGGCGTTCCCCTTCCTCGGCGTCCACCTCACCCGGGGCTTCGACGGCTCCGTCCACGTCGGGCCGAACGCGGTCCCCGCCCTGGCCCGCGAGGGATACGCCTGGCCGCAGGTCCGCCCCGCCGAACTGCTGTCCACGCTGAGCTGGCCGGGCACCTGGCGCATCGCCCGCAGACACTGGCGGTACGGGGCGGGCGAGGTGCACCGCTCGCTGTCCCGGTCCGCCTTCACCCGGGCCGTCCAGCGGCTGCTGCCCGCCGTCACCGAGGACGACCTGCGCCCGTCGCCCGCCGGGGTCCGGGCCCAGGCGGTGCTGAAGGACGGCACGCTGGTCGACGACTTCCTGATCCGCGAGGCCCCGCACACCGTGCATGTGCTCAACGCCCCGTCGCCCGCCGCGACGGCGTGCCTGCCCATCGGCCGGGAGGTGGCACGGCTCGCGCTGCGCCGGGCTCAGGGGACGGGGTGGAAGCCGCCCGCCGTAGAATCCGGTCATTGTGTCTGAGCAGCCCATGAACCCCACCCCCGACGAAGCCACCGACGACGACGCGCCCGGTACGGCGCCCGCCGGCACCGTGCCGACCGGCTCCACGGCGGCCGACGCGCTCGCCGACCCGTTCGCCGACGCCGCGACCGATGTCACGGCCGACGAAGCCGCCGCGCTGCGGGCCGCCTCCTTCGAGCGCGCGCGCCGGCTGCGCCAGGAGCCCCGCTTCCCCGGCGGCCCCGCCGCCGACCCCGCCGGTTCGCACCACGAGCGCCGGATCCGCAGCTTCCAGCCGCGCCGCAGCCGGGTCACGACCGGCCAGCAGGACGCCCTGGAGCGGCTGTGGCCGAAGTGGGGCCTGGACATCGACGGACAGCGCGTCCTGGACCTGGCCCACCTCTTCGACGGTCTGCCCGTCGTCCTGGAGATCGGCTTCGGCATGGGCGAGGCCACCGCGCAGATGGCGGCCGACGACCCGGGCACCGGCATCCTCGCGGTCGACGTCCACACCCCCGGCCAGGGCAATCTGCTGGGCCTCGCGGACAAGGCCGGCTCGACCAACGTACGGGTGGCCAACGGCGACGCGGTCATCCTGCTGCGCGAGATGCTGGCCCCCGAGTCGCTCGACGGCCTGCGGGTCTACTTCCCCGACCCCTGGCCCAAGGCCCGGCACCACAAGCGGCGTCTGATCCAGCCCGAGTTCCTGGACCTGGTGGCCCCGGTGCTGAAGCCCGGCGCCATCGTCCACTGCGCGACCGACTGGGAGCCGTACGCGGAGCAGATGCTGGAGGTGCTCACCGCGCACCCCCGCTTCGAGAACACCGCGGCCGACGGCGGATACGCCCCGCGCCCCGCGTTCCGGCCGCTCACCCGCTTCGAGGGGCAGGGGCTGGACAAGGGCCACGTCGTCCACGACCTGCTGTTCGCCCGCGTCTGACACACCGTGTACGGCCGCGTCCTGGCCGGATGCGGCGTCGCCGGGTGTCGGTGCTCCTCGTTAGGGTCGAGAGGTGTCCGACCCCTCCGTGCAGCATCAGCAGGCGCGACCCGCCGTCCCGGTCCTCCATGCGCAGCGGCTCGACGAGGTCCTGGGCGCCGCGCCGGAGCGCGGCCGAGGACGTTACCGGCCGCGCCGCGTCGGCATGGTGTGGCGCAGCAAGGTGTTCCGCGCCGGGGCCGTCATCGTGGCGCTCGTGCTGTGCGGGCTGGTGATCCTCGCCCTCGTCCGCGAACAGACCGGCCCGGAGGGGTTCCTCGTCGGTCTCGGCCTCGCGGTGCTTCCGGTGCCGCTCCTGATGGCCGCCTTCCGCTGGCTCGACCGGGTCGAGCCGGGCCCCTGGCGGAATCTGATCTTCTCCTTCGCCTGGGGCGCGTGCGCCGCCGCGCTCGTCGCGATCATCGCCAACTCGTTCGCGACGCGCTGGATAGCCACCGCGACGGCCGACCCGGCGAGCGCCGACACCCTGGGGGCCACGGTGATCGCCCCCGTGGTCGAGGAGAGTGCGAAGGCGGCGGCCGTCCTGCTGATCTTCCTGTTCCGCAGACGGGAGTTCAGCGGGGTGGTGGACGGCGTCGTCGTCGCCGGGTTCACCGCGACGGGCTTCGCGTTCACCGAGAACATCCTCTATCTGGGCAACGCCTTCGGCGAGGACCAGCAGCTGGGCAGCTCCGGGTTCGCCTCGGTGACGGCCGGGACGTTCTTCGTGCGGATCGTGATGTCGCCGTTCGCGCACCCCTTGTTCACGGTCCTCACCGGCCTCGGCTTCGGCTTCGCGGCCGTCAGCGCCCGCCGCCACCGGGTCCGCCGGATCGCCCTGCCGGTGCTGGGACTGCTCCTGGCGATGGGCCTGCACGCCCTGTGGAACGGTTCGTCGGCGTTCGGACCGTACGGCTTCTACGCGGTGTACGGGATCGTCATGGTCCCGGCGTTCGGCCTGGTGACCTGGCTGGCGATCTGGTCGCGCCAGCGGGAGCTGCGGACCCTCGCGGCCGAGCTGCCCGCCTATGCGGCGGCCGGCTGGCTCACCCCCGCCGAGCCGTCGGCGCTCTCCTCCATGCGGGCCCGGGGCATGGCCCGCGACCTGGCCCGCCACTGGCAGCCGGACCGGACGCGGGGCCGGGCGGCGGCTCGCGCGGTCGCGGAGTACGAGTCGTTCGCGACGTCCCTGGCGGGGCTGCGCCGCCGGGCCCGCCACGGCGCGGTGGGCCCGGACTTCGGCGCGCGGGAGCGGGAGCTGCTGCACCACCTCTGGCAGCGCCGGGAGTTCGCGGCCCCGGCCCTCACCCACGCGGCCCGCCTGACGGCCCACCCGGGCACCCACCGCGCCCACCACGGCCACCCCATGCCGACGCCGTACGGAAACGGGTACGGGTACGGGTACGGGCACAGCCCCGGGCACGGGCACACGCCCGGGTACGGACAGCCGCCCGGGTACGGACAGCCGCCCGGGCACACACCGGGATACGGCCCCGCCGCCTACCCACCGCCCCAGCCGTACGGCAGCGCGCCGCCCAGCCACCGCCGCCCGCCGGCGTAGCAACAGCCACGGCCTCGGTGTCCGCGAACGGCGGCGGCGTCCGGCTCCGTCAGGCCGACGCCTCGGTGAGCAGGGCGAGTTCGCCGTCGGTCAGCCGCAGGTCGGCGACCGCGACGAGGGCGGGGAGCTGTTCGACCGTACGGGCGGAGGCGATCGGGGCGGCGACGGTCGGCTGTGCGGCGAGCCAGGCGAGGGCGACCGTGGCGATCTCGGCGTTCCGTTCCCCGGCGACCCGGTCGAGGGCGGCCAGCACCTTGCGGCCCTGCTCCGACTCCAGGTGGCCGCCCGCCTTCGCGGAGCGGGCGCTCTCCACGGTCGTACCGGGGCGGTACTTGCCGGTCAGGAAGCCGGAGGCGAGCGCGTAGTACGGGACGGCGGCGAGGCCGGCGCGGGCCGCGGTGTCCTGGAGGTCGCCCTCGTAGGTGTCGCGGGAGACCAGGTTGTAGTGCGGCTGGAGCGCGACGTACCGGGCGAGGCCCTCGCGCTCGGAGAAGTCGAGGGAGGCGCGCAGGCGCTCGGGGCTGATGTTGGAGGCGGCGATGTGCCGCACCTTGCCGTCCTTCACCAGCTGGTCGAGGGCGGTGATGATCTCCTCGACCGGGACGGTCTCGTCGTCGAAGTGGGTGTAGTAGAGGTCGATGTGGTCGGTGCCGAGGCGGCGCAGCGATGCCTCGGCCGCGCCCTTGATGGTGCCGGCGCTCAGGCCGCGGTGCTCGGGGTGGGCGCCGACCTTGGTGGCGACGACGATGTCGGACCGGTTGGAGCGGGAGGCGAGCCACTTGCCGATGACGGTCTCCGACTCACCGCCCTCGTTGCCCTCCACCCAGGCGGAGTACGAGTCGGCGGTGTCGATGAAGTTGCCGCCGGCCGCGGCGTACGCGTCCAGGACGGCGAAGGACTGGTCCTCGTCCGCCGTCCAGCCGAAGACGTTGCCGCCGAGGGCGAGGGGGAAGACCTGGAGGTCGGAGCTGCCGAGCGTGCGCGGAGAAGTCATGTGGATGTTCAACGGGCCGGGGCGGGGAAGGTATTCCGTCGCCCACCGGGCCGTACTTCCGCGGACAGACCGGCAGCCCTGACGTCGGGGGGTGTGCGTCAGGGCTGCCGGGGTTGCGGGGCGGCGACGGAGACGTCGGCCGCGGGGCCGTGAGGTCAGACGTTCAGGCCCTTGCTGTTCAGCCAGGCCAGCGGGTCCATCGCGGAACCGCCCGCGGTGCGGACCTCCAGGTGGAGGTGGGTGCCGGTCACGTTGCCGGTGGCACCCATGCGGCCGATGGTCTGGCCGGTGGTGACCTTCTGGCCGACCGAGACATCGATCGAGGACTGGTGGGCGTACCAGATCTCCGTGCCGTCATCGAGCTGGAGCACCGTGCGGTAGCCGTACGAGCCCGACCAGCCGGCCGACGTGATCGTGCCGCTGTGCACGGCCTTGAGCGGCGCACCGGTGGACCCGGCGAAGTCGAGACCGGTGTGCTGGCCGGAGGACCACATCGCGCCGGACTGACCGTAGGTCGAGCTGATCGTGTACGAGGAGGTGGGAAGGGAGTAGCTGGCGGCGAGCTTGGCGAGCCGCTCGGCCTCCTTCTTCTTCTCCGCCGCTTCCTCCGCCGCCTTCTTCTTCGCGGCGGCCGCGGCCTCGGCCTCGTCCTGCTGCTTCTTGGCCTCGGCGGCGGCGGTCTCGGCCGCTGCCTTCTCGGCGGCGGCCTTGGCCTCGGCGTCGGCGCTGGCCTGCTGCTGCTCGGCCTGCTGCAGGATCCGGGCGCGCAGCGCCTCGCCCGCGTCGGTGCCCTGCTGGGCCTCGGCGGTGGTGAGGCCGGCGGTGGTGAGCGGCGCGGACGCGGCGACCGGGGCGGGCTCGGCCTCGTCGGACATCAAAGTCCCGACGCCGGGAAGGGACTTGGCGTCGGGGAGGTTGTCCACGATGGAATCGGGAAGAGAGATGGAGACCGGTGCCTTGTCCTGGGCGGTGGCCATACCGCCCGCACCGACGGCCGCTATGACACCGACCCCGAGGACGGTGGAGCTGCGGGCCAGACCACGCTGCTTGGCCACGCGGTGCTTGCCGCGCACGGGACGGATGGACTCCGCGGTGGGGTTCCATTCCTCCCAGGTGCGCTCCTCGCCACCGAAGGCGTCGGCACTGAAGGGTGACGGGGCCTCAGGGGCAGGCTTGTTGGACGCCACGTGGGCGCACTCCTTTCCTTCCTTCTCGCCTACCGGGTTAGCTGACGGGTTCGGAGCAGGAAGGTCTCCTACGGGCCCCTCCGTCTCTCACGAGACGCAGGCGTCCGATTCACCCCATGTAGGTGGTTCCCCGGTTCCCTTGCGGAATTCGGCGCTCGCGCGCGGCGTCGTCTCTGACGACGACTGTGACGACCGCGCTGCGTTATCGAACGTTAATAGACAGACGGGCCCGATTCCAAGCTGTTCCTGTTGATCATTAACGAACACGATGGGGATGTACGGGTCACAAGCGGGTGGAATCGGGCGACCTGGCCGCGACTTGGCGACATCACTTTTTCTGATGGTGTGTCAAATGTTATGCGGAGCGGTGCCCTTCGATCACGCACCGTGTCATCGGCGGTCATCGCCCCGCCGACGCCCCGCCGACGTCTTGCCGATGCCCCGTCATCGCCCGGTCATCGCCCGGCGCCGTCGCCCCGGCCCACGATCTTCACCGTCGTCCGGCGCACGGGCTGCCCCTCCGCCGGCCGGCCGACCGCGATGAGCGCCATGTCGTCCGTGGTGCGCCCGCCGGTGTGCAGCCGCACGTCGTCCGTCAGCGCCGACAGCAGCTCCTCCGGGCCCGGGAAGATCCGGCCACGCAGCCGGGCCGCCGGATCGTAGAAGACCCCGTTCGGGTCCCGGGCCTCGGACAGGCCGTCCGTGAAGGCGAGGAGCGTCGCCCCCGGGGGCATCGCCCACTCGTCGGACCGGTCCGGCCACACCCCCAGGTCCATCCCCAGCGGCATGGCGGGCACCGAGGGCGCCAGCACCTCCAGGGCGCCGTCGGCGTGCAGCAGGATCGGCTCGGGGTGACCCCGGTTGACGAGGCGCAACGAGGCCGAACCAGGCGGGATCTCGGCCAGCACGGCGGTGATGAACCCCTCCATGGCGTCCAGCCCGTACCGCCGCGTCCCCTCCCGGGCCAGCGCCCGCTCCAGCCGCTGCGCGACGCCCTCCAGGGAGCGCTCCTGCTCGGCCGCCTCCCGGAACGCCCCGATGATCACCGCCACCGCCTCGACGGCGTCCAGTCCCTTGCCGCGGACGTCGCCGACCACCACGCGTACGCCGTACGGGGTGTCCGCGACGGCGAACAGGTCGCCGCCCACGAACTCGTCGGCCTGCGCCGCCTCGTACCGCGCGGCCACCTGGAGCCCGCCGATCCGCTCGGCCGGAGTCGGCAGCACGGCCCGCATGGCGGTCTCCGCGATGACCCGGGCCGAGGCCAGCTGCTCGTTGCCGCGCCGTACGACGCCGTTGATGACGAGGGCCAGCACCGAGCCCGTGAGAACGGTGATCATCTCGATGACCGGGACCACCTGGGTGGACGTCCCGTCGGAGAGCCGCATCGCGATGACGGAGAGGACCGCGGCGATCCCCGTACGGACGGTCCGGGACTTCGAGAAGAACGGCGCCGCGACCAGCGGGGCCGCGACGAACAGGGGGACCGCCGTGAAGTTGGGCGGAGCCAGCGAGTCGAACACCAGCCCGCCGAGGATCAGCAGGGCGGGCAGCATCCGGACGAACCGCCCGGTGCGCCGCCCGTCGGACGTCAGCTGGCCCTCCCGGGACCCGAACACCACCCGGCCCACGGCGTCGAAACTCCCCGCCGTGCCGCTGCGCCGCTCGTCGGCCATCCCCACCTGTGCACTCCTGCCCGGTCCACCCACGGCTGCGGACGGTACCGCGCCCCGCCCAGGCTTCCCGGAGCCGCGCCGAGCGGCTACTCCGCATCGGCCGGATAGGGGGAAGGCGGACGGCGGTCCGGCCTTCCGTGGTCAGTCGGAGAGCCGGTGTTCCGCGTATACCGTCAGTGCGTCCCGTACGAAGGCGGCGGTGCCGTCCCCGTAGCGATCGTAGTTCTTTCCGAAGCGGGGATCGGCGACATACATCTCGCCGAGCCCGATCACGTACGAACGGCTGGGCGCCTTGGCCGAGGACAGCCACGCGCAGTGCCGCCGCGCGAGGTCCTGCGCCTCGGCCCCGTCGGCGGCGAGCCCCGCCTCCCTGGCCCGGCCCCAGGCGCGCGCGATGGCCTCGTGCTCGTCCTGGAACGCCTTCTTCCGCTCGTCCCCGAGCGAACGCCACCAGCGGTCGCCCTCCTCGTACGCGTCCCGGCCCCAGCGCTCGGTGACCTCCTGCTCGTGGGCGGTGTGGTCGAAGCCGTCGAACACTTCATCGGCCATGAGTTCCATCCCCTCCTGCGTCTTGTGGAGAGTGGTCCGCACCGAGGCGATCTGCCGACCGATGCGCGCCTGCTCCTGTTCGAGCAGCCGCAGATGCGCCCGCAGCGCCGCCGCCGTGTCCCGCTGCCCCGCGAGCACGTCCTTGATGGCGGGCAGCGGAAGACCGAGCTCCCGCAGCAGCAGGATGCGCTGCAGCCGGACGAGGGCGTCCTGGTCGTAGTAGCGGTAGCCGTTGCCGCCGATCCGGCTCGGCGTGAGGAGACCGAGGTCTCCGTAGTGCCGGAGCGTGCGGCTCGTGGTGCCGGCCTGTCTGGCGATTTCCTGAATGGACCACTCCATGCCGGAAACGCTAGATCTTTACGCTGCGTCAAGGTCAAGCCGCACCATCACGGCACCAGGAAACGACTCGGGCCCGGCACGCTGTGCGTGCCGGGCCCGGGTCTTCAGTAGCGGGGACAGGATTTGAACCTGCGACCTCTGGGTTATGAGCCCAGCGAGCTACCGAGCTGCTCCACCCCGCGTCGGTAAACACAACTCTACGGCATTCCCGGCGCGCCTTTGACCAATGACGGCGGAGCTCCACCGGGCCCGGGTCCGGAACACCGGCCCGGGGGGGACCCTCCATGGCTTTTGCCCTGTTCCGCATGAGATCTTTACGAAAGTCCGCACCCGACCGTATGGCTGCGGCAGGCGGAGCGGCGGCAGAGCGCGCGCCATCGGAGAAGAGGGTGACGTGGTGCGGGACGGGACAGGCGCGGCAGACGGGCCGGGCGCGATACGGGACGGCCGGCCGGGGCGAAGGCTGGCGTGGCCGTGGTTCCTGGTGATCGTCGCCGTGTACGCGGGCATCATCCAGGGCCTGGGATTGCTGACCGGCGTGGACACCGGCTCCTCCGACAGCGCGTTCCCCACCACGGAATCCCTCGTGCGCAACGCGCTGATCCCGATCGGGGCGTCGATCGTGTTCGCCGCCGCCGTCGTGACCCGGCTCGGCTGGTGGGGCGACATCCTGCACTACCGCGCGCCCGTTCGCCGCTGGGTTCGCTGGGTCCCGGCGTCCATGCTGGCCGTCGCCGTGCTCGGCCTGAACTACGGTCACCTCGGCGACCAGAGCGTCTCCCTGGTGGCCTGCCTGCTCCTGCTGGGCCTGTTCGTCGGCGTGGGCGAGGAGCTCATGTTCCGGGGCATCGGCGTGCAGGTCTTCCGCCGGGCCGGGCTCACCGAGGGCAGGGTCGCCCTCTTCTCCTCGCTCGTCTTCGGCCTCGTACACCTGAGCAACGCCATCGGGGCGGGGGCGCAGGCCATCCTCCAGGCCCTCATCGTCTCCACGTCGGGCTACTTCTTCTACCTGTGCCTCCGCGTCGGCGGCGTCATCCTGCTGCCGATGCTCGTCCACGGGCTGTGGGACACCAGCCTGTTCTCCAACCTCGTCGGCGAGGAGCCCCAGGCCTCCCTGGGCATGGCCCTGATCATCGTCCTCCAGGCCGTCCTGATCATCGTGCTGCTCGCCAGGCGCCGCTCCATCGAGCCCGAGGCGGCAGAGGTCCCCGCCTGACCGACCCCGCGGCGGGCGGGGGACCGCGGAAGTTTGTCGTGCTCGGGCCAATCCGCCCGAGCCACGGCTCCGAATAGACGACATCAGCGACCGAACGTTGTTCCGGCCCCGCGCCGGAACTTCCGGAAGGGGATGCGTCTTCGTGATAGCCCGCCGTACAACTCGCCTCGCCGCACTGCTCGTCCTGCCCGCCGCGCTCACCCTCGGGGTGGCCGTGCCCGCCCTGGCGCACGAGGGGCACCCCGCCGGCACCACGAAGGCGGCCGACGGCGACACGTACCAGATCGACCTGGAGCAGCTGAACGACTCCGGCGCCAGTGGTGCCGCCCTGGTCAGCCTGGAGGGCGACAAGCTGACCGTGAAGATCGACGCACAGGGGCTGGTACCCGGTCAGCCGCACGCCCAGCACATCCACGGCTCCACCGACGGCCACGACTTCCGCTGCCCGGACAAGAGCGCGGACAAGGACGGCGACGGCATCGTCACCACCGCCGAGGGCCTGCCGATGTACGGGGACATCAACATCTCCCTGACGACGAAGGGCGACACGTCCAAGAAGAGCGGCCTCGCGGTGGACCGGATGCCCGTCGCCGACAAGGACGGCAAGCTGTCGTACTCCCGCACGATCACCGTCTCGCAGGACGTGGCGGACCACCTCAAGGACCTGCACGTCGTGCAGCACGGCATCGACCGCAACGACGACGGGACGTACGACTTCGGCGCGGGCAAGAGCGAGCTCGACCCGAAGCTTCCCCAGGAGGCCACCGCTCCGGCCAACTGCGGCATGGTCAAGGGCGCGGCCGTCGGCTCCATGCCGGCGGGCGGCGTCGAGACCGGTGGCGGCAGCACGGAGGGCGTCGAGTCGCCGGGGCTCCTGGCGGCGGGCGGCGCCGCCCTGCTCGCGGCCGGCGGACTGTTCGCCGTACGCCGCAGGACCCTTACGGCCGAAGCCCGGCACGACGCCTGACCGACCCGGCCCGGCCAGGGCGCGGCGGGCAGGGCGTCCGACCGCCGCCCCCGCGCCCGACCGGGCTCCGCAGCGGCAGCGACCAGGGAGAGGTGACCCCCGATGAACGCGACGGACCCGGCCGACGGGCCCACGCCACCACCCGGACGGCGGCGGACGTTCGTGCTCACCGCCGCCGTCGCGGCCCTGCTGCTGGCCCTGGGAACCGGCCGCCAGCAGCCCGCCCCTCCCCCGGCGGCCGACAAGGGGAGCTCCGGGGCACCGGCCGGCCGGACGCCCCCACCCCACGCGGGGACGTCCGCGCCACCGGAGAAGGGGAGCGGGAGCAAAGACCGGGAGAGGCCGCCCGTGGCCGCCCTGCCCTCCTCCCGGCCCGTCGGCATCACGATCCCGTCCCTGAAGGTCGACTCCACGCTGGAGGACCTGGGACTCGGTGAGAACCGGGCGATGGACACCCCGCGCGACCCGGACAAGGCCGGCTGGTACACACCCGGCCCGACGCCGGGGGCCATGGGGCCGGCGGTGATCGCGGGCCATGTGACCTGGGACGGCGCACCGGCGGTCTTCTTCGAGCTCGCCGCGCTCGAACCCGGCGACCGCATCATCGTCCGCCGCGCGGACGGCCGTACGGCCGAGTTCACCGTCGACCGGACCGCCGTGTACCCCAAGGACGCGTTCCCGACGGTCGAGGTCTACCGCAACCTCGACCACGCCGGGCTCCGTCTGATCACCTGCGGCGGCGACTACTCCGAGGCGGACAGCCGCTACGCCGACAACGTCGTCGTCTACGCCACTCTCGCCGGCAGCCGCGACTGAGGCCCTCGGGCCGGTACGTACGTGAGAGCCCGCGCACAGCGAAACGCCCCGGCCCGCCTTGGCGGGCCGGGGCGTTCGCATCGGGGCGGAGGGGGTTTCCCTCGCCCTGTGACCGGTAGGCCGTGTGGGACTCGAACCCACAACCAACGGATTAAAAGTCCGCTGCTCTGACCAATTGAGCTAACGGCCCCTGGGAGATCACTCCACGAGCATAGCCGTCCCCGGCCCGGCGGCCGAGGCGGTATCCGATTCGCGTCCCGGCACGGCGTCACCGGACGCCGGGCCCGCGGCGAGTGGATCGCCGGGGCCCGGCCGGCGGCTAGAACAGCGAGAGGTAGCCCTGCCAGCCGGGGCTGAGCTTCTCGCGGGGGGCGAACAGCCCGTTGCCCTTGCCCTCGTACCGCCACAGCACCCCGGCCTTGTCCCGGGCGAACAGGTCGTTCCTGCCGTCGCCCGTGATGTCGCCGACCGCCGCGATCGCGTTGTACTGGTTCCAGCCGGAGCCGATCCGCTGCTTGGCGGCCAGCTTTCCGGCGCCCGTGCCGGCGTACCGCCACAGCACCCCGGAGGAGTCGCGCGTCAGGACGTCCCCGATGCCGTCGCCCGTCAGGTCCCCGGCTCCGACGACCGTGAGGCCCTTCCAGCCCGTGCCGACCAGGACGCCGGCCTTGAGCTTGCCCGCCCGGTCCGACGCGTACAGGTACAGGGATCCGGTGGACTTCTGACGGGCCAGCACGTCGGCCACGCCGTCTCCGTTGAGGTCGCCGGGCGAGTACACGTCGTACGCCTTCCAGCCCGTCCCGATCTTCTCCGGGTCGTGGAGGAAACCGTACTGACCGTCGTCGTCGCAGGTGCCGTCGAGCCGGTACAGGGCGCCGTCGCTGTTCACGACCAGGTAGTCGTTGCAGCGGTCGCCGCGCAGGTCGCCGGTGGGCACGATGCCGGTGGCGGCCGCGTCGAGGACGCCGAAGTAGCCGGTGTACGGGCCGACCGTTCCGGGAAGCTTGCCCCGGCGCATGCCCAGGCTCTGGTCCTCCACCACCACGAAGAGGTCGCCGAGGGCGTCCCGTCCGCCGAAGTCCCGCCAGGCGGGGGCCGCATGGGCGAGCCTCACCTCGCCGGACCTGTTCAGGGCCGGGCCGTGGCCGTCGGCCGGCTGCGCCGTCAGCGTCCAGTCGTAGGTCCCGTTGACCACGAGCCTGCCGCTGCCGTCCCGGGCGTCCCAGTCGACCGCCAGGACGTCGCGGGCCTCGCCGCCGGTGAGCGTACGGACCGTCCTGCCGGTGCGCCGGTCGACGAGCCGCGCCTTCCAGGAAGCCACGGGCCGGGAGAGCCGGGCGTGGTAGGACCAGTGCCCGCTCTCCCCCGAGGGCCAGCTCTCCGAACGCTCCTCATGGACCCACAGCGACTGCGCCGGCACACCGGCCGGCACCACGTGCACCCGCTGGCCGGCATCCACGTACGCGACGTGCCCGCCACGCCTGTCGACCGTCCACGCCACCCGCCGCTGCGCGTTCTCGGTCGCCGGCAGGTCACCGACGACCCGCTCCGGCGCCGTCCCCGTGCCGATGCCGGTCACCAGGTCGGTCAGGACCAGCTTCCCGGCGGCCTTGTCGTGACGCACCAGGTAGCCGTCGCCGAGCAGGGCCTCGTCGGCGGGGACGGGCAACGACTTCTTCGTCGTCCGGTCGTACACCCCGGCCGGGCCGGACGCCCCGCACGACCAGTAGAGCCAGCGGCCCAGCGCCTGGAGTTCGCGTGGTGCGCAGCCGGTGCCCAGGTCGAGAGTCTGCCGTGTGCGGCCCGTCGTCAGGACCATCTCCGTCACGGTGCCCGGCTTCTCCGCCGCGCTCCACAGCGTCTGCTCCCACAAGGCGGACGCGACCGGCTTGCGGGTGAGGATCTTCTCCGGTCCGTACGCCCGGTAGACGGTCTGTACGCCCGCTGCCTCGTTCGTGTAGACGGCGTACTCCCCGTCGGCGTCCGTGAGGGTGCCGCCGGAGGCGCCGGTGATGAAGGAACTGCCCTCGGAGGAGCGCACCTCGTCGCCGGATGCTCCGTCCCGCCGGGCGAGGAAGGTGACACCGCCGTCGAGGGCACCGAACATCGCGTGGCAGTCGGGGTCCTCCGGCCCGCACGCGGTGTCGAACGTGATCCGGGCCGGGACCTGCGGTCCGTAGGACGGCGTCCCCGACAGGCTCAAGGTGCGCACGGTGGCCCGGCGGACGTTGGAGACCCTGCTGTCCGCCACGGTGAGCCGCCCGCCGGACAGGCCGATCCCCTGGATCTTCTGTGGCAGCGGGGCGAGGTCGATCACCCGCTCCAGCGCGGGAACGCCGCCCGGGCCCTCGGTGATCCGGTGGGCACCCCACTCGCGGTCGCCCCCCTGGCCACTCGCCCCGCCGACGACGATCGCGGAACCGTCCTCGACGGCTGCGATGTCGTCCTTGGCGGCCTTCAGCAGCACGCGGGGCGCGCCGCCGTCGAGCGGTGTGGCCATGAGGGGGAAGCCGTTGCCCCGGTTGTGGATCAGCCAGTCGCCGACGACGCGCAGGGAGGAGAAGTAGCGGTCGGCGGGCGGCACCGAGGTGATCATCCGCGGGGTGCCGCCGAGGTCGGACCGGGGCAGCACCCCGATGGTCGTCCCGGTGCCCACCACGTAGAAGAGGAGGTGCCGGGGGGAGAGCACGAACGCGTTCCCCGAGGCCTTGACCCCCGCACCGAGCCGCTGGTCGACCCGCGCGCCCGCCACGTCGACGAGTGCCAGGGTGGCGGCGCCGCCGGTGACGTAGCGCAGTGCCACGGAGGTGCTGTCCCCGGCCACGGCCGAGTCGGCGTGCAGCAGGCGGGTGTCGGCCGGCAGTCCCTGAACCGTGCGGTCCCGTACGGTTCCGTCCTCGCGCACGTCCAGCAGATGCGCCTCGTCCGCCGCGCGGGGCGTGTCGCCCGTGGCGTCCGGCGCGATCCTGACCGCGACGACCGTACGGCCGAAGACGCCGGAGAAGAGCAGTCCGTCCGGGAGCGTGAGGGTGCGGGTGGTGCCGGCCGCCATGTCCCGCAGCTCGAAGGTGTTCCCCCGCTGGTACACGATCGTGTCCGTGCCCGTGCCGTGCACCTTGTCGATCGGTGCGGTTCCGGACGGGCCGGCGGGGAAGGTCCGCCCGTCGGCGAAGCGGGTCCAGACATAGCCGCTCGGAGGACCGGACACCCGGTGGAAGACGCCGGCCTCTCCGGCTCCGTCGGCGCCGCGCTGGCGGCCGACGGCCGCGAAGTTGAACGGCTGTACGAAGTTACTCATCGCGGGCGGGATGACCACCGGGTCCGCCGCCGCGGGCGCCGCCAGGGCCGTCGGGACGTTCGCGGGAGCCGGGGTCGAGGCCGTGGCCGTCGGTCCCAGCCCCGCGGTGACCGACAGAACCAGTGCCGCGGCGACGACGCCGTTCGTGAGGGCACGCTGAGCCACTCGGGTTCCTCCCCGTGGAAGACAGTGGGCGCGGGGGGACGCGATCTCTCAGCAACGGTCGACGGTGTCCGGCGTGGAAAGTCCCGGGCTCGCTCCCCGGCGGTCCCCCCACACGAGTGTGCGGATCTTAACAGGATCTCCACATCGGGGAACGTCTTTTCGAACGCGGTGGAACTCCGGGTCTCCGGACAGCAACAGGGCCCGTACGCCACCGAGTCGGTTCGGTGGCGTACGGGCCCTGCCGGTCTGTCAGGCGGACCTGCTCGGCCGGTTGTCGGCCGGGCGGGGGTCAGCCGTTGCGCTTCCAGCGCGGCTTGTCGTCGCGGCGGCCGAAGGAACCGGTGTTGGTGCCGGTGTTGGCGCCGCGGTGGTCGTCACGACGACCGGTCGGGCGGTCGCTGCCGCCGCCGGAGCGGAAGCCGCCGGAGGGGCGGTCGTCACGACGGTCACGGTTGAACGGGCGGTCGCTGCCGCCGGAGCGGAAGCCACCGGAAGGGCGCTCGTCACGACGGTCGCGGTTGAACGCCGGACGGTCGTTGTCCCGACGCTCGAACGAACGGCCACCACGGTCGTCCCGACGGTCACTGCTGCCGCCGGAGCGGAAGCCACCGGAAGGGCGCTCGTCACGACGGTCGCGGTTGAACGCCGGACGGTCGTTGTCCCGACGCTCGAACGAACGGCCACCACGGTCGTCCCGACGGTCACTGCTGCCGCCGGAGCGGAAGCCACCCGAAGGGCGCTCGTCACGACGGTCGCGGTTGAACGCCGGACGGTCGTTGTCCCGACGCTCGAACGAACGGCCACCACGGTCATCGCGACGGTCGCCACCACCGGAGCGGAAGCCACCCGACGGACGGTCGTCACGACGGTCGTTGCCGCCGCGGTAGCCGCCACGGTCGCCACCGCGGTTGTCGCGGCGCTCGAAGTTGCCCCGCTCGTCGCGGCGCTGCTCGTCGCGGGCGGCCGGCTGCTCCGGCACGGAGACGGCTGCCACGAGGGCGGCCTCGGCCTCGGCGGCGACCTCGGCCACCGCGGCCTCGGGGTCGTCGCCCCGCTCGCGCGCGGCGCGGGCGACCAGGCGGTCGGCCTCCTCGCGCAGCTCGACGGCGCGGCGCTGGACGCGCTCCAGCTGCTTCGTCAGGTCGGCGGCCTCGCGCTCGGCCTGCTTGGCGGCGTTGTTCGCGGAGTCGGCCTGGACCTCGGTGAGCGAACGGGCGCCGGTGATCTCGGCGACCTCGGGCTCGAAGACGCCCGCGCCCTGGACGATGTGGCGCGAGGCGTCGACGCCCGCGTCCTCCATCAGGCGGAAGATCTGGCGGCGCTGGTGCGGAAGCGCCAGCGAGACGACGACACCGGACTTGCCGGCGCGGGCGGTACGGCCCGAGCGGTGCAGGTAGTCCTTGTGGTCACCGGCCGGGTCCACGTTCAGGACCAGGTCGATGCCGTCGACGTGGATACCGCGGGCGGCGACGTCGGTCGCGACGAGCGCGTTGACGTAACCCTTCTTGAAGTCCTCCAGGACCCGCGTACGGGCGCCCTGGGTCATGCCGCCGTGCAGCGCGTCGGCCTTCACGCCGGACTCGATGAGCTGCTCGGCGATGCGGTCGGCGCCCAGCTGGGTGCGGACGAAGATGATCGTGCGGCCCTTGCGGGCGGCGATGGCGGCCGTGACCGGCGCCTTGTCCTTCGGCTTCACGACGAGGACGTGGTGCGACATGGTCGTGACGTTGCCCTGGGCGCTGTCGACCTCGTGCGTGACCGGGTTGGAGAGGTAGCGCTTGACCAGCGTGCCGATCTCGTTCTCCATGGTGGCGGAGAAGAGCATCCGCTGACCCCCACCGGGGATCTGGTCGAGCAGCTCGGTGACCTCGGGCAGGAAGCCCAGGTCGGACATCTGGTCGGCCTCGTCGAGGACGGCGACCTGGACGCTCGCCAGGGAGCAGGCGCCGCGGTTGATGATGTCGCGCAGCCGGCCCGGGGTGGCGACGAGGACGTCGACACCGCGCTCCAGCGCGTAGATCTGGTTGCCCATCGACGTACCGCCGCAGACGACCTTCATCTTGAGGCCGAGCACGTCGCCGTACGGCTGCAGCGCGTCCGCGACCTGCATCGCGAGCTCACGGGTCGGGGTGAGGATGATGCCGCGCGGCTTCTTCTTCTCGGTGGTGCCACCGGAGAGCGAGGCCAGCAGCGGCAGACCGAAGGAGAGCGTCTTGCCGGAGCCCGTACGGCCGCGGCCGAGGATGTCCTTGCCGGCCAGGGCGTCCGGGATGGTCGCCGCCTGGATCGGGAAGGGGGCGGTCACACCGTTCTGCGCGAGCTTGCGGACGATGCCCTCGGGCAGACCCAGGTCGCCGAAGGTGATGGTCGGCTCGGCGTCGGCCTCGTCGGCGGTCTCCTCGGCGGAGTCCGCGATCTCGGAGGCGGGAGCGGCGATCTCCTCGGCTGGGGCGACGATCTCCTCGCTGGGGGCGTCGGCCTGCGTGTCGGCGGCTACGTCGGTGATGAAGTCCGCGACGGACTTCTCGGCGACGACGGTCTTCTCGGCGGCCGGGGCGGTCGCGCCGGCGGGGGCCTCGGTCACAGCGGCCTCGATGAGCTCGATGAGCTCGGCGTTGTCGACGTTCTCGGGCATGACGGTGTGGTCAGAACTGGAAATTGACATGCGAAATGCGAAACCTTCCGGAGTCTCGGCACGCGCCCATAACTCCGTGATTCGCAATTTCGACCGCCTCAATGCGGTCCAGCCACGGCAAGGGAGAGTACGCGCCACACGGCGCTCTTCTGTGTCGGCGCCGGGCAATGGGATCAAACGATCTACCACCATACGCACTCTCACCCACATTGCGCAAACCAGCCCCCGAAGACCCCCCGCTAAACCGGCCCCACCTGCGGCGATGCCTCCGGGGTCCGCAACGGCCGGGCGGACTCCGGTCCGCTCATCGCATGGGCCCGCAGCTGCGCGGCGGGCGAGGCCGAGGGAGCCGGCTCCGGCGGATCGGTGGGCTCCTGGCTCTTATACACATCTGACGCTGCCGCCG
>NZ_JAAXYC010000113.1 GCF_018619185.1 Streptomyces sp. McG3 | reverse complement strand
CCGGGACGCCTCCGGTTCGACGCCCGCGCCCGACACCACCAGGGCGATCGCGTCCGCCCGTCGGGTCACCAGGGACCTGGCCGCTCGGTTGGGGGTGTAACCCGTCACGGAGACCGCCCGGCGCACGGCCTCCTGGATCACCGGGTCCACATTGCGTACCCCGTTGACGACCCGGGAGACGGTGGCGCGCGAGACGCCGGCCGCCCGCGCCACGTCCTCCAGGGTGGGCGCTCCGGCCGAGCGCGGATCATCCGTCATGAGCGCCTTTATAGCACTCGCGGAGAGCGCTCTCCATCGGGCGGGTCCAAGCGGGCCGAGGCGAGGAGTCCGACCGGGGAGCAGCGGGAGGGGGGCGGGGAGGAGCGGAGGGGAAGAGCAGAGGGCAGGAACCGCGTTCGGGCCGAACGCGGTTCGGGCGGAGCGGAAGGCGGGGCCCGCCGGACGGTCGGGGATCGGAATTCGGCCACGGACCGGTCGAGGGTGGCCGAGTGTCACGTTTTGCTTGTGATCAGTCACTGTGCGGACCTACGTTGCCCCTTGCGACATGACCCGAAGCCAGTGGGGGAGCCACGTATGGCCGCGAACGGACGGCACCGCAGATACCAGCCGAGCCGGATCAACCGTGCCTCGCTCACGGTGACGGCGAGCGGCGCGGGCATCGCGCTCCCGCTCATCACCGCGGCGTCGGCGGGGGCCGCCCCGGTCGAGGTGTGGGAGAAGGTCGCCGCCTGCGAGTCCAGCGGCGATTGGGCCGTCAACACGGGCAACGGCTACTACGGCGGTCTGCAGTTCAGCGGCTCCACCTGGGCCGCCTACGGCGGTACGCAGTACGCGCCGCGCGCCGACCTCGCCACCCGGGACCAGCAGATCGCCATCGCCGAGAAGGTGCTGGACGGCCAGGGCCCCGGCGCCTGGCCCACCTGTTCCGTACCGGCGGGGCTCACCCGGGGCGGGGACGAGCCCGGGGCCGCTCCGGAGTCGGGGACCGACACACAGAGCGCGGGAAGCCGGACCGTCGGGGCCGCGGCGCCGCAGAGCGCGCCGCCCCGGCAGCCGCGGACCCGTCCTGTCGAGGCGACGCCCACCCATGTGCCGGGCAAACGCGACTCGTACACCGTCGCGAGCGGCGACTCCCTCTCCGGGATCGCGTCCGCCCAGCGGGTGCGCGGCGGCTGGCAGGGCCTCTACGCGGCCAACCGCACCGTTGTCGGGGACGACCCTGACCTGATCTTCCCCGGGCAGCGGCTGAGCCTCGACCAGAGCCGGGCGCCGAAGGCGGGGGAGGGGAAGAGCTCCGGACAGCCCGAGCGGAAGACCGCCCCGAAGCCCCCGGCGGCGACGCCGGATCAGCGCAAGGCCGATCCCAAGAAGGAAGCGCCCGCGCAGGCCGCGCCCAAGAAGGAAGCCCCGAAACAGCGGGCCCCCGAGAAGACGGCCCCGAAGCAGCAAGCGCCCAAGAGGGAAGCGCCGAAGCAGGAGGCGCCGAAGAAGGAGCGTCCCGCTCAGGAGCGCGCCGTGAAGCACTCCGGCTTCAGCGCCCCGGTCTCCGCCGGCACCGGCACTCCCTACCGTCAGGCCGGCGGCTGGTCCAGCGGCTATCACACCGGCGTGGACTTCCCCGTGCCCACCGGGACATCGGTGAAGTCGGTGGCTCCGGGCCGCGTCGTCTCGGCCGGCTGGGCCGGGGCGTACGGCTACGAGGTCGTCATCCGGCACAGCGACGGCAAGTACAGCCAGTACGCCCATCTCTCCGCGCTCCACGTGCGCGCGGGGCAGTCGGTCTCCGGTGGGCAGCGCATCGCCCGCTCCGGCTCCACGGGCAACAGCACCGGCCCGCACCTGCACTTCGAGATCCGCACGGGCCCCGGCTACGGCTCGGACGTCGACCCGCTCGCCTACCTCCGGGCAGGCGGCGTCAGGGTCTGAACCGTCCGGTCGGAGCGGGAGCGGCGCAGGGTGGATCCACCGCGCCGCCGCTGCTTCGCGAGCGGGCCCGGCGCGCCGAACTCCACCTGCGGCACCGCCTGCCCCGGCGGCAGGGGCGACGGCAGCCGCGTCACGGGCACCCGTCCCGATGCTGGTTCCGGCACGACCGGTGACGGCGAGGGGGGAGCCTCCGCCCCGCCCTCCGTGCACGGCTCCTCGGCGTGCTCCGTGCGCAGCCGCTCCCGCGTCAGCATGATCAGGCCGCCGGCGGCCAGCGCCCCGCAGGAGAGGGCCAGGACGGTGCCCGGGACGCCGAGACGGAAGTGCTCACCGAACAGCGTGAGGCCGATCGCGGCGGCCACCACCGGGTTGACCACCGTCACGGTCGCGAGCGGAGCGGTGAGGCCCGCGCCCCGGTAGGCGGCCTGCGAGAGGAACAGGCCCGCCGCCGCGAGCCCGGCGATCACCAGCAGCGGCAGCGCGCCCGAGCGCAGCGAACCGGACGTCCACTCCACGGCCACGGTCTTGGTGAACACCGAGGCCATGCCGAACGCCGCGCCCGCGCCCGTGGCCAGGACGATGCTGCGCAGGACCGGCCGGCGCAGCGTACGGGCGAGCACGACGAGGGCGCCGACGGCCCCGAACGTCACCGTGGCCAGCAGCGCCTGCTCGGGACCGTTCAGGGTGTGCGGCTCGGCGTTCCCCGTGAGCGCCAGCAGTCCGCCGAGCCCGGCCGTGGCCATCAGGGCCCCGCGCCAGGCCGTCGCGCCCGCCCTCCGCCCGACGAACAGGGCCGCCATCGGCAGCGCGAAGACGATCGTCAGCGCGCCGAGCGGCTGGACCAGGCTGAGCGGACCGTAAGCGAGCGCCACCACATGAAGGACCGCACCGGCCCCGTTGAGGAGGACGGCGGCCCACCACACGCCGTTGCGCAACAGGGTCTGCCAGGAGTTGTCACCGGTCGCGGCCACGCGCTCCTGGATGATCGCCCCGGCCGCATAGGCGACCGCGGAGACCAGTGACAGCAGCACGGACAACGCAAGGGAACTCATGTACACCACGATGTCCCGTCCGGGGCCCCACGTCGTCGTCCTTGAGACTGCACTTCGGCCTACTGCCCCAGTAGTACGCCCGACGGACCGACGTCCTCCTCCCGACGGTAGTCCTCTCGTCCCCAGGCGTCAGAAGTTATCGTCCGGCGGATACGGTGAGCCGCGAGGGCGACACCGCCGGTGGCCGTACGGCCGGGTGCGGGAGCGGGCCGGAGGCCGGCCGGGAACCGAGGGGGAACAGGGCATGGACCTGGTGCTACTGGCGTCGGTCGGGGGATTCTTCGCGTTGCGGACCACTCCGGTGCCGGGCGGTGGGCACCGTCCGCTGGCGGAGTCGTACGCGGGGGACGGCGGCCCGCTCGCCGCGCGTGTCGACAAGGTCGCGGCACGCCTCGCGGCCCCCGAGCGCAGGGTCGCCGCCTCCATCGCCCATCTCGGTCTCGCGGCCCGGCTCTGGTCGCTCGCGCTGGGCCCGGCCGCGCTCTTCGGGCGGATCCCCGCACTGACGCCCGACACCCTCCACTGGGACCCGTCGGCCACCTCGCCGGACGACCTGTGGCTCGCGGGGACGGCCGAGCTGCCCGGTACGGCGGCCCGGATCCGGGAGGAGGTCCAGTACGGGCATCTGGAACCGCTGTCGGAGGCGTTCCGGCGCGACGGCGCCATCTCCCCGCAGCTCCTGCGGGGCAACGCGGGGTCCGCGCTCGCCGGAGCCGTACGCGAACTCGTCGCCTTCGCGCGCGCCCAGGACCGGCCGGACGTGGCCGCACGGGCCCGCGCGCTGGCGGCCGAGCTCTTCGACGACGAGGCGCTGCGCCACACCGGGGCGCCGCACGGTCCGGCGTTCCGGCGGCGCAGCTGCTGCCTGTACTGGCGGTGTCCGGGCGGTGGGCTGTGCGGGGACTGCGTGTTCGACCGGGCGCCCGAGCGGCGGGCCGGGGGGCGGTAGCCACCCCGCCGCCCCCGGACCGGGGACCGTCAGGAAGGCAGTGCGGCGTCGATGGCGGCGTCCACCGACGGCAGGACGGGCAGGGCGCTGTCGAGGCCGATCATGTCGATCAGGCGGCGCATGAACGGGGACGGGGCGGCCAGCCTCAGCCGGTCGCCCAGCGCGGTGTGTCCCTGGAGCAGCACATTGACCGTCGTCGAGTCCGCGAAGCCGACGCCGGAGAGGTCCACGACGACCGGACCGGTGCCGTCGTCGGCCGCCGCGGTCAGGGCGAGGCCCAAGGGGGCGACGCTGTCGATATCGAGGTCACCCGACACGACGAGGACCGATGCGTCCCGTTCCTGTCGGGTGGTGATTCTGACGGCTCTGTCTTCGTTGGGCGATGAAAGCACGGAAGGCACCTCGGGCGAATCGGAAGGGGCGGAGAGCCGTGTCGCCGGACGGGTCGGCATGGTTCCGTCCCTGGTCGCGGCGGGGTATGGAGTAACGATAGAAGTAACAGTTGCCATTTGACAACATTCTCCATTGGGTAACAATCTGATCCCCGACGGTTGCTCGGCCGGTCTGCCGAAGGCGGAGAACCGATGGATGCGGAAGCAGGAGCTGATGGAGCTAGGCGCTGTCCGCGACATCATCGCGGAGTGGGGAGGCGGCCGTATCCCTTTGCGGGGAAAGGCGCTCCGAAGCGGCGGTGTGGAAGGCCGCGAGGCCCTCGGCGAGGGCGGCGAGGGCGGCGGGATCCATCCGATCCAGCACGGCGTTCAGTTCGCCGACGCGCAGGGCCCGGTACTCTTCCAGAAGGGTGCGACCACGCAGACTCAGCCGCAGCTCCACTTCGCGACGGCTGGTCGGGCTGGGCGCCCGCTGGACGAGCCCCATCGCCTCCATCCGGTCGCAGAGCCTGCTGACGGAGGGGGCACGCGAGCCCAGGGCCTCACCCAGCGCCCGCAGATTGGTGCCCTCCTGCTTCTCGATCACGAGCAGGGCCCGAAGCTGGGAGGGCGATACCGTTCCCGAAGCGGCGGATTCCTGGCCCCGGCCCCACAGCACCTCCAGCAGCTCCGAGGCGGCGACGGCGTCGGCGGACGCCTGTTCGCGACTGCTCGGGCGAAATCCTCGGTGGGGCATTCAGCCACTGTGTCACCCGTCAGGCCTGCTTGTCAGCCCGGCCCCGGCCCCTACCACGTCGCAGGACGAAGATTGCGCGAGAGACCGTGAACAGAAGAACGGACATTGAGGCCGCCGTACGGGCCGCAGCGCCGCACGCCCTGCTGGCCACCCTGCGCACCAGGCTCAGCAGCGCCTACGGGGCCCTCGCGGTCGAGCTCCACCTCGCCGACTACGGTCTGCGGGTCCTCACATCCCTGGACCGGCCCGACGACGAGCCGCTGTCCCTCCACAACAGTCCCGAGGGCCGGGCGTTCGGCAGCCAGGAGCCACGGGAACAGCAGGTCCGGCACGACGACGCCGTCGACCACCACCTGCCCGTGACCGTCCGGGGCGAACGGCTCGGCATCCTCACCGTCCGGCTGCCCCAGACCCTGTCCACCCCGGAGCTGATCGGCGAGCTGACCCACGTGGCGGACCTGCTGGGCCACGAGATCCTCGTCGCCGAACGGGACACCGACCTGTACCAGCGCGCCCGGCGCACCACCCGCCTCACCCTCGCCGCGGAGATGCAGTGGCAACTGCTGCCCGCCCGCGCCTGCACCGCCGCCGAGTTCGCGATCGGGGCCCAGCTGGAGCCCGCGTACGCCATCCACGGCGACAACTTCGACTGGGCCGCCGACGCCGACGAGCTGACCCTCGCGGTGACCAACGGCATGGGCGAGGGCATACAGGCCTCTCTCCTCACCAATCTCGCCGTCAACGCCCTGCGCAACGCCCGCCGGGCCGGCATCGGCATCGCGGACCAGGCGGCCCTCGCCGACCAAGCGCTCTACGACCAGCACCGCGGCGCGTCCCACGTCTCCACCCTGTTGCTCCGCTTCGAGCTGGCGACCGGACGGGTCGGGGTCGTCGACGCGGGATCGCCGCAGCTCTGGATGCAGCGCGGCCGGGAGGTCCGCCGGATCGAACTGGAAGCGCAGCTGCCGCTCGGCATGTTCGAGGAGTCGCAGTACACGGTCCAGGAGTTGCACGTGGAGCCCGGTGACCGGCTGCTGCTGCTCAGCGACGGCGTCTACGAGGCGGTGTCCCCGCTCGGCGAGGCGTACGGGGAACGCGCGCTGGCCCGTGCCATCCAGTCGACACGGCTGCTTCCGGCCGCCACCGTTCCGCGCGCGATGCTCGGCGAACTGGCGGAGTACCGGGGCACGGAGACGCTCGACGACGCCCTGGTGCTGTGCCTGGACTGGTTCGGCCGTCCGGAGGACCGGGACGTGGCCTGAGCCGCGTCGAAGGCGCGGCGCGAGGCCTCGATGTGACCGATGTGCTCATGGGTCCAGTCGCACATCACATGGACCGTCCGGCGCAGGCCCTGCCCCGGCTCGGTGAGGGTGTACTCGACGCGCGGGGGCACGGTGGGGTGCACACACCGCTCGACCAGTCCGTAGCGCTCCAGCATCCGCAGGTTCTGGGTGAGCATCTTGTGGCTGATGCCCTCGACCTCGCCCCGCAGCTCGGTGAAGCGGAGAGTTCCCCCGCCCAGGGCCTCGATGATCAGGAGCGCCCACTTGTTCGCGACGTCGGAGAAGATCTCCCGCGCCAGCGAGTCCGCGCGCCGCAGATCCGCGTCCTCGGGCGAGCCGCTGAACTGCTTGGTCACCATCAGGTTCCCCCGTCACCGAAAAGTGCGTTCTTCCATGTCAGCGGCCACTCTCCTACGGTTCCCGAGTAACCACAAGTGACCGGCCATCGGCGGGTCAGGTGGCAAGAGGGGGCACGGCCCCCAGGACGAGGAGGCGGGCAGCATGGCCATCACCCTGGTGAACCCGGGCGGACTGCCGGAGATCGGCGCCTACCGGCAGGTGTCGGTCGCGACCGGATCGAAGCTGGTCTTCGTCGCCGGGCAGGTCGCCTGGGACGCGGCGGGCGCCACCGTCGGCGAGGGCGACCTCGCCGCACAGGTCGAGCAGTGCTACGTGAACATCGGCACGGCCCTCGCCGCGGTCGGCGGCACCTTCGACGACGTGGCGAAGCTGACCGTGTACGTCGTGGACTGGACGCCCGAGAAGATGCCCGCGTTCCTGGAGGGCGTGTCCCGGGCTGCCGCGAGACTGGGCATTACGCCCGAGGCGCCCGGCACCCTGGTGGGCGTCGCGGCCCTGGACATCCCCGAACACCTGGTGGAGATCGAGGCCACCGCCGTGCTCGACGCCTGAGTGACGCCGGCCGGGCTCAGGTGCTGAGCTGGAACTCCGCCCGGATCCGCTTGCCCACCGGCACCCGCTCGGCCGTGAGCCGGTCGCACAGGGCCACCACGATCTCCATGCCGTGACCGCCGAGGCGGGACGGATCGGGGGCGTACAGCACGGGCATCGCGGTGCTGCTGTCGTACACCGTGACGCTGATGAGCTGCGCGTTGCCCTCCAGCTCCAGAAGATAGGGGCCGTGGCTGTAGCGGTCGGCGTTGGTGACCAGCTCGCTCACGGCCAGCATCAGATCGCTGCGCGTGTGCTCGCCGATCGGGGCGAGGCACTCCACCGCGAGCCGCGTCAGGAACCGGTCGGCGAGCGCACGGGCCAGTGCGATGCAGCCAGGCTCGCCGTCGAAGACCTCGGCGCTGAGCAGTACCTCGGCGGTAGCCAGCCCCTGACCCGGGTCTTCCGGTGGGGAGGTGACCTGTTCGTTCATGTGCTCCAGCCAGGGCGCCGCAGTGAGGTCGGGGACCTTTTCCGCCATTCGTCTACCCCTGGCGAACGATCCCACTCCAGGAGATCCGGACCGATCCTACGCACGTCCGGGCAGCCGCACCACGGTCACGAAGAACTCGTCGATCTGGCGCACCGCGGCGATGAACTGGTCGAGGTCCACCGGCTTCGTCACGTACGCGTTGGCGTGGAGTTTGTAGCTGCGCAGGATGTCCTCCTCGGCCGAGGACGTGGTGAGCACGACCACGGGGATGAGGGCGAGTTCGGGGTCGCCCTTGATCTGTTCCAGCACCTGCCGGCCGTCGTACTTGGGCAGGTTCAGGTCCAGCAGCACGAGGTCCGGGCGGGGGGCCTCGGTGTACTCGCCGCGCTGGTAGAGGAAGTCCAGCGCCTCCTGTCCGTCGCGCACGACGTGCAGGGTGTTGCGGATCTTGTTGTCCTCGAAGGCCTCACGGGTCATCAGCTCGTCGCCGGGGTCGTCCTCGACGAGCAGGACCTCGATGGGCTGGACAGGGGTGTTCACGAAGGATCTCCCGGCTTGCTGGTGGGCAGGGCGGGAGCGAGCAGCTCCGCCGCGGTGTGCGTGGGCGCCTCGGGCGCCACGGGCAGGGTGAAGTGGATGCGGGTGCCTTCGCCCGGTTCGGGCTCCAGCCAGATCCGGCCACCGTGGAACTCGATGATCTTCCGGCAGAGCGCGAGGCCGATGCCCGTGCCCTCGTACTCGTCACGGGCGTGCAGCCGCTGGAAGATGACGAACACCTTGTCCGCGAACTCCGGTGCGATCCCGATCCCGTTGTCCGACACCGTCAGGTGCCAGTCCGCGTCCTCGCGGACGCAGGCGACCGAGATCCGGCACGGGACGCCCTCCCTGCGGAACTTCACCGCGTTGCCGACGAGGTTCTGCCAGACCATGGTGAGGGCGGTCGCGTCCCCGAGCAGTTCCGGCAGGGAATCGGGCCGTTCGACCACGGTCCCCGACTCCTCGATCGCGAGGGTCAGATTGCCCAGGGCGCGGTCCAGGGCCCGGTCCAGATCGACCGGCTTCCAGCTCTCCTGCACCCGGCCCACCCGCGAGAACGTCAGCAGGTCGTTGATGAGGACCTGCATCCGCTTGGCGCCGTCCACCGCGAAGGCGATGTACTGCTTGCCCCGCTCGTCGAGCTCCTCGCCGTACCGCTTCTCCAGGAGCTGGCAGAAGGACGCGACCTTGCGCAGCGGCTCCTGGAGGTCGTGCGAGGCGACGTACGCGAACTGCTCCAGCTCCGAATTGGAACGGCGCAGCTCCTCCGTCTGCTCCGCGAGCAGGGCCTCGCGGTCCTGCGCCTCGGCCAGTTCGTCGGCCAGCCGCCGCCGCATCTCCTCCACGGCCCAGGCCACGGCCTGCACGTCGGACGGCCCCTTGATCTCGATCCGCGTTCCGAAGGCTCCCGACCTGACGCGGTCCGAGGCGGCGCGCAGCCGGTTCAGCGGGACGCCCACCACCCGGTGGAGCAGCAGGCTCAGCGCCGCCACGGTCAGCACGAAGACGGTGACCAGCGCGATCACCACCCGGTCACGGGTGGTGCGCGCCGTGCCGAGGTCGCTGCGCGCCTGGTCGCGGGCCTCGGCGAGATGCCCCTGCTGGGCGCCGTACGCCTGCCGCAGCTGGTCGAAGTCCGCCTTGCTGCGCTGCAACTGGGCAGAGGTCGCGGCCTCGCTCGGTCCTCGTTCCCGCACCGTCGCGATCAGCGGCTCGGCCTTGCTGCGCCGCCACTTCTCGGCGGCGGAGGCGATGGCGTCGAGGTCGTCGGCGTACCGGCTGCCGGGGCCCACCAGCCGCCGGACCTGTGCGAGACGCTCCTGCTCGGCGGCCTTCCCTGTCTCGTACGGTTCGAGGAAGGAGTCGTCGCCGGTCAGCGCGAATCCCCTGATCCCGGTCTCCTGGTCGAGCAGGGAGTTCTGGAGCTGGAAGGACGCGGATCTGGCGGGCTGGATGCGGTCCACCAGCTCGGTCGTGCGGTCGGAGATCCGGGCCATCACCAGCCCGCCGATCACCAGACAGGCGCAGACCACCACGATGAATCCGCCGAGTATGAGATGGACCCAGTTCTGTACCGACAGCCGCGCGGCCAGGCCGCCCGGAGCCGGTTGTCTCGTCATGTCACCGTTCATCGGATTCCGATCCCCAGCCCAGATGCAGAACGGCCACATCGTCCGCGAGACCGCCGTAGGGGGCGGCCCCCTCCGCGGCCCCGGCGACCAGGGCGTCGACGAACGAGCGGGCCGGCAGGTGCCCGTTGGCCCGTGCCATCGCGAGCAGCCCTTCCTCGCCGAGGCGGCTGTCGGGGCCGTCGCGCCCCTCGAAGAGCCCGTCCGTGAAGAGTACGAGACCGGCGCCGGGCGCCAGCGGTATGTCGACGGTCGGCCAGCGGCCGACCCCGGGCAGTAGCCCGAGCGCCATACCGCCCTCGGGCTCGACCCAGGTCACGTCCGTACCCTCACGCAGCAGCAGGCCGGGATGACCGGCCCGCAGGACCTGCGCGTGCCGTTGCCCGGGCGGGAACGCCAGCGAGGTGACGGTGGCGAAGACATGCGAGTCCGAGCGCTCCGCGACCAGGATCTCCTCCAGCAGGGCTATCTGCTCCGGGTGGGACGTACCGCACAGCACGGCGGTGCGCCAGGCCACCCGCAGACACACACCGAGCGCGGCCTCGGCGGCCCCGTGCCCGGAGACATCGCCGATCACCGCGTGCACCGTGCCGTCCGCGGTCTGCACGACGTCGTAGAAGTCACCGCTCAGCAGCCCGTGGACCCGCCCCGGCTCGTAGCGGGCGCGCGCCCGGAAGCGGTCGTCCCGCAGCAGGGGGACGGGCAGCAGCCCGCGCTCCAGCCGGGCGTTCTCCTGGGCGATCAGCTGGTTGGCGCGCAGCGCGGCGGCGGCCCGTTCCACTTCCTTGCGCTGCAGGGCGTAGCGGACCGCGCGCGAGAGGATCTCCGGGCCCAGGCGGCCCTTGACCAGGTAGTCCTGGGCACCGCCGGCGACCGCGCGGAGCCCGGTGCCGGACTCCTCCAGGCCGGTGAGGACGACGATCGCCGCGTCGCCGTCGGACTCCAGTATCTGGCGCACGGCGTCCAGGCCGTGGACGTCGGGGAGGTGCAGGTCCAGGAGCACGCACACCGGAGTGGTGGCCGCGCTCAGGAAGGCGCGCGCCTCGGCCAGGGTCTTGCACCAGGTGAGGGCGGAATCCAGCTCGCTGTCGGTGAGCATCTCCTCGACGAGCAGCGCGTCACCCGCGTCGTCCTCCACGAGCAGGATCGACGCGTCGAGGTTCCACAGCGGGGCCTCGGGACGGTGGGGGATGCCAACCTGTTGGGTGGGGATGCCGGGGATGCCCACAGGGATCGGAGATGTGCCCACGGGCGACTCGGTCAAGCCTCCACCCTTTCGCGCGACGGCACGGTGCGTCCGGCCTGATCGTCAGGAAGCATATGCGAGCCACGGACTCCTCGGTGGACCGGACCGACGTGCGGACAGCACGAAGCCGCCCGCCCGGAAGGGCGGACGGCTGGATTCCGGCCCGAAGCCGGAAGGGTCGTGCGGGATCACGCCTCGACGCTCATCCCCTTGCGGAGCTGCTGGACGATCCTGCTGAGCAGCCGCGACACATGCATCTGCGAGACGCCGAGCTCCGCGCCGATCTGCGACTGCGTCATCTCCGCCCCGAACCGCATCTGCACGATCCGGCGCTCCCGGTCGTCGAGCTGATCGAGCAGCGGGGCCAGGGTGTGCAGGTTCTCGACGGTCTCCATGCCCGGATCGGCCTCGCCGAGGACATCGGCGTACGCCCGCTGCTCCTGGCCCGAGTCGCTTTCCGCGGAGGGGGTGTCGAGCGAACCGGCCGAGTAGCCGTTGGCGGCGACGAGCCCCTCGATGATCTCCTCCTCGGGGAGGTCGAGGTGGGCGGCCAGCTCCTTGACGGTGGGGTCGCGGTCGAGCTCCGCGGAGAGCTGCTCCTTCGCCTTGGCGAGGTCCACCCGCAGCTCCTGGAGCCGCCGCGGCACATGCACCGACCAGGTGGTGTCGCGGAAGAAGCGCTTGATCTCCCCGACGATGTAAGGCACGGCGAAGGTGGCGAACTCGACCTCGCGGGACAGGTCGAACCGGTCGATCGCCTTGATCAGGCCGATCGTGCCGACCTGGATGATGTCCTCGGTGTCGTCGCCGCCGCGGTTGCGGAACCGGGAGGCGGCGAAGCGCACCAGGGAGAGGTTCATCTCGATCAGGGTGTTGCGCGCGTACTGGTGCTCATGGGTGCCCTCCTCCAGGACCTGGATCCGGTCGAAGAAGATCTTCGACAGGGCCCGTGCGTCCTGCGGGGCGATCTTTCCCGCGTCCTCGACCCAGGGCAGGTCTCCGGTGGTGACGTCCGCCGCCCGCGCACCGGTCCGGCTGTCGCTGTCGCTCAGCGGCTTCGTTCCGGTGGCTTGTGCAGACATCGCCTTCATGGTGTCGCCCTCCCTGCTGCCCAATGTGTCGGACGGTCGCCTGCCCGGTCCTCGCGAAGTCATGCGTACCTTCTTTCACTTATTTTCTTCCGCTTGTTCCGGAGGCCTGTCCGGCGCCCTCCGCCCGGGGCCGCCCGTACGGCGCCCGTACGCCTCTCGAACAGAGCAGTGGCCCGCGCATGGCAAACTTGGGCGGGGTGTTTCGGCCTGCGGTGATCCACGATCCGCGGCGAGAAGATGACAGAGGAACGGCAATGACGGTGACAGAGGACAGCCCGGAGCTCGCTCCCGGAATCGAGGAGCTCGGTCCCGGTATCGACCCGGAGCGGCTGGCCGTCTGCCTGAGCGTGCTCGACGAGCTCGACCGGATCGAGGTGGACCACCCGGACGCCATCGCGGTCCGCCGCGCCACCGCCGGGATCTACCGCACCGTGAAGCAGCGCCGCCGCCAGGAGCGCCGCGCCGCGAAGACCGCCCACGACCGGGCCGTCACCGAGGCCACGGCGACCGGCTCGGCGGAGCGCATCGACGACGAGACGCAGGGCGTGCTGCCCTCCTCCTCCGCCCAGGCCGAGATCGCGGGCATCCTCCAGCGGCCCCGATCCTGCTACATCTGCAAGACGCGGTACGTCGAGGTCGACGCGTTCTACCACCAGCTCTGCCAGTCGTGCGCCAAGGAGAACCGCTCCCGCCGCGACGCCCGCACCGACCTGACCGGGCGCCGGGCGCTGCTCACCGGCGGCCGGGCGAAGATCGGCATGTACATCGCGCTGCGGCTGCTGCGCGACGGCGCTCACACCACCATCACCACTCGCTTCCCCAACGACGCGATCCGCCGCTTCAAGGCGATGGAGGACAGCGACGAGTGGATCCACCGGCTGAAGATCGTCGGCATCGACCTCCGCGACCCGGCCCAGGTCGTCGCGCTGGCCGACTCGGTCGCCGCGGAGGGCCCGCTGGACATCCTGATCAACAACGCGGCCCAGACCGTGCGCCGCTCCCCGGGCGCCTACAGCGAGCTGGTCAACGCGGAGTCGGCCCCGCTGCCCGCGGGCGAACTGCCCGTCGCCGAGGTCATCGGCACCTTCGGCAGCGGCACGGTCGACCGGGTCGCGGCCCTGCCCGCCGCCCGCAAGGAACGGCTCAGCGCCCAGGAGGTCACGGACCTCGCCCTGGTCACCGGCTCCGCCTCGCCGGCCCGGATCGCCGCGGGCACCGCGATCGACGCGGGCGGCCTCGTCCCCGATCTGCACGACACCAACAGCTGGGTCCAGACGGTCGAGGACGTCGAGCCGATCGAGCTCCTCGAAGTCCAGCTCTGCAACTCCACCGCGCCGTTCATCCTGATCAGCCGGCTGCGCCCGGCGATGGCGGCGACCGCCGCGAAGCACGCGTACGTCGTCAACGTCTCGGCGATGGAGGGCGTCTTCGGCCGCGGCTACAAGGGCGCCGGCCACCCGCACACCAACATGGCCAAGGCCGCGCTCAACATGCTGACGCGCACCAGCGCCCAGGAGATGTTCGAGAAGGACGGCATCCTGATGACGGCCGTGGACACCGGGTGGATCACCGACGAGCGCCCGCACCCGGACAAGATGCGTCTCGCCGAGGAGGGCTTCCACGCGCCCCTCGACCTGGTCGACGGCGCGGCCCGGGTCTACGACCCGATCGTGCGCGGTGAGGGCGGCGAGGCCCTTTACGGATGCTTCCTCAAGGACTACGCCCCCGCCAACTGGTAACCCGAACGGCTCAACCTGCCCATCGGCCCCGTGCGAGCGCCGAAAACCCGGCCCAGGATGTTTCCTGGGCCGGGTTTTCGCTGTATCCGGTGGCCGAAAGTGACCTACCGCACACGTTCTATCGAGCGCGGTGGCGCTCATTTGGTTAGGCTGAGGCGAACGGACGTCATCGAGGAGCCCACGAAGGTTCCCCGACCGTCCTGGGACATGGTCGGTAACCCGGCCGCTGTTCCGCCCCGAACCGGCGCCACCGCGACCGACATATCCCAGCCCCTGCCCCGCGCGGGGCGGTCGCGCCCCGGCATCGCCGCCGGAGCGACGGCGACGCCCCGGGCGACGCGACACGAAGGAGTGCGCGGTGACGACACCGGAACTGACCGAGCGCGAAATGCGCCCCGCCGAACGGAACGCCGGACGGCCCGGCCGCCCCGAGAAGCTGCGGAACATCGAGGTCTGGGCCAGGTCCGCCCCGATCCGGCTCGCCGGATACGAGGACGACCTCGCCGAGCCGCACATCCTGCCCGGCATCGACTGACCGCTCAGCGCGTCCCGCGGCCCGTCTCCCCGCCCTCCCGCTCCGGCGGCAGCGGCCGGGAGACGGGCCGCAGGAATTCCCGGACGTAGGTGCGGTGCCACCAGCATCCGGTGGCCCGCAGCTCCCGGAGCCCGGTGAACCGGTAGCGGAAGACCCGGGCGCGCACCTGCCGGGGCGGTCCGTCGGGGAACGGGTCGTGCCCGAGGAGCCGGAGCGTGTCCCGGTCGCCGTCGAGCAGCCGCTCGGCGAAGGGCCCGAACCAGGGGCGGGCGTACGCGGGGGAGAGCGCCGCGAACCACATCATCCAGTCGAGCCGCAGATGGTACGGGGCGAACAGGCGCGGCAGCCGCCGTGGATCGCCCGGCTTGCCGCGGAAGCCGTACTCCCGCCACTCGGCCCCCTCGTGCGCCACCGGATCGGCGCTGCCCTCCACCACGACCTCCAGGCGCATCCGGCTGATGGAGCCGAACGCCCCGTAGGTGTTGACCAGGTGCAGGGGATCGTAGGACCGGTTCATCGCCTGCCGCCGCGAGAGCAGATTGCGCACCGGGCGGTAGCTGAGCACGAGGACCAGAGCGGTCACCGCGATGACCACCACCTCGTACCAGAGGGGCGGCGCGACCTGGGCGGGCGGCGGCCCGGCCAGAGGGGTCCAGTCGATCGCGGAAAGCGCCAGCGCGATGGTGAGCCAGTTCAGCCAGGCGTAGTTCCCCGACAGGACGAGCCAGAGCTGGGTGAGGACCATCAGGCCGGCCGCCGCGCTCGCCACCGGCTGTGGGGTGAACAGCAGGAAGGGCACCAGCAGCTGGGTGAAGTGGTTGGCGGCGGCCTCCACCCGGTGCACGGGCCCCGGCAGATGGTGGAAGAACCAGCTCAGCGGCCCCGGCATCGGCTGCGTCTCGTGGTGGTAGTCCAGGCAGGTCAGCTTCCGCCAGCACGCGTCCCCGCGCATCTTGATCAGCCCCGCGCCGAACTCCACCCGGAACAGCAGCCACCGCAGCAGCCACAGCACCAGCACCGGCGCGGCCGTGTCCCCGGTGCCGAGGAAGACCGCCAGGAACCCCGTCTCCAGCAACAGCGACTCCCAGCCGAATCCGTACCAGACCTGCCCCACCTGGACGATCGACAGATACAGCACCCACGGCAGCGCCCAGAGCAGCATGCCGCCCCACAGCGGCAGCAGCCCGTCGAGACCGGCGATCAGGCCCACCGATACGGCGCAGCCGCTCCAGGCGGCGCCGGCGAAGAAGCGGTCCGAGTAGTGGAGCCGGAAGAGCCCCGGGGCGGCCCGCCAGGGCGTGCGCCGCAGCAGTTCGGGGACGGGCAGCATGCCGCGCTCGCCGATCAGCGCCCGGAACTGGAGCGCGGCGGAGAGGAAGGCGACCAGATAGACCACGGCCAGAGCCCGCTGGAAGATCAGCCGGCTCAGCCAGTAGCCGTCCGCGGTGAACCATTCCATCCCTGCCAGTATCGGCCAGGGCGCCGCCGGGCGGGTCAGCTCCCGGCGACGATCCGGCGCAGAGTGCGGCCGAGCCGGCGCGCGTACCAGTGCTGCACGAGGGGCACGAGCGGTCCGCCGAGCCGGGCGTACCAGGTCGCGGGGCGCGAGAACGCCAGCACCGTGAACCACACGGTGCCGTCGTCCGCGAGGTCCACCACGAAGCACTCCTCGCCGCGTTCCGGATGCCCGGCGAGGGTGCCGTAACCGAAGCCGGTGCGGCCGTCTTCCCCGTACGCCGTCCAGATGACCTCGCAGGGGGCGGTGAGGCGCAGCGGCCCGAGGCCGAGGGAGACCCGGACGCTGCCGCCCGGCTCCGCGCGTCGTGCCGTGGCCTCGACCCGCGCGCCCGAGGCGATGTGCATCCGCCACTCGGTTATCGCCGCTCCGGCGGTGGCGAAGTCCGTCGCGCCCCGGCCGACCGGGGCGCGGTGGTGGAGGTGGTGGTAACCCCGGGGGAGCGGGCCGAGGCGGGTCGCGCCGACCTCCGGGTAGGTGAGGGTGCTCATGCGGTCCTGCCTCCGGTGCGGTCGGGTTCCTCGGTGCGGATGCGCCGCCAGGCCAGCAGCGAGCAGAGCGCGAAGCCCAGCGCGTTGCCCAGGCCATGGGTGGCGGCCATCCAGGTCAGGGTGGGGTGGGGCAGTCCGGTCGCCTCGCCGAGCGCCCAGCTCAGGGCGAGCAGCATCGTCGCCACCAGGACGGCGGCGGAGGCGAACAGCAGGAGCCGCGTCGTCCGGTCCCGGCCGCCGTCGCGCCCCATGCGCCAGGTCAGCAGGCCGACCGTCCACATGCCGGCCGTGAGGACGAGGGCCCCGGCGAGCTCGGCCCAGTCGCCGACGAAGTACCCGACGAGGACGAGCAGGGTGCCCAGCGGCACGCTCAGCGCGGCGAAGCGGCCCGCGGGGCCGTCGGAGACCCGGCAGACCAGCCCGGCGATCAGGGCGGCGGCGAACCCGGCGAAGTGGAAGTGCGGCACGGTCAGCGCGAGGATGCCGAGGCCGAACCCGAACAGCTCGTGCCCCGACCGTTCGGCGACCAGGGCGACCGCGGCGATGGCCGGGGTGACCAGCGCGGTGAGCAGCGCGATCCCCGCCGGGTCGAGGTCCCGGCCGCGGATCGCCCGGCGCGGGGCGTGCAGGGCGAGCAGGACGGCTCCCAGCGCGTAGCAGCAGGCGAGCGCCGTGGCCGCGGTGGAGCGCGGCAGCCAGAGGGCGACGGCGCCCGGCACGGCGAACAGGGGCCAGAGCCGCCGGATCCGGTCCAGCTCCTGTTGTCCGGTCAGCCGCAGCCCCGCCGGCACGACGACGAGCATGCCCAGCATCACGATGGCGTTGACCAGTGCGGACACGACTTCCCCCTGCTTTGAACGTGTTCAAGTCCCGAGAGTGAGAGTAGAGGGTTTATTGAACGCGTTCAAGACTGGGTGGTGGCCCGCTGTTCCGCTTGCGGGACCGTGCTCGGTGCGGCACAGATGGTGACACCCATCCGCTCCCCAGGGACAGGCAGGAGAGCTCTGTGCGCTCACCAGGACGTATCCGGCGTACCGCGCTCGCCGCGCTGTCCGCCGGAGTGCTGTTCGCCGTCGCCGGCTGCGGAGGCGGCGGCGACCGTACGGCGAAGGGCACCACGGGCACCGCGGAGGCCAAGGACGTCCTCCTCCAGCCGCTCGCGTCCCCCGGCCCCGGTCCGTTCACCGCTTCCACGGCGCGGGCGACGGCCTCCCCGTCCCCCACCGGTGCGCCGGACGCCGAACCGACCTCCGCCACCCGGACGGTCCATCCGGTGTCCGGCGCCGTGCCGGGGCTCTACGGCGGCACCCGGTCGGTCGCCGCCTGCGACGTCGAACAGCAGGCCTCCCTCCTGGCCGACGACGAGGGCAAGGCAGGTGCCTTCGCCGACGTGTCCGGCATCGAGGCCGTGCAGATCCCGGGCTACCTGAAGTCCCTCACCCCGGTCGTCCTGCGCGCCGACGCCCAGGTCACCAATCACGGCTACAGCGCCGGCTCGGCCACCGCCTTCCAGGCCGTGCTCCAGGCGGGCACCGCCGTCCTGGTCGACAGCCGGGGGATGCCCCGCGTGCGCTGCGCCTGCGGCAACCCGCTGGCCCCGCCCGTGGTCGCCGACGGGAAGATCGCCCACCGGGGGGAGCGCTGGCCCGGCTACGACCCCGCACGCATCGTGGCCGTCGAGCCCGGAGTCAAGGCGGCCACCAGCCTGATCATCGTCAACGCCGACGACAACACCTGGATCGAGCGGGCCATCGGCGACAGCGGCGGCCGCGACCGCACCCCGGACGACCCGCCGCCCTTCGAGCCCGACGCCGATCTGCTCTTCCCGTCGCCGGGCCGCCCCTCGGAATCCGCGCCCCCGGACACCGCCCCGACCGGGCCGGCCCCCTCCGAGCCGGTGGAGCCCACGGATCCCGGGCCGCCGGAGCCGTCCGACGACTTCGGTGACACGCCGCCCGAGGAGCCGTGGGAGTACGAGGAGGAGGGCGACCCCGATGTCGCGCCGGAGCCGACCCAGGTCTTCCCCGCCGAGCCTGACGAGCCCGCGGGGCCCGACGGCCCCCTTGAGCCGGAAGTGACCGCCGAGCCGGACGAGCCCATGGAAGCGGGCCTCGACGACGTGTTCGCCGGCTGACCGGACCGGACCGCCGGGGGGAGGGGCCCCGGGGGCGGCGCGCGTACGGCGCCGCCCCCGGGTGCGTACGGAACCATCGACGAATCGGACAAGAAGAATCGGATAAATGGTGGCAGAGTGGCCCACATGGATGATCGGGTAGCGGGTGCCCTGTCACTCCCCGACGACTGGCCCGCCCACCCGGACCTCAGCCTCGCCCTGAACCGTATGGGCAGCTTCGACTGGGATCTTGACACCGGCCTCATGCACATGGACCAGGCCGCCCTCGACGTGTTCGACCTGACCGCGGACGAGTACGACGACCGGCCGGCCTCGCTGGCGCCGCGCGTGCCGACGGACGAGGCGCAGCGTCTGGACGGGATGGTCTCGCACGCCCTGAAGAGCGGTCGCACCGACTACGGCGCGTACTTCCGCATCCAGCGGCGCGACGGCACGCTGCGCTGGACCCACACCCAGGGCTTCGTCCGCCGGGACGGCACCGGCCGGCCCCGCCGCATCATCGGCATCGTCCGCGACGCCACCCAGGAACTGGCCGACTCCACCGCCCGGCGCGAGCTGGACGAGGACCGCCGCCGGCGCACCAGCCTGGTCGAGGGCACCACCGCCGCGCTGGCCCACGCCCGTACCGTCAAGGACGTCATCGCCGTACTCAAGAACTCCCAGGGGCTCGCCCACCTCGGAGCCACCAGCCTCGTCATGGGCCTGCTGGAGTCCGGCCGCATCCACCTCGTGGCCGACGGCCCCAAAGGCTCGTACGTCCCCGGTACCCGGTACACCCGGGTGGACGAGCAGTACCCGATGAGCGAAGTTGTGCGCACCCTGACGCCCCGCTTCATCGAGTCCGCCGAGGACTTCGCCACCTCCTATCCGATCCTGTGGCCCGACATCAGCCACCTCGGGATCACCTCCGCCGCCTACATGCCGCTGATCGCGCAGGCCCGTCCGATCGGCGCACTCGGCCTCCTCTACCGGGACAAGGGAGGCTTCACCGCCGACGAGCGCAATCTGCTGATGGCGCTCGGCACCTCGATCGCCCAGAGCCTCCAGCGCGCGATGCTCTACGAACAGGAGCACGACCTCGCCGAGGGCCTCCAGCAGGCGATGCTGCCGCGCCGGATCCCGGCCGTGCCCGGGGCGCAGGTCGCCGTCCGCTACCGCTCGGCCCGCCTCGGCCGCGACATCGGCGGCGACTGGTACGACCTGATCCCGCTGCCCGGCGGCCGGGTCGGCGCCGTCATCGGGGACGTCCAGGGGCACGACACCCACGCGGCCGCCGTCATGGGGCAGCTCAGGATCGTCCTGCGCGCGTACGCCGCCGAGGGGCACAGTCCCGCCACGGTCATGGCGCGCGCCTCCGTCTTCCTCCACGAACTGGACACCGACCGCTTCGCCACCTGTACCTACGCCGAGGTCGACCTCACCACCGGTGTCGTCCAACTGGTCCGCGCCGGACACGTCGACCCGCTGGTGCGGGACGTGGACGGGAGCTGCCGCAGGATGCCGTCCGAGGGCGGGCTGCCGCTCGGCCTCTCGGCGGAGTTCGGCCGGCTGGAGTACCCGGTCGGCACGGTCGAACTGGACCCCGGCCAGACGATGGTCCTGTTCACCGACGGCCTCGTCGAGCTGCCGGGCTCCGACCTCGACGAAGGCATGCAACAGCTCACCGCCCTCGTCACCAACGGCCCCCAGGACCTCCAGAAGCTGGCCGACCAGCTCTGCGACACCGTCGACGAGCGCGGCGGCCAGGACGATGTCGCGGTCCTGCTGCTGCGCCGCCGGGCCGCGCACGCCCCGCAGCCGGGCGGTCGCCTCCAGCAGCACGTCGCCCAGAACGACCCCGAGGCGCTGAGTTCGTCCCGGCACATGATCCGGGCCGCGGTCCGGGCCTGGGGAGCGAAGGACCGGGCCGACGAGATCGAACTCGCGGCCGACGAACTGATCACCAACGCGCTCATGCACACCGACGGCGGCGCCGTCGTGACGATCCGGGTGCTCGCCGGAACCGAGCGACGGCTGCGCGTCGACGTCGAGGACCGCTCCAGCGCACTGCCCCGGCGCCGCGACGCGGGGGAGTCGGGAGTGTCGGGACGCGGCCTGATGCTGGTCGACCGGCTGGCCGACGTCTGGGGCGTGGAATCCCGCGGCAGCGGCAAATGTGTGTGGTGCGAGTTCCTCATTCCGGCCCGCTGAGTCACCCACCAAGCTGTAACAGTACGTAACATGTCTGTGCTTGACCGTAATCGACCGTAAACGATTGACTGCGGGGGCCGGCCGCACCCCGGCCCTGCCGCCTTCGACGACATGAGGCCCCCGATGGGTACCGAGCTCCTCGCCCCGCTCGACCTCGCTTTCTGGCACCTCGAATCGGACGCCCATCCGATGCACCTCGGCGCGCTCGCCGTCTTCGCGCCGGCGCCCGGCGTCGCTCCGGAGCGGATCCTCGGTCTGCTCGGCGCCCGCGCCGCCGCGATCCCCCGGCTGCGCATGTGCGTACGGGACGTCCTGCTGCCGGTCGGCGGCAAGGCCTGGACCGTGGACAAGGACTTCGACGTGCACCGGCACGTCCGGCGCGTCGTCGTGGGCGACGGCGACTTCATGGCGGAGGCCGGCCGGCTGGCCGGCGAACTGATGGAGCGACCGCTCGGGCGCGGGCTGCCACCCTGGCGGATGTATCTCATCGGCGGCGCGGCGGGCGGCCCCTTCGCCGTCCTGGTCAAACTGCACCACGCCCTGGCCGACGGGATGCGGGCGGTCGCCATCGGGGCCGGGATCTTCGACGAGATCGCCGCCGTCACCAGCGCCCGCACCGCTGCCCGGGGCCGCCCCGCCGTCCCGCCCCGCTCCTGGCTGCCCGACCCCCGGGAGATGGCGGGCATGGCCCTCGGCCGGATCGGCGAGGTCGGCCGGGCGCTCGGCGTGGGGGCCTCCGTCGTCCGTGCGGGCCGCCTCGATCTGCGCGGCGCGACCGCCCTCACCGCGCCCTCCAGCGGCACCCGCCGCCTGGCCACCGCCGACCTCGACGCCGGGGACCTCCAGCGGATCCGGCGCGCCGAGGGCGGCACCGCCAACGACATCCTCCTCGCCGTCGTCGCCGGTGCGCTGCGCCGCTGGATGGCAGGGCGCGGCGAACCGCTGTCCGCCGCCGACCCGCGCGCCCTGGTCCCCGTCTCCCGCCGTCGGCCCGGTGGCGCCTCCGCCGCCGGCAACCGGCTCTCCGCCTATCTGCTCGACCTGCCGGTCGCCGAGGCCGACCCGCGCGGGCGGCTCCGGGCGGTCCGGACGGCGATGGACCGCAACAAGGCGGCCGGCCCCCTGAAGGGCGCCGGAGCCGTCGCCGTACTGGCCGACCAACTGCCCCCACTGGCGCACCGGTTCGGCGCACCACTGGCGGCCAACGCCGCCCGTATGCTCTTCGACGTGCTGGTCACCAGCGTGCCGCTGCCCCGCTCCGCGCTCTCGCTGGGCGGCTGCCCGCTGACCGCCCTCTACCCCATGGCCCCGCTGGCCCGGGGCCAGTCCCTGGCGGTGGCCCTGTCCACCTACGGCGGTCGGGTGCACGTGGGACTGGTCGCCGACGGCAAGGCGCTGCCCGACCTCGACCGGCTCGCCGCCGCGGTCGAGGCGGAGTTCACGGAGCTGGGCGCTGTCATCACCGGCACGGACCGCGCACCGGTGTCCTGACAGGCAGCCGCCCACCGGCTGCGGCAGTCTGGAGCCATGCCCGAACTGCCCGAAGTCGAAGCCCTGCGGGTCTTCCTCGACGACCACCTGGTCGGCAAGGAGATCGCCCGCGTCCTCCCGCTGGCGATCAGCGTCCTGAAGACGTACGACCCGCCGCTGACCGCCCTGGAGGGCACGGCCGTCACCGCGGTCGTCCGCCGCGGCAAGTTCCTCGACATCGAGGCGGGCGGGCTCCACCTGTGCACCCACCTCGCCCGGGCCGGCTGGCTCCGCTGGAAGGACTCCTTCCCGGCCGACCCGCCCCGCCCCGGCAAGGGACCCCTCGCCCTGCGCCTGGTCACCGTCGACGGCGACGGCTTCGACCTGACCGAGATGGGCACCAGGAAGCGCCTCTCCGTCCACCTCGTCCAGGACCCCATGGACGTCCCCGGCATCGCCCGCCTCGGCCCGGACCCCCTCGCCGACGCCTTCGACCGCGACGCGTTCGCCGCGCTGCTCGCCGGGGAGCGCCGCCAGATCAAGGGCGCGCTGCGCGACCAGTCGCTCATCGCGGGCATCGGCAACGCCTACAGCGACGAGATCCTGCACGTCGCGAAGATGTCCCCGTTCAAACGGACCGCCGACCTCGGAGAGGACGACGTCACCCGCCTGTACACCGCGCTGCGCACCACGCTCAAGGACGCCGTGACCCGCTCCAGCGGGGTGGAGGCCGGAAAGCTCAAGGCCGAGAAGAAGACCGGGATGCGGGTCCACGGGCGTACCGGGGAGGCCTGCCCGGTCTGCGGGGACACCATCCTGGAGGTCTCCTTCAGCGACTCCTCGCTCCAGTACTGCCCCACCTGCCAGACCGGCGGCAAACCGCTGGCGGACCGCAGGCTCTCCAAGTTCCTGAAGTAACGGCACCCCGGGCTCACCGCGTCGCCGTTACCAGCCGCCGCCCGTCCGCCGTCCGCACCTCGAAGTGGTCGATGCCCTCCGGCCGCAGCGCCGCCCCGCCCGACACCTCGACCGGACCGCCGGCCACGCCCCCGGCCGACCAACTGCCCACCGTCTCCTCGCTGCCGTCCCGGCCCACCGCGACCAGCGCGCACGCCCCCTCCACCGGGAC
>NZ_JAAXYC010000583.1 GCF_018619185.1 Streptomyces sp. McG3 | reverse complement strand
CGGACGCTCCGGGGAAGTCGTACGTGCGTGAGGGCGGGTTCCTTTACGACGCGGCGGAGTTCGACGCGGGGTTCTTCGGGATCTCGCCGCGTGAGGCGTTGGCGATGGACCCGCAGCAGCGGCTGCTGCTGGAGACGTCCTGGGAAGCGATCGAGCGGGCCGGGATCGACCCCACGTCCCTCAAGGGCACCCGGACCGGCGTCTACGCGGGGATCATGTACCACGACTACGGCGCCCCGATGGACCAAGTGCCCCAGGACGTCGAGGCGTTCATCGGCACAGGCAACGCGGGCAGCGTTCTGTCCGGCCGGATCGCCTACAGCTTCGGCCTCGAAGGTCCCGCCGTCACCCTCGACACCGCGTGCTCGTCGTCGCTGACCGCGCTGCACCTCGCCGTGACCGCCCTGCGGCAGGGCGAGTGCACGATGGCCCTCGCCGCCGGGGTGACCGTCCTCGCCACACCCGACGTGTTCATCGGTTTCAGCCGGCAGCGCGGTCTGTCGCCGGACGGGCGGTGCAAGGCGTTCGCCGCTTCCGCCGACGGTACGGGCTGGGCGGAGGGTGCGGGCGTCCTGCTCGTCGAGCGTCTCTCGGACGCCGTCCGCA
>NZ_JAAXYC010000112.1 GCF_018619185.1 Streptomyces sp. McG3 | reverse complement strand
GCCCAAGCCCCCGGCCCCCGGGCCCCCCGCGAGGACCGGGGCCACCGCCGGGTCCGCCTCCCGCACCGGCGGCTCCTCCAACCGCGTGCGGGCCCGCCTCGCCCGACTGGGCGTACAGCGCTCCAGCCCGTACAACCCGGTCCTGGAACCCCTCCTGCGTACGGTCCGGGGCAACGACCCCAAGATCGAGACGGCCACGCTCCGCCAGATCGAGAAGGCCTACCAGGTCGCCGAGCGCTGGCACCGGGGCCAGAAGCGCAAGAGCGGCGACCCCTACATCACCCACCCGCTGGCCGTCACCACGATCCTCGCCGAGCTGGGCATGGACCCGGCGACGCTGATGGCGGGCCTGCTGCACGACACCGTCGAGGACACCGAGTACGGCCTGGACACCCTGCGGCGCGACTTCGGCGACCAGGTCGCCCTGCTCGTCGACGGCGTCACCAAGCTCGACAAGGTCAAGTTCGGCGAGGCCGCACAGGCCGAGACCGTACGCAAGATGGTCGTCGCCATGGCCAAGGACCCCCGGGTCCTGGTCATCAAGCTGGCCGACCGCCTGCACAACATGCGCACCATGCGCTACCTCAAGCGGGAGAAGCAGGAGAAGAAGGCCCGCGAGACGCTGGAGATCTACGCCCCGCTGGCGCACCGGCTGGGCATGAACACCATCAAGTGGGAGCTGGAGGACCTCGCCTTCGCGATCCTCTACCCCAAGATGTACGACGAGATCGTCCGGCTCGTCGCCGAGCGCGCCCCCAAGCGCGACGAATACCTCGCCATAGTGACCGACGAGGTCCAGGCGGACCTGCGCGCCGCCCGCATCAAGGCCACCGTCACCGGCCGCCCCAAGCACTACTACAGCGTCTACCAGAAGATGATCGTGCGAGGCCGCGACTTCGCCGAGATCTACGACCTGGTGGGAATCAGGGTCCTCGTCGACACGGTCCGCGACTGCTACGCGGCGCTCGGCACCGTCCACGCCCGGTGGAACCCGGTGCCCGGGCGGTTCAAGGACTACATCGCGATGCCCAAGTTCAACATGTACCAGTCACTGCACACCACGGTGATCGGTCCCAGCGGCAAGCCCGTCGAGCTCCAGATCCGTACGTTCGACATGCACCGCCGCGCCGAGTACGGCATCGCCGCCCACTGGAAGTACAAGCAGGAGGCCGTCGCGGGCGCCTCCAAGGTGCGCACCGACGTCCCCAAGAACACCGGGCGCGGCCAGGACACCGTCAACGACATGGCGTGGCTGCGCCAGCTCCTGGACTGGCAGAAGGAGACCGAGGACCCCAGCGAGTTCCTGGAGTCCCTGCGCTTCGACCTCTCGCGCAACGAGGTCTTCGTCTTCACGCCGAAGGGCGACGTGATAGCGCTGCCGGCCGGCGCGACCCCGGTCGACTTCGCGTACGCCGTCCACACCGAGGTCGGCCACCGGACCATAGGAGCACGCGTCAACGGGCGGCTCGTCCCGCTCGAATCGACGCTCGACAACGGCGACCTGGTCGAGGTCTTCACCTCCAAGGCGGCCGGCGCCGGACCCTCCCGGGACTGGCTCGGCTTCGTGAAGTCGCCGCGCGCCCGCAACAAGATCCGCGCCTGGTTCTCCAAGGAACGCCGCGACGAGGCCATCGAGCAGGGCAAGGACTCCATCGCGCGCGCCATGCGCAAGCAGAACCTGCCGATCCAGCGCATCCTGACCGGCGACTCCCTGGTCACCCTCGCCCACGAGATGCGCTACCCGGACATCTCCTCGCTGTACGCGGCGATCGGCGAGGGCCATGTCGCGGCGGCGGGCGTCGTCCAGAAGCTGGTGCAGGCGCTCGGCGGCCACGACGAGGCCAACGAGGACCTCGCCGAGTCCACTCCGCCCTCGCACGGCGGTCGCAGCAAGCGCCGCGCCAACGCGGATCCCGGCGTCGTCGTCAAGGGCGTCGAGGACGTCTGGGTCAAGCTGGCCCGCTGTTGTACGCCCGTCCCCGGCGACCCGATCATCGGCTTCGTCACCCGGGGCAGCGGCGTCTCCGTGCACCGCGCCGACTGCGTCAACGTGGAGTCGCTCTCGCAGCAGCCCGAACGGATCCTGGAGGTCGAGTGGGCCCCCACCCAGTCCTCCGTCTTCCTGGTCGCCATCCAGGTCGAGGCGCTGGACCGCTCCCGGCTGCTCTCCGACGTCACCCGGATCCTCTCCGACCAGCACGTCAACATTTTGTCGGCGGCCGTCCAGACCTCCCGCGACCGGGTGGCCACCTCGCGGTTCACCTTCGAGATGGGCGACCCCAAGCACCTGGGCCACGTCCTGAAGGCCGTACGCGGCGTGGAGGGCGTCTACGACGTCTACCGCGTCACCTCGGCCCGCAGGCCGTAGCAGCGGCAAACGGAAAGGCCCCGGTACGCATCGCGTACCGGGGCCTTCTGGCAGCCGTCTCTCTCAGCCGCCGAACTCCTCCAGGCCCTTGAGCGCCTGGTCCAGCAGCGCCTGGCGGCCCTCCAGCTCCTTGGCCAGCTTGTCCGCACGGGCGTTGTTGCCCTGGGCGCGCGCGGTGTCGATCTGGCCGCGCAGCTTGTCCACGGCGGCCTGGAGCTGACCGGTCAGACCCGCGGCGCGGGCCCGCGCCTCCGGGTTCGTCCGGCGCCACTCCGACTCCTCGGACTCCTGGAGCGTCCGCTCCACCGCCTGCATCCGGCCCTCGACCTTCGGGCGGGCGTCACGCGGTACGTGGCCGATGGCCTCCCAGCGCTCGTTGATGGACCGGAACGCGGCCCGGGCCGCCTTGAGGTCCTTCACCGGCACCAGCTTCTCGGCCTCCGCGGCGAGCTCCTCCTTGAGCTTGAGGTTCTCGCCCTGCTCGGCGTCCCGCTCGGCGAAGACCTCGCTGCGGGCGGCGAAGAAGACGTCCTGGGCACCGCGGAAACGGTTCCACAGGTCGTCCTCGGACTCGCGCTGCGCGCGGCCCGCCGCCTTCCACTCGGTCATCAGGTCGCGGTAGCGCGCGGCCGTGGTCACCCAGTCCGTGGAGCCGGACAGCGCCTCGGCCTCGGTGACCAGCTTCTCCTTGGCCTTGCGGGCGTCCTCGCGCTGGGCGTCCAGCGCGGCGAAGTGGGCCTTGCGCCGCTTGGAGAACGCCGAGCGGGCGTGCGAGAAGCGGTGCCACAGCTCGTCGTCCGACTTGCGGTCGAGGCGGGGGAGACCCTTCCAGGTGTCCACCAGCGCCCGCAGCCGCTCGCCCGCGGAGCGCCACTGCTCGCTCTGCGCCAGCTCCTCCGCCTCGGTGACCAGCGCCTCCTTGGCGTGCTTCGCCTCGTCGGTCTGCTTGGCCTTGAGGACCTTGCGCTCCTCGCGCCGCGCCTCGACCGTCGCGACGAGCGCGTCCAGCCGCTTGCGCAGCGCGTCGAGGTCGCCCACCGCGTGGTGCTCGTCGACCTGCTGCCGCAGGTGGTCGATGGCCGTCGTCGCGTCCTTCGCCGACAGATCGGTGGTCTTCACCCGCCGTTCGAGGAGGCCGATCTCGACCACAATGCCGTCGTACTTGCGCTCGAAATAGGCCAGAGCCTCCTCGGGCGAACCGGCCTGCCACGATCCGACGACCTGCTCGCCCTCGGCCGTACGCACGTACACGGTGCCCGTCTCATCGACGCGGCCCCACGGGTCGCTGCTCACAGCGCCTCCTCCACCTGATGCCTGCGAGGGGGTTCGCCCCCCGGGCATCGTCCACAGTTTCCTGGGGCGGGCATCGCCCGCCCTGCACAACGCCAATCTAGGCGACCGGCCACCCGGCTGTCCGCACTCAGCACGGCCGAAATTCTTCCCTCCGGCCACCGGCGGCGCTCCGCCCCGCCGGTGGCCGCCCGGCCGGTCGCCGTACCGCCGGTCCCGTCCCGCCGGTTCAGCCCTTCTCGACCGAAGCCTTCTCGACCGTCACGGCCTTCTTCGGGGCGCCGTCGCCCGCACCGCCCTCGACACCGGCCTCGCCGACCTTCTGGACGGCCTTCAGCGAGGCGTCGTCCATCGTGCCGAACGGGGTGTAGGTGGGCGGGAGCTTCGTCTCCTTGTAGACCAGGAAGTACTGGCTGCCACCGGAGTCCGGCTGGCCGGTGTTGGCCATCGCCACCGTGCCCGGCGGGTAGACGACCGTGCCGTCGGCGCCCGCCTTGCCGAGCGCGTCCAGGTTCTCGTCCGGGATGTTGTAGCCCGGACCGCCCGTGCCGTCGCCCTTCGGGTCGCCGCACTGGAGCACGAAGATGCCCTGGGTGGTCAGCCGGTGGCACTTGGTGTCGTCGAAGTAGCCCTTGTCGGCGAGTGCCTTGAAGGAGTTCACCGTCTCCGGAGTCTTCGCCGCGTCCATCGAGAACGCTATGTCGCCCTGGCTCGTCTTGAGCGACATCGAGTACGTCGCCTTCTTGTCGATCTTCATCGGCGGCGTGGGAGCCTTGCTCTCGCTCTTGGAGGGCTCCGGAGCGGGGCTCTGGCTCGACGCCGCGTCGCTCTTCTTGTCCTTGCCGTCGTCCTTGCCCGCCACGACGAACGCGCTCACGCCCACGACGGCGACCACGGCCACCGAGGCCGCGACGATCGCGGTGATGCGCCTCGTCCTGCTGCGGGCCTCCTCCCGGCGCTTCTGCTGGCGCTCGAACTTTTCCCGGGCGAGCTGCCGCCGCCGCTGTTCGCTGCTGGACACCGGTTGGGCTCCTTGTTACGTCGTGAGATGAGGGCCTGAGTTGCCCGTACCGTATATGGGTTACCTGTGTCATGAGGAGCGCCGGTAGGCTCTGATCTGCCGCATCCTTCGCCGTTGCCGCATCCTCCGGACGAACATTAAGGACGATCGTGCTCATTGCCGGGTTCCCCGCCGGGGCCTGGGGGACCAATTGCTATCTGGTCGCCCCCGCCGCCGGTGAGGAGTGCGTGATCATCGACCCGGGCCACCAGGCCGCCCAGGGCGTCGAGGAAACGCTGAAGAAGCATCGGCTCAAGCCCGTCGCCGTCGTCCTCACCCACGGCCATATCGACCACGTCGCCTCGGTCGTCCCCGTCTGCGGCGCCCACGACGTCCCCGCCTGGATCCACCCCGAGGACCGTTACATGATGAGCGACCCGGAGAAGGCGCTCGGCCGCTCGATCGGGATGCCTCTCATGGGCGAGCTGACCGTGGGGGAGCCGGACGACGTCAAGGAGCTGACCGACGGCTCGAAGCTGACCCTGGCCGGTCTGGAGTTCGGCGTCTCGCACGCGCCGGGCCATACCAAGGGGTCGGTGACGTTCGGGATGCCCGAGGCCGCGGACATTCCGCCGGTCTTCTTCTCGGGCGACCTGCTCTTCGCCGGCTCCGTCGGACGCACCGACCTGCCCGGCGGCGACCACGCCGAGCTCCTCGAGTCGCTGGCCCGTGTGTGCCTGCCGCTCGACGACTCGACCGTGGTGCTGTCCGGCCACGGCCCCCAGACGACCATCGGCCGCGAGCGCGCCTCCAACCCGTTCCTGAACGGTCTGGACGCGGCGCCGCGCCGAGGAATGTAGACGAGAGACGTAATCGTGAGCACCTTTCAGGCCCCCAAGGGCACGTACGACCTGACCCCGCCCCGTTCCGCGACGTTCCTCGCCGTGCGCGAGGCCATCGCGGCCCCGCTGCGCGACTCGGGCTACGGCTACATCGAGACGCCCGGCTTCGAGAACGTGGAGCTCTTCGCACGCGGTGTCGGTGAGTCCACCGACATCGTCACCAAGGAGATGTACACCCTCACCACCAAGGGCGGCTCCCAGCTGGCCCTGCGCCCCGAGGGCACCGCGTCCGTGCTCCGCGCGGCCCTGGAGGCCAACCTCCACAAGGCGGGCAACCTCCCCGTCAAGCTCTGGTACTCCGGCTCGTACTACCGCTACGAGCGCCCGCAGGCGGGTCGCTACCGCCACTTCTCGCAGGTCGGCGCCGAGGCCATCGGCACCGAGGACCCGGTCCTGGACGCCGAGCTGATCATCCTCGCCGACCAGGCGTACCGCTCACTCGGGCTGAGCCGGTTCCGCATCCTGCTGAACTCGCTGGGCGACAAGGAGTGCCGCCCGGTCTACCGCGAGGCGCTCCAGACCTTCCTGCGGGACCTCGACCTCGACGAGGAGACCCGCCGCCGCATCGAGATCAACCCGCTGCGCGTCCTGGACGACAAGCGGGCCGACGTACAGAAGCAGCTCACGGACGCCCCGAAGCTCCGCGACCACCTCTGCGACGCGTGCAAGGCCTACCACGAGGAGGTCCGGGCGCTTCTCACGACCGCCGGGGTGGCCTTCGAGGACGACGAGAAGCTGGTGCGCGGCCTCGACTACTACACCCGTACGACCTTCGAGTTCGTCCACGACGGTCTCGGCGCCCAGTCCGCGGTGGGCGGCGGCGGCCGCTACGACGGACTGTCCGAGATGATCGGCGGCCCCGAGCTGCCGTCCGTCGGCTGGGCGCTCGGCGTGGACCGCACGGTTCTCGCGCTGGAGGCCGAGGGCATCGAGCTCGACCTGCCCTACACCACCAGCGTGTACGCGGTCCCGCTCGGCGAGGAGGCCCGCCGGGTGCTGTTCGGCGTCGTCACCGAACTGCGCCGCGCGGGGATCGCCGCCGACTTCGCGTTCGGCGGCCGCGGCCTGAAGGGTGCGATGAAGAGCGCCAACCGCTCGGGCGCGCGCTACACCCTGGTCGCGGGCGAGCGCGATCTCGCCGAGGGCGTCGTCCAGCTCAAGGACATGGAGTCCGGCGAGCAGGGCCCGGTGAAGCTGGCCGAGGTCGCGGCGGAGCTGACGAAGCGCCTCGGCTGACCGAGTCGTGAGCGGGGCGCGGGCGGCAGGACATGAGGTCCTGCCGCCCGCGCCTTTCTCGTCCGCCGTCAACCCGGCGGGAGGGAATTCATCCTGGCCGGTGACCCCGACTTGGAGCCGCCCGCGTGGTCGGCTTCGCCGGACCGGCGCAGGGGATTCGTCCATCTTCCGTCGTCCCGGCCCCGCCACCCCGGGAGCCCGCCCGGGGGAGTGCTCGCGGGGGAACTCCTTTATGTCCATCGAACGGTTGATCCGTACGGGGGTACGGCACAATGACCATGCCCGGCTGACCACTCGGTGATGGAACGGCGATATGACGACTGCAGCGGTAGACCACGACCTCTCCTCCGATCAGGACGAGGGTGGCCGCAAGCGCACCTTCGGGGCCGGACGCGGTCTCGCCCTGCTCCTGGTGATCACCGGCGCGGCCGGACTGCTGGCCGCCTGGGTCATCACGCTCGACAAGTTCAAGCTGCTGGAGGACCCTTCCTTCACCCCGGGGTGCAGCCTCAACCCCGTCGTCGCGTGCGGCAACATCATGAAGAGCGAGCAGGCCTCCGTGTTCGGGTTCCCCAACCCGATGCTGGGCCTCGTCACGTACGGCATGATCATCGCGATCGGCATGGGGCTCCTCGCCGGCGCGCGCTTCCGCAGCTGGTTCTGGCTCGGGCTGAACGCCGGGACGCTGTTCGGCGTCGGCTTCTGCACCTGGCTCCAGTACCAGTCGCTGTACAACATCAACTCGCTCTGCCTGTGGTGCTGCCTGGCCTGGGTCGCCACCATCGTCATGTTCTGCTACGTGACCACGCACAACGTCAAGCACCGCATTCTCCCGGCCCCGGCCTGGCTACGGAACGGGCTCACCGAGTTCCCGTGGGTGCTGCCGGTGATGTGGATCGGGATCATCGGCATGCTGATCCTGACCCGCTGGTGGGACTTCTGGACCAGCTGAGCACCTACGGATCTCCGGAGGTGGCCCGCCGCACTGTCAGTGGGGTCGCATAGGCTTCATGACGTGGAGCCCGACCTCTTTACCGCAGCCGCCGAAGACCGCCAGGAGAAGGACCCGTCCAGCAGCCCCCTCGCTGTCCGGATGCGTCCCCGTGTCCTCGACGAGGTCGTCGGCCAGCAGCACCTGCTGAAGCCGGGCTCGCCGCTGCGCCGCCTCGTGGGCGACGGGGGCGGCGGTCCGGCCGGCGCGTCCTCGGTCATCCTGTGGGGTCCGCCCGGCACCGGCAAGACGACCCTGGCGTACGTGGTCAGCAAGGCGACCAACAAGCGCTTCGTCGAGCTCTCCGCGATCACCGCGGGCGTCAAGGAGGTCCGGGCCGTCATCGAGAGCGCGCGTCGCGCCACCGGTGGCTTCGGCAAGGAGACCGTCCTCTTCCTCGACGAGATCCACCGCTTCTCCAAGGCCCAGCAGGACTCCCTGCTCCCCGCCGTGGAGAACCGCTGGGTGACCCTCATCGCCGCCACCACGGAGAATCCCTACTTCTCGATCATCTCCCCGCTGCTGTCGCGGTCCCTGCTGCTCACCCTGGAATCGCTGACCGATGACGACCTGCGTGATCTGCTGCGCCGGGCGCTGACCGACGAGCGGGGGCTCGGCGGGGCGGTCACCCTGCCCGGGGACGCCGAGGCTCATCTGTTGCGCATCGCGGGCGGCGACGCGCGCCGGGCCCTGACGGCGCTGGAGGCCGCGGCGGGCGCGGCCATCGCCACGGGCGAGGCGGAGATCACGCTGGAGACGCTGGAGGCGACCGTCGACCGCGCCGCCGTGAAGTACGACCGGGACGGCGACCAGCACTACGACGTGGCCAGCGCGCTCATCAAGTCGATCCGCGGCTCCGACGTGGACGCCGCTCTGCACTACCTGGCCCGCATGATCGAGGCGGGGGAGGACCCGCGGTTCATCGCCCGCCGGCTGATGATCTCGGCCAGCGAGGACATCGGTCTGGCCGACCCCACCGCGCTGCCGACCGCCGTGGCCGCCGCCCAGGCGGTGGCCATGATCGGGTTCCCGGAGGCGGCGCTCACCCTCAGCCACGCCACCATCGCCCTGGCGCTCGCCCCCAAGTCCAACGCGGCGACCCTGGCGATCTCCGCCGCGCAGGAGGACGTGCGCAAGGGGCTCGCGGGACCCGTCCCGGCCCATCTGCGCGACGGCCACTACAAGGGCGCCGCCAAGCTCGGCCATGCCCAGGGGTACGTCTATCCGCACGACGTGCAGGGTGGCATCGCCGCCCAGCAGTACGCCCCGGACGCGGTCCGCGACCGGCGGTACTACACCCCGACCCGCTACGGCGCCGAGGCGCGGTACGCGGACGTCGTCGAGCGCGTCCGCGAGCGCCTGGGCCGTTCCGGCGAGAGCCCGGAGCCGTCCTAGGGGATCGAGGCCGCTGGATCAGGAGGCGGCCGCCTCGAAGAGCGTGTGCATGGCGCGGCGCAGCTCGGTGACGTCGCGGACCGGCTCCGGGAACTCGAAGCGGGCGTCGAAGCAGGACCCCTGGTCCTCGACGAAGCGGACCCGCAGCCCGAAGCGGTCCAGGGCGACCGGCACGGCCCTGGGCTGGTGGGAGGAGCAGGCACGGGCGGTGCGCTCGCCCAGCAGACCGCACAGGGCGCGCATCTGCCCGTCGTGGGCGGAGTGCAGATGCTGGAGCAGCTCCGGCTCGTGGAAGACCAGCGGGTCGGGAGCCGCGTCCCGGAAGTCCTCCGGCTCGATGTCCTCGGCGCCCCAGAGGTCGTCCACGTACGCCTCGCCGAATTCCAGGCGCAGCATCATCCGGCCGGGCTCGGCCAGCCCGGGGACGGAGGTGAGCCAGCCGGAGACCCACGCGCGGCCGCGGATCCGGTGCGGTACGGAGACCGGAGCGACGTCCGTGATCTCCAGCACGGCGGTCAGCTCGTCGCCCTGCGCGTGCGTGGCGGCCCGAACGGCCGGGGAGTCCGCGGGGAATTCGAGGAACAGGTCGCCCTCGGGGCCCACGCTCCTGCTGTCCGGGACCAGGGGTTCGGCGCGGGCCAGATCGAGCCCCGGTACGACGAGCAGCGCGGAGCAGGTACTCTGTACGAGAGTTCGTGTGCGCTCGGCTGCTGACGGCATCCGAGTGTTTTCAAGCCCGCTGGGACGCGGCTGACCACGATCAGATCGGCCTTCCGTCGTAGCAGCACCTTCTGGTGTGCTGCCGCTGTCTGTGCTGTCCGTGACGTGAGTGGTGTTCCCAGGGCGAGACATGCGATCTCCTTGAGTAAGGTAAACCTAACCTAACCTACAACGGAGGTCTGGAGAACGTGCCTAACCAGTCGCGTCCCAAGGTCAAGAAGTCGCGTGCCCTCGGCATCGCTCTGACGCCCAAGGCTGTCAAGTACTTCGAAGCTCGTCCGTACCCGCCGGGCGAGCACGGCCGTGGCCGCAAGCAGAACTCGGACTACAAGGTCCGTCTGCTGGAGAAGCAGCGCCTGCGTGCGCAGTACGACATCAGCGAGCGCCAGATGGCGCGCGCCTACGACCGTGCCAAGAAGGCCGAAGGCAAGACGGGCGAGGCGCTGGTCGTCGAGCTCGAGCGCCGCCTCGACGCCCTGGTCCTGCGTTCGGGCATCGCCCGCACCATCTACCAGGCCCGTCAGATGGTCGTCCACGGCCACATCGAGGTCAACGGTGGCAAGGTCGACAAGCCGTCCTTCCGCGTGCGCCCCGACGACGTCGTCCAGGTCCGCGAGCGCAGCCGCACCAAGGTCCCCTTCCAGGTGGCCCGCGAGGGTGGCTACGACACCGACGGCGAGACCCCGCGCTACCTCCAGGTGAACCTGAAGGCCCTGGCCTTCCGCCTGGACCGGGACCCGAACCGCAAGGAGATCCCGGTGATCTGCGACGAGCAGCTCGTCGTCGAGTACTACGCCCGCTGATCCAGGCGTAGCCGCTCTCACCAGCGCTCCGGCCCGCCCCTCCCTGTCATCCGGGAGGCGGCGGGCCTTCGCGTTCCCCCGGCCCCTCCCGCCGTCGGCGCGCCTCCCGCGCCCGGCCCGTCCATCGCCGCGGCCGGTCCGCCACCTGCCAGCGCCCGGTCGACCGCGGTGGCCGGACCCAGCCGCCGGCCCGTCCGCAACCCCTCCTCGTACGCCACGTTCCCCAGCTCCCGGCGCGCCTGCTCCTCGCACTCCGCCCGCGGCCGCCCGTAGAACGCCGAGCCGAACAGCTGCAGCCCCACCGACGGCCAGATCCCCTCCGCCGCTCCCTGGAGCACGGCGGCCTCCCCGGCGTCCCCCTCCACCGCCGTCACCAGGGCCAGCAGCTCCAGCGACAGCACCGTGCCCAGCAGGTCGTTGAACGTCCGGCCGATCGTCAGGCACTCCCCGAGCATCTGCCGCGCCCGGGCCGGCCGCCCCCGCCGCAGCGCCGCGTACGCCAGGACGTACAGCGCGTACGCCAGCGCCCACCGCTCCCCGTGGTCCTCGCAGATCTCCCGGACCTCGTCGCAGATCGCCGCGGCCGCGTCCAGATCACCGAGGAACGCCACCGCCATGGCCAACTCCACCTGCGCCATCAGCACATTGCTGTTCAGCTCGCCGACCTCGCGGTAGCGGCCCAGCGCGTCGCGGAGCAGTTCCTCGGCGCGCGGCATGTCGTCCGTCACGATCGCCAGGCACCCCGTGCGGTGCACCGCGTACGCCAGTGCCGTCGCGTCCCCGGAGCGCTCGGCCTCCTCGCGGCACTCCTGGAGCGCCGAGATCGCGCCGACCGCGTCGCCCTGCAGCACGGCCACATAGCCCAGCACCCACAGCACCTTCAGCCGCGCGGCGTCGTGCGGGGTCGGCTCCTCCAGGACGTGGTCCAGCCAGTGCCGCCCCTCCGACAGCCGCCCGCAGCCGGCCCAGTAGAACCACAGGGTGCCCGCCAGGTACTGCGCCAGATGCACCTCGTCGGGGCTCTCCATCGAACACTCCATCGCCCGGCGGAGATTGGGCAGTTCGCTGTCGACGCGCGCCACCACCTCCGCCTGGCGCGGGCTGAACCAGTCCAACTCGCACCAGGTCGCGAGGCCCAGGAACCAGTCCCGGTGCCGCCGCCGCAGCCGCGGGGCGTCCCCGGCGGCCGCCAGCCACTGCGCCCCGTACTCGCTGACCGTGTCCAGCAGCCGGTAGCGGGCGCCGGCCGGGCCGTCCTCACGCTCCACCACCGACTGGGCGAGCAGCTCGTCCAGCACATCGAGCACCGAGTCGGCCGGCAGATCCGGCCCGCCGCAGATGTACTCGGCGGCCTCCAGGTCGAACTGTCCCGCGAACACCGAGAGCCGTGCCCACAGCAGTCGTTGCTCGGGCGTGCACAGCTCATGGCTCCAGCCGATCGCCGTACGCAGCGTCTGGTGGCGGGGCGGCGCGCCGCGACGGCCCCCGGTCAGCAGCCGGAACCGGTCGTCCAGGCGCAGGAGCACCTGTTCCACCGAGAGCGCGCGCAGCCGCCCGGCCGCCAGTTCGAGGGCCAGCGGAATCCCGTCGAGGCGGCGGCAGAGCTCCAGCACGGTCGTCCGCTCGCCCGCCGTCGGCTCCCAGCCCGGCCGGACCCCGCGCGCCCGCTCGGTGAAGAGCTCCACGGCGTCCCGGTCCGACATCGGGGCGAGCGGGAACGTCCGCTCCCCGTCCACCCGGAGCGGGCAGCGTCCGGCCGCGAGCACCTGGAGGCGCGGGGCCCGGCGCAGGAGTTCGGTGACGAGGTCGGCGCAGGCGTCGACGAGGTGCTCGAAGCCGTCGATCACCAGCAGCGTCCGGCGCTCGGAGAGATGTTCGACGAGGGCGGCGCGCGGGGGCCTGCTGGTGTGATCGGTCAGGCCCAGGGCGTCGACCAGGGCGTGTTCCAGCAGATCGGGATGGCGGACGGCGGACAGCTCGGCCAGCAGGACCCCGTCGCAGTACCGTTTCTCCCGAAGTGCGGCGACCCGGATGACGCACCGGGTCTTGCCCACGCCCGCCACTCCGGCGACGGTGACGAGCCTGGACTCCTCCAGCAGCCCGCCCAGCTCGGCCAGTTCGTCCTCGCGCCCCACGAAGGGGTTCAGGTCGGCCGGGAGGTTGCCGGGCGCCGGTGCGGGGCGGGCGTCCGGATCGTCGGGATTCGGGCAGGGGTCGTGCAGGCGTCGCATGAAACACGGAGCGTACTGGCTTGAAAGCTCTCCGTACAATCTCGTTATGGCAACTCCCGCGTGGCCCGCGGAGAATGCGGTAGGGGAGGAGATGCGCGGCGCGATAGGCTCGTGTGACGACGATCGGGCGTACGGGCCGAGGCCCGGACGCGACCGACGGAGACAAGGCCCGGCAGGGCCCGAGCGACGAGCAGAGAGCGGTGCACAGTGTCCGGTGGAGAGGTGGCCGGGATCCTCGTGGCCGTCTTCTGGGCGATCCTGGTCTCGTTCCTCGCCGTGGTGCTGGTGAGGCTCGCCCAGACGCTCAGGGCGACCACCAAGCTCGTGGCGGACGTGACCGACCAGGCCGTTCCGCTGCTGGCCGACGCCTCGGCGACGGTGCGCTCCGCGCAGACCCAGCTGGACAAGGTCGACGCCATCGCGAGCGACGTCCAGGAGGTCACCTCCAACGCCTCCGCGCTCTCCACGACCGTCGCCTCCACCTTCGGCGGCCCCCTCGTCAAGGTCGCCGCGTTCGGCTACGGCGTACGGCAGGCCCTCGGCCGCCGCACCGCACCCGAGCCCGAACCGGAACCGGCGCGGGGCCGCGGCTCCTCCCGTCGCACGGTGATCGTCGGCCGGACCGTACCCTCGGCGCGCGGACGTAGGCGCGAACGCCGAAACGCCCGCGGACAGAAGGACTGATCGAGCGATGTTCCGCCGCACCTTCTGGTTCACCGCCGGCGCAGCCGCCGGTGTGTGGGCCACCACCAAGGTCAACCGCAAGCTCAAGCAGCTGACGCCCGAGAGCCTCGCGGCGCAGGCCGCGGACAAGGCGATCGAGACCGGTCACAAGCTCAAGGACTTCGCCCTCGACGTACGCGAGGGCATGGTCAGGCGCGAAGCCGAACTGGGCGGCGCCCTGGGCCTGGAAGCGCCGGTCGACCCCGACCTTCCCGTACAGCGGCACTTCGCCGTCGAAGCGGCCGAACCGCCCGCGAACGCGAACACGTACCGCAAGCTCCCCTACAAATCGAACAACCGGAATGAGGACCACTGATGGAGTCGGCTGAAATTCGCCGCCGCTGGCTGAGCTTCTTCGAGGAGCGCGGCCACACCGCCGTGCCTTCGGCGTCGCTCATCGCGGACGACCCGACTCTGCTGCTGGTCCCCGCGGGCATGGTCCCCTTCAAGCCGTACTTCCTCGGCGAGGTCAAGCCGCCCGCCCCGCGCGTCACCAGCGTGCAGAAGTGCGTCCGTACGCCGGACATCGAAGAGGTCGGCAAGACCACCCGCCACGGCACCTTCTTCCAGATGTGCGGCAACTTCTCCTTCGGGGACTACTTCAAGGAAGGCGCCATCCAGCTCGCCTGGGAGGCGCTGACCAACTCCGTCGAGGACGGCGGCTACGGCCTCGACCCCGAGAAGCTCTGGATCACGGTCTACCTCGACGACGACGAGGCCGAGCAGATCTGGCGCGACAAGATCGGCGTTCCCGCCGAGCGCATCCAGCGCCTGGGCAAGAAGGACAACTTCTGGTCCATGGGCGTCCCCGGCCCCTGCGGCCCGTGCTCGGAGATCAACTACGACCGCGGCCCCGAGTTCGGCGTCGAGGGCGGCCCGGCCGTCAACGACGAGCGCTACGTGGAGATCTGGAACCTGGTCTTCATGCAGTACGAGCGCGGCGCCGGCGACGGCAAGGAGGACTTCCCGATCCTCGGGGACCTGCCGTCGAAGAACATCGACACCGGTCTCGGCCTCGAACGCCTCGCCATGATCCTCCAAGGCGTACAGAACATGTACGAGACCGACACCCTGCGCGTCGTCATGGACAAGGCCACCGAGCTGACCGGCGTCCGCTACGGCGCCGAGCAGGGCACCGACGTCTCGCTCCGCGTCGTCGCCGACCACATCCGTACGTCGGTGATGCTCATCGGCGACGGCGTCACCCCCGGCAACGAGGGCCGCGGCTACGTGCTGCGCCGCATCATGCGCCGCGCCATCCGCAACATGCGTCTCATGGGCGCCACCGGCTCCGTGGTGAAGGACCTGGTCGACGTCGTGATCGACACGATGGGCCTGCAGTACCCGGAGCTGATCACCGACCGCAAGCGCATCGAGACGGTCGCGCTCGCCGAGGAAGCCGCCTTCCTCAAGGCCCTCAAGGGCGGCACCAACATCCTGGAGACCGCCGTCACCGAGACCAAGGCCGCCGGCGGCCAGGTCCTCGCCGGCGACAAGGCGTTCCTGCTCCACGACACCTGGGGCTTCCCGATCGACCTCACCCTGGAGATGGCCGCCGAGCAGGGGCTCTCCGTGGACGAGGACGGCTTCCGCCGCCTCATGCAGGAGCAGCGCGACAAGGCCAAGGCCGATGCCCGCGCCAAGAAGACCGGTCACGCCGACCTCTCCGCCTACCGCGAGGTCGCCGACACCTCCGGCGCCACCGAGTTCACCGGCTACACCTCCACCGCCGGCGAGTCCACCATCGTGGGCCTGCTGGTCGACGGCGTGCCCTCGCCCGCCGCAACCGAGGGCGACGAGGTCGAGGTCGTCCTCGACCGCACCCCCTTCTACGCCGAGGGCGGCGGCCAGCTCGCCGACACCGGCCGCATCCGGCTCGACACCGGCGCCGTGATCGAGATCCGCGACGTCCAGAAGCCGGTCCCCGGCGTCCACGTGCACAAGGGCGTCGTCCAGGTCGGCGAGGTGACGGTCGGGGCCCCCGTCTTCGCCTCCATCGACAACACCCGCCGCCGCGCCATCGCCCGCGCCCACAGCGCCACCCACCTCACGCACCAGGCGCTGCGCGACGCGCTGGGCCCGACAGCCGCCCAGGCAGGCTCGGAGAACTCGCCCGGCCGCTTCCGCTTCGACTTCGGTTCGCCCGCCGCCGTCCCCGGCACGGTCCTCACCGACGTCGAGCAGCGGATCAACGAGGTCCTCTCGCGGGAACTCGACGTCCAGGCCGAGGTCATGTCCATCGACGAGGCCAAGAAGCAGGGTGCCATCGCCGAGTTCGGCGAGAAGTACGGCGAGCGGGTCCGCGTCGTCACCATCGGCGACTTCTCCAAGGAGCTGTGCGGCGGCACCCACGTCCACAACACCGCCCAGCTGGGTCTGGTGAAGCTGCTCGGCGAGTCCTCCATCGGCTCCGGCGTGCGCCGTATCGAGGCCCTCGTCGGCGTGGACGCGTACAACTTCCTCGCCCGGGAGCACACGGTCGTCGCCCAGCTCCAGGAGCTGGTCAAGGGCCGCCCCGAAGAGCTCCCCGAGAAGATCGCGGGCATGCTCGGCAAGCTCAAGGACGCCGAGAAGGAGATCGAGAAGTTCCGCGCGGAGAAGGTCCTCGCGGCCGCCGCCGGACTCGTCGAGTCGGCCAAGGACGTCCGCGGCACCGCCCTGGTCACCGGCCAGGTCCCCGACGGCACCTCCGCCGACGACCTGCGCAAGCTGGTCCTGGACGTGCGCGGGCGCATCCAGGGCGGCCGGCCGGCCGTCGTGGCCCTGTTCACCACGGCCAACGGCCGCCCGCTCACCGTCATCGCCACCAACGAGGCCGCCCGCGAGCGTGGTCTCAAGGCCGGTGACCTGGTGCGTACCGCCGCCAAGACCCTCGGTGGCGGTGGCGGCGGCAAGCCGGACGTCGCCCAGGGCGGCGGCACGAACCCGGCCGCCATCGGCGACGCCGTCGCCGCGGTCGAACGCCTCGTCACCGAGACGGCGTGACGAGCGGGATGACGCCGATGCGCCGGGGCCGACGGCTCGCCGTCGACGTCGGGGACGCCCGGATCGGGGTCGCCTCGTGCGACCCCGACGGGATCCTGGCCACGCCGGTGGAGACCGTGCCGGGACGCGACGTCCCGGCCGCCCACCGGCGGCTCCGCCAACTCGTCGAGGAGTACGAGCCGATCGAGGTCATCCTCGGCCTGCCGCGCTCCCTCGGCGGCGGCGAGGGCCCGGCGGCCGTCAAGGTCCGGGAGTTCGCCCAGGTGTTCGCCCGCTCGATCGCACCCGTGCCGGTGCGCCTGGTGGACGAGAGGATGACCACAGTGACGGCCGCTCAGGGGATGCGCGCCTCGGGCGTGAAGTCCAAGAAGGGCCGGTCTGTCATCGACCAAGCTGCCGCTGTGGTGATCCTTCAGAACGCTCTGGAGTCCGAACGGGCGTCAGGTAATCCCCCGGGTGAGGGCGTCGAAGTGGTTGTCTGATCGCGATACGGTAACGTTCCGCGCGATGCGGCGGTGTTCGAACAAACCGCACAGCGAAGCGAAGAGACGGAACGGCGTCTCGCGGCTCTAGGGGATCGATGACTGAGTATGGCCGGGGCCCCGGCTCCGAACCGTGGCATCCCGAGGACCCCTTGTACGGGGACCAGGGATGGGGAGGCCGGCAGGCCGCCCACGGCCAGGGCCAGTACGGCGACCAGCAGCAGTCTTTTCCGCAGGACCCGTACGCCCAGAACCACCAGCAGGACCCGTACGCCCAGCATCAGCAGAACCACCAGCAGTACCCGCAGCAGCAGCCGTACCACCAGCAGCAGCAGTACGGGCAGCAGCAGAACCACCAGCAGCAGAACCACCAGCAGCAGAACCACCAGCAGCAGAACCCCCAGCAGTACGGCACGCCCCAGCAGGACCCGTACGCCCAGCAGCCGGGTGCCCAGCCGCAGTACAACGGCGGCTGGGACACCGGACAGCAGCCCGCCATGCCGTACGGGGCCGAGCCCCAGGACCCGTACGCCCAGCAGCCCGGCGGCTACGACGGATCGCAGGACTACTACGGCACCCCCGAGGCCTACCCTCCGCCGCAGCCCCCGGGCCGCCGCGACGCCGCAGCCGAACAGCACCAGCAGCAACAACAGCAGTCGACGGACTGGGACCCGGACCAGCCGCAGGAGGAGACGCACCCCTTCTTCACCGGTGCGGACGAGCCGGCCGGCCGCGAGCCGCGCGACGACGACGATGACCCGGACGACGACGGATCGCGCGCCTCGCGCCGCGACCGCGGCGGCAGCGACCGCCGGGGCGGCAAGGGCAAGAAGAAGAGTCGTAGCGGCGTGGCCTGCCTGGTGGTCTCCGTCGTCCTGATCGGCGGCCTCGGCGGCGTCAGTTACGTCGGCTACACCTTCTGGAAGAAGCAGTTCGGTGCTCCGGCCGACTACGCGGGGGTGGGCACCGGTGAGGTCGAGGTCGAGATCCCCGAAGGGTCGCTCGGCTACGACATCGCCAACATCCTGCGCAAGAAGGGCGTGATCAAGTCCTCCGACGCGTTCGTCGCGGCGCAGAACGACAACCCCAAGGGCAAGCTGCTCCAGGCCGGCGTCTACCTCATGAAGAAGGAGATGTCCGCCGCCAGCGCGATCGACCTGATGCTCGACCCCAAGAGCCAGAACGCCTTCGTGATCCCCGAGGGGACCCGGAACGTCAAGGTCTACAGCGAGATCGACAAGCGGCTGGAGCTGGAGGAAGGCACCACGGCGAAGATCGCCAAGACCAAGGCGGAGTCGCTGGGCCTGCCCGACTGGGCGGACGACAACCCGGATGTGAAGGACCCGCTGGAAGGATTCCTCTATCCGGCGGCCTATCCGGTCGCCAAGGGGTCCAAGCCCGAGGACGCGCTGAAGCGGATGGTCGCGCGGGCGAACAAGGAGTACGGCAAGCTCGACCTGGAGGGCAGCGCGAAGAAGCTCGGCCTCAAGACTCCGTGGGAGCTCATCACCGTCGCGAGCCTCGTACAGGTCGAGGGCAAGTACAAGCACGACTTCGACAAGGTCGCACGGGTCGTCTACAACCGTCTCAAGCCGGGCAACATGGAGACGGTCGGGCGGCTCGAATTCGACTCCACGGTCAACTACATCAAGGGTCAGAGCACCCTGGACATCGGCGCGGTCGACGAGGTCAGGAAGATCGACGACCCCTACAACACGTACAAGATCATCGGTCTGCCCTCCGGCCCGATCAGCAATCCGGGCGGGGACGCCCTGCACTCGGCGATGAACCCCGAGCCGGGCCCCTGGTACTACTTCGTCTCGATCAACGAGGACAAGACGGTCTTCGCCGAGACCAACGCGGAGCACGAGAAGAACCGGCGGGAGTACGAAGAAGGGAAGTCCGGCCAGTGAGTGAGCCCCGTCGGGCCGCCGTCCTCGGCTCGCCCATCGCCCACTCCCTCTCCCCGGTCCTGCACCGCGCCGCCTACGCCGAGCTCGGCCTCGACGACTGGTCGTACGACCGGTTCGAGGTCGACGAGGCGGCGTTGCCGGGCTTCGTCGCGGGGCTGGGCGCCTCCTGGGCCGGGCTGTCGCTGACCATGCCGCTCAAGCGGGCGATCATCCCGCTGCTCGACGAGATCAGCGCGACAGCCGCATCGGTGGAGGCCGTCAACACGGTCGTGTTCACCGAGGACGGCCGACGGGTCGGCGACAACACCGACATCCCCGGCATGATCGCCGCCCTGCGGGAGCGTGGGGTCGACAAGGCCGACTCCGCAGCGGTCCTCGGCGCCGGAGCCACCGCCTCCTCCGCGCTCGCCGCGCTCTCCGCGGTCTGCGCCGGACCCGTGACGGCGTACGTGCGCGGCCCCGAGCGCGCGGCCGAGATGCGGGCCTGGGGGGAGCGGCTCGGCGTCGACGTGGTGATCGCCGACTGGGCCGACGCCGCAGCGGCACTGGCCGCGCCGCTCGTCATCGCCACCACCCCGGCCGGTGCCACCGACGCCCTGGCCGGATCCGTGCCGAGGGCCCCGGGCATCCTCTTCGACGTGCTGTACGAGCCGTGGCCCACCGTGCTCGCCGCCGCCTGGTCCGCGCACGGCGGGGCCGTCGTCGGCGGACTCGACCTCCTCGTGCACCAGGCACTGCTCCAGGTCGAGCAGATGACCGGCCGGATCCCGGCACCACTGGCCGTCATGCGGCAGGCCGGGGAAGCGGCGCTCGCGGCCCGCTGACGGGTCCGCCGGCCGGCACCGCCCGTCCGTCTGCTGGACCGGCGGCCGGATCGTGCCCCCGGTCGTGGGAGGATCAAAGGCGGCGGGCCAGGGCCGCGCACCCGGTGGCGCCGTTGGATTTCAGGCGCGAGCATGAGGAGCACCGTTGAGCAGGTTGCGCTGGCTGACCGCGGGGGAGTCGCACGGCCCCGCACTGGTGGCGACGCTGGAGGGCCTTCCCGCCGGTGTCCCGATCACCACGGAGATGGTGGCGGAGGCGCTGGCCCGGCGACGGCTCGGCTACGGCCGCGGCGCGCGGATGAAGTTCGAGAAGGACGAGGTCACCTTCCTCGGCGGCGTACGCCACGGCCTCACCATGGGCTCCCCGGTCGCCGTCATGGTCGGCAACACCGAGTGGCCCAAGTGGGAGCAGGTCATGTCGGCCGACCCGGTCGACCCCGACGAGCTGGCGAAGCTCGCCCGCAACGCCCCGCTGACCCGCCCCCGGCCCGGCCACGCCGACCTCGCGGGGATGCAGAAGTACGGCTTCGACGAGGCCCGGCCGGTCCTGGAGCGCGCCAGCGCACGGGAGACCGCCGCGCGCGTCGCCCTCGGGGCCGTCGCCCGCTCCTACCTCAAGGAGACCGCGGGCATCGAGATCGTCAGCCATGTCGTCGAGCTGGCCGCCGCCAAGGCGCCGTACGGGATCTACCCGGTCCCCGCCGACGTGGAGAAGCTGGACGCCGACCCGGTCCGCTGCCTGGACGCCGACGCGTCCAAGGCGATGGTGGCCGAGATCGACCAGGCCCACAAGGACGGCGACACCCTGGGCGGGGTCGTCGAGGTGCTGGCGTACGGGGTGCCCGTCGGGCTCGGCTCGCACGTGCACTGGGACCGGCGCCTGGACGCCCGGCTCGCCGCCGCGCTGATGGGCATCCAGGCCATCAAGGGCGTCGAGGTCGGCGACGGCTTCGAGCTGGCCCGGGTCCCCGGGTCCCAGGCGCACGACGAGATCGTCGCCACCGAGGACGGCATCAAGCGCACCTCCGGGCGGTCCGGCGGCACCGAGGGCGGGCTCACCACCGGCGAGCTGCTGCGCGTGCGCGCCGCGATGAAGCCCATCGCGACCGTGCCGCGCGCCCTGGCCACCGTGGACGTCGTCACCGGCGAGGCCACCAAGGCCCACCACCAGCGCTCCGACGTCTGCGCCGTCCCGGCCGCGGGCATCGTCGCGGAGGCCATGGTCGCCCTCGTCCTGGCCGACGCGGTCGCGGAGAAGTTCGGCGGCGACAGCGTCCCCGAGACCCACCGCAACGTCCAGTCGTACCTCGACCACCTCCAGATCCGATGAGCGGCCCCCTGGTCGTCCTCGTCGGCCCGATGGGCGTCGGCAAGTCCACCGTCGGCGAACTGCTCGCCGCCCGGCTCGGCACCACCTACCGGGACACCGACGCGGACGTCGTCGCCGAGGCCGGCAAGCCGATCGCGGAGATCTTCTACGACGAGGGCGAGGAGCACTTCCGCGCCCTGGAGCGCCGGGCCGTCGAGGCGGCCGTCGCCGGGCACCCGGGCGTCCTCGCCCTCGGCGGCGGTGCCGTCCTGGACGCGGCGACCAGGAAGCTGCTGGCCGGCCGGCCGGTCGCCTACCTCTCCATGGACGTGGACGAGGCCGTCCGCCGCGTCGGCCTCGGCGCCGCCCGCCCGCTGCTCGCGGTCAACCCGCGCCGGCAGTGGCGCGAGCTGATGGAGGCCCGCCGCCCCCTCTACGAAGAGGTCGCCCGGACCGTCGTCGCCACCGACGAGCACACCCCCGAAGAGGTCGCCCAGGCGATCATCGACGCACTGGAACTGCCGGAGGGCCAAGCCGCCCCCGGCGTGGAGAGCACCGGCATGACGCAGCAGGGTCCCACCCGTATCCAGGTCGCAGGCTCCGCGGGCTCCGACCCGTACGAGGTCCTCGTCGGCCACCAGCTCCTGGGCGAGCTGCCCCAGCTGATCGGCGACCGCGCGCGACGCGTCGCCGTACTGCACCCGGAGGCGCTCGCCGAGACCGGTGAGGCGGTCCGTCAGGACCTCGCCGAACAGGGCTACGAGGCCATCGCCGTCCAACTGCCGAACGCGGAGGAGGCCAAGACCGTCGAGGTCGCCGCCTACTGCTGGAAGGCGCTCGGCCAGACCGGCTTCACCCGTACCGACGTCATCGTCGGCATCGGGGGCGGCGCCACCACGGACGTCGCCGGGTTCGTCGCGGCCAGCTGGCTGCGCGGGGTGCGCTGGATCGCGATCCCGACCACCGTGCTCGGCATGGTCGACGCGGCCGTCGGCGGCAAGACCGGCATCAACACCGCCGAGGGCAAGAACCTCGTCGGCGCCTTCCACCCGCCCGCCGGGGTTCTCTGCGACCTCGCCGCGCTGGACTCGCTGCCGGTCCACGACTACGTCTCCGGCATGGCCGAGATCATCAAGGCCGGGTTCATCGCCGACCCGGTCATCCTGGACCTGGTCGAGGCCGACCCCGAGGGCGCGCGTACCCCGGCCGGACCGCACACCGCCGAACTGATCGAGCGGTCCATCCGGGTCAAGGCCGAGGTCGTCTCCAGCGACCTCAAGGAGTCCGGACTCCGCGAGATCCTCAACTACGGCCACACCCTGGCCCACGCCATCGAGAAGAACGAGCGCTACAAGTGGCGCCACGGCGCGGCCGTCTCCATCGGCATGGTCTTCGCCGCCGAGCTGGGCCGGCTCGCCGGACGCCTCGACGACGCCACCGCCGACCGGCACCGCAGCGTCCTCGCGTCGGTGGGCCTGCCGCTCGCCTACCGCGGCGACCAGTGGCCCAAGCTGCTGGAGAACATGAAGGTCGACAAGAAGTCGCGCGGCGACCTGCTGCGCTTCATCGTCCTGGACGGCATCGGCAGGCCCACCGTCCTGGAGGGCCCCGACCCGGCCGTGCTGCTCGCCGCCTACGGGGAGGTCTCCGCGTGACCCGAAGGGTCTTCGTCCTGAACGGCCCCAACCTCGGCCGGCTCGGCTCGCGGGAGCCCGACGTCTACGGGGCCACCTCCTACGCCGGACTCGTCGACGCCTGCACGTCCCTCGGCAAGGAGCTCGACTTCGCCGTCGAGGTGCGGGAGACCAACGACGAGGGCCAGCTGATCCGCTGGCTCCACGAGGCGGCGGACGGATCGATTCCGGTCATTCTCAACCCGGGCGCCTTCACGCACTACTCCTACGGCATGCGGGACGCGGCCGCCCAGCGCACCGCCCCGCTGATCGAGGTGCACATCTCCAACCCGTACACCCGCGAGGAGTTCCGGCACACGTCCGTGGTCGCCGCGGTGGCCACGGGCACGGTGGCCGGGTTCGGTATCGGTTCCTACCGGCTCGCCCTGCGCGCCCTGGCCGACGAACTGACGGACTGACACCCCGCGGATGCCCGTCCGCCCTCCGCGCGGCCGACGGGCACTTCGCACCCTCCCGGGCCGTTCACCCCGAGACGGCCCGGGAAGGTACGGTGGCCGTCCCATCAGCGTCAGTTGCAGTTACGAGACGGAGTGGCACCGGATGCAGCACGCAGTGGGGGCCCCGCTGCCGCCGCCCCACGGCCCCGGTATCGGGCACGTCGGCCGGCCGTACCAGGCCCAGCACGCCGGCCACCCCGGCCCGCCCCCGATA
>NZ_JAAXYC010000111.1 GCF_018619185.1 Streptomyces sp. McG3 | reverse complement strand
CTGTCGGGGCCCGCGCTGTCGGCGGTGAGGGCGGTGTCGCTGTGGGCGTGGGGTTCGGCCGGGGCGGGGAGCAGGAGATAGCCGCGGAGGTCGATGCGGGGGCCGCGGGCGGTGAGGCTGCCCGCGGTGCCGACGGCCTCGATCCGGCTGCCGCTCAGGCGTACGTCGACGGCCCGTCCGTCGACGAGGCGGGCGCCGCCGAGGACGAGGGCGGGGTTGTCGGCGGTGGTGGCTGCGTCGGCGCTGTCGGGCGCGTTGTCGTCGGGCCGCCGTGGCTGGCTGTCAGGCATCGCGCTCCTGGGAGGGGTGCAAGATCACACGGAGTGACCACACCCTAGGGGCGTGCGGGGGCGGCGTCCGGGAGGAGCGGAATAGTCGTACCGGTGCGCCTGCGCCGGCCGCCGTACGGGACCGTTCCCGAGGTGCACGCGGCCTGGATCAAGGCCTGATCAGGGGGTGTGGGCGGCCCCGGACGGAGGGCCGGAGAGTGCGGCACAAACGGATTTGGGCAACCGGCGGGGGACCGTGTAATGTCTTCATCGCTCGCCCCAATAGCTCAGTCGGTAGAGCGTCTCCATGGTAAGGAGAAGGTCTGCGGTTCGATTCCGCATTGGGGCTCTGGTGATCGGGAAACCCCGCTTCGGCGGGGGGACTCGTCATCAAAGCGGTGTAGCTCAGTCGGTAGAGCAAGCGGCTCATAATCGCTGTGTCACCGGTTCAAGTCCGGTCACCGCTACTAACGGTAGCCGATTGCTGGGTCGGTCCATCGATCGGCTACCCTTTTATGCGTTCATCCGTCCACCGTCCGTCCAAGGAGCACTCACGTGGCTGCCACCGACGTCCGCCCGAAGATCACGCTGGCCTGCGTGGAGTGCAAGGAGCGGAACTACATCACCAAGAAGAACCGGCGTAACAACCCGGACCGTCTTGAGATGAAGAAGCACTGTCCGCGCTGCAACTCGCACACCGCGCACCGCGAAACGCGCTGAATCAGGCTCGTACACGAGGCCGTCCCCTCCTGGGGGCGGCCTCGTGTCGTTGTAGGGGGTCGTTCCCGCACGGGGGCGTGCCCTCATTCGTCTTTCACCAGGTTTCTCAGGAGGTAGCGAGCTCATGGCGCTCGACCAGTCCTTCGTGGGGCGGACCTATCCGCCCACTCCGGCGTACGAGGTCGGCCGGGAGAAGATCCGCGAGTTCGCCGAGGCGGTGGGCGACACCCATCCGGCGTACGTCGACGCGGAGGCCGCCCGTGCGCTCGGTCACGCCGATGTGATCGCGCCTCCCACGTTCGTCTTCTCGATCACCTACCGGGCCGCCGGAGAGGTGGTGCAGGACCCGCAGCTGGGCCTGGACTACAGCCGGGTCGTCCACGGCGACCAGAAGTTCAGTTATGTGCGTCCGGTGCGGGCGGGGGACCGGCTGACGGTCACGTCCACGATCGAGGCCATCAAGTCCCTCGCGGGCAACGACATTGTGGACATCCGCGGGGATGTGCACGACGAGGCCGGCGAGCTGGTGGTCACGGCGCTCACGAAGCTGGTGGCACGCGCCGCCGAGGAGGTGTGATGACGGCGAAGGTCTCTTACGGATCGGTCGAGGTCGGTACGGAGCTGCCGGCGCAGTCGTTCCCGGTGACGCGGGCCACGCTCGTGCAGTACGCGGGCGCCTCGGGCGACTTCAACCCGATCCACTGGAACGAGAAGTTCGCGCTCGACGTCGGGTTGCCGGACGTGATCGCGCACGGCATGTTCACGATGGCCGAGGCGATCCGGGTGGTCACGGACTGGGTCGGCGACCCGGGCGCGGTCGTCGACTACGGGGTGCGTTTCACGAAGCCGGTCGTCGTGCCCAACGACGACAAGGGCGCGCTGATCGAGGTCAGCGGCAAGGTCGCGGCGAAGCTGGACGACAACCTGGTCCGGGTGGACCTGGTCGCCCTGTGTGACGGCAAGAAGGTGCTGGGGATGTCCCGGGCCGTGGTCCGGCTCGCCTGAGACGTACCGACGCGGCGGTCGGAAGTGAGGGGCGTTCCTCCTGCGGAGGGGCGCCCCTCACTTGTGTGCGTTGCCCCGAGGCCCTTGTCAGGTTGGTTATTGAGCAATAACTTACTTCCATGGCAAGGATGAGTGCGGAGGAGCGGCGCGAGAGCGTCGTCCGGGCGGCGATCACCGAGTTCGCCCGTGGTGGCTACAACGGGACGTCCACCGAGGTGATCGCCCGGCGGGTCGGCGTCTCGCAGCCGTATCTCTTCCGGCTCTTCCCCAACAAGCAGGCCATCTTCATCGCCGCCGCCGAGCGTTGCCTGGAGGACACCCGCGGGGTCTTCGTGACGGCCTCCGAGGGGCTGGAGGGCGAGGAGGCGCTGCACGCCATGGCCAGGGCGTACCAGCGGCTGATCGTCCACGACGGCGAGAAGCTGATGATGCAGATGCAGACGTACGCGGCCGTCGCCGCGGCGGAGGCCTCGGGGGATCACGCCTTCGGGGAGTCCCTGCGCGCGGCCTGGGTGCGGATGTGGGACGAGGTGCACCTGGTGCTCGGAGCCGACGAGAACGAGACGACGACGTTCCTGGCGTACGGGATGCTCGTCAACACCCTCGCCTCGCTGGGCTTTCCGGCCGAGCACCGCGTCTGGTCGGGGTTCTACGACTCGGCCAGGCCCGTCGAGTGAACAGCGCGCACCGGGCCCGGCCCGGTTTTTCTGTCCGCATAAGTTAGTCATCAATAACTAACCAGCAGGGGGAGAAGTGAACGCACAGCACGGCACGACCGGCCGCGGGGGAGCGGTCTGGGTCCTGGTCATCACGAGCGTCGCCGGCTTCATGGCGGCCCTCGACAACCTCGTCGTCACGACGGCCCTCCCCTCCATCCGCGAGAGCCTCGGCGGAGGCCTGGAGGACCTGGAGTGGACGGTGAACGCGTACACCCTGACCTTCGCCGTGCTGCTGATGCTCGGGGCCGCGCTCGGGGACCGCTTCGGCAGACGGCGGCTGTTCATGGCCGGACTCGCCGTCTTCACGGCCGCCTCCGCCGCGGCGGCCCTCTCCCCGGGCATCGGGGAACTCATCGCCTTCCGGGCGGTCCAGGGCGTGGGGGCGGCGATCATGATGCCGTTGACGCTCACCCTGATCGGCGCCGCCGTCCCGCCCGAGCGGCGGGGAGCGGCGCTGGGCGTCTTCGGGGCGGTGACCGGGGTCGCGGTCGCCAGCGGCCCGCTGATCGGCGGCGCGCTCACCGAGTACATCTCCTGGCAGTGGATCTTCTGGCTGAACGTGCCGATAGGCCTGGTGCTGCTGCCCCTGGCCCGGCTGCGGCTCACCGAGTCCCACGCGCCGAAGGCACCCCTGGACATCCGCGGCACGGTCCTGGTCAGCGCGGGCCTCTTCGGCATCGTCTACGCCCTGGTCAGCACCGCGAGCCACGGATGGACCGATCCCGTCGTCCTGACCGGGCTGATCACGGGCGCGGCGCTGCTCGCCCTGTTCGTCCGCCACGGCATCCGGGCGGAGAACCCGATGCTGCCGATGCGGCTGTTCCGCAGCCGGGCCTTCCTCGGGATCAACGCCGCGAGCCTGCTGATGTTCCTCGGGATGTTCGGATCGATCTTCCTGCTCAGCCAGTTCCTGCAGAACGGCCTCGGGCACTCGCCCACCGAGGCCGGGTTGCGGATGCTGCCCTGGACGGGGATGCCGATCCTCGTGGCGCCCTTCGCCGGGTACCTCTCCGACCGCTTCGGGGGCCGTCCGGTGGTGGTCACCGGGCTCGCGCTCCAGGCCGTCGGGCTCTCCCTGTTCGCCCTGATCATCGAGCCGGGGGTGAGCTACACCGCCCAGCTCCCCGCTCTGATCATCGGAGGCGTGGGCATGGCCCTGTACTTCGCGCCCGCCGCGAGTCTGGTGCTCTCCAGCGTCCGGCCCGGGGAACACGGCATCGCCTCCGGAGCCAACAGCGCGCTGCGGGAGGTGGGCGGGGCTCTCGGGGTCGCGGTGCTCGCCGCCGTCTTCGCCGCGCAGGGCGGTTACGGCTCACCGAGGCTGTTCGCGGACGGGACGGCGCCCGCCGTCTGGATCGGGGCCGGTGCGGTGGCCCTGGGCGCACTCGTCGCGCTCCTGATCCCGGGCCGCCGCCGTGCGAGCCGGCCGGCCCCGGAGCCGGTGGACCGGAGCGCCGCGGAGCCGGAGCCGGTGGCCGTCTGACCCGCCCCGGGTGTGTCCGGCCGATCCTGACCGGGGCCGCCGGACACGTTCCGGCCCCGGGTACGGTCCGTGGCCCCGCACGAGCGGCGGGGGCGCGGACCGTACTCTTGTCCCCGTGCAGGAACTCCACGACGCCCCTCTCGCCCCCCTGACCACCTTCCGGCTCGGCGGCCCCGCCGCCCGGCTGCTGACCGCCACGACCGATGCCGAGGTGATCGCCGCCGTGCGCGAGGCCGACGCGAGCGGCACCCCGCTGCTGGTGATCGGCGGCGGCTCCAACCTGGTCATCGGGGACAAGGGCTTCGACGGCACCGCCCTGCGGATCGCCACGAAGGGCTTCGCGCTCTCGGGGACGTCCCTGGAGCTGGCGGCCGGCGAGGTCTGGACCGACGCCGTCGCCCGGACCGTCGAGGCGGGCCTCGCGGGCATCGAGTGCCTGGCCGGCATCCCCGGATCCGCGGGCGCGACGCCCATCCAGAACGTCGGCGCGTACGGACAGGAGGTGTCCACCACCATCACGGAGGTCGTCGCCTACGACCGGCGCACCGAGGAGACGGTGACGATTCCGAACGCCGAGTGCGCGTTCTCGTACCGTCACAGCCGCTTCAAGGCCGAACCCGACCGCTTCGTGGTGCTGCGTGTCCGATTCGAGCTGGAAGAGGCGGCCGGGCTCTCCGCGCCCCTGAAGTACCCCGAAACGGCCAGGGACATGGGCGTCGGGCAGGGCGACCGCGTCCCGCTGACGGCCGCCCGCGAGACCGTGCTGCGGCTGCGCGCCGGCAAGGGCATGGTGCTGGACCCGCAGGACCACGACACCTGGTCGGCGGGGTCCTTCTTCACCAACCCGATCCTCGAACCGGCCGCGTTCCAGGACTTCCTCACCCGGGTCGGCGAGCGCCTCGGCCCGGACGTGACACCTCCGGCCTTCCCCGCGGAGGACGGACGCACCAAGACCTCGGCGGCCTGGCTGATCGACCGGGCCGGATTCACCAAGGGCTACGGCAGCGGCCCCGCCCGGATCTCCACCAAGCACACCCTCGCCCTCACCAACCGGGGCACGGCCACCACCGAGGACCTGCTCGCCCTGGCGCGCGAGGTCGTGGCCGGGGTGCACGCGGCCTTCGGCGTCACCCTGGTCAACGAGCCGGTGACGGTCGGCGTCAGCCTGTAGGAGACGCCGGCCCGTAGGAGAAGGGCGTCGGTCAGCAGGAAACGTACGGGGTCAGTACGCGACGCCCACGCCCTGTTTCACGGCCGCCGGATCCTCGGCCAACGCGAGCATCGCGTGTGCCACGTCGGCCCGGGAGATGGACCGGCTGCTGCGTGGCGTACCGCCCACGACCTGCCGGTAGACGCCCGTGAGCGGCCCGTCCGTCAGCTTCGGCGGCCGTACCGAGGTCCAGTCCGTCGCACTGCGGGCCAACGCCGCCTCCATCCGGGTGAGATCGGCGTACAGCTCCGCGAGGACCGCGCCCACCGCCCTGCGCATCAGCCGGTCCACCAAGGGGTCGCCCGCCGGCTCCGGCCCCACGGGCACCGCGCTCACCACCAGCAGCCGCCGGGCGCCCTCGGCCTCCATCGCCGCCAGGATCTGCCCGGTCAGCCGTTCGGCTATGCCGTTCGCCCTCCGGCCGCGCGAGCCCAGCCCCGACAGGACCGCGTCCCGCCCCGCCACCGCCGCCCGCACCGCCGCCGGATCGTCCAGCCGGACGACGGCGTGCGGCGCCGCGCGGTCCAGCGGCTCCGGGAGCCGGTCCGGGTCGCGGACCACGACCGTCACCTCGTGGCCCGCCGCGCGTGCCTGCCCGACGATCTCCTGACCGACGCCGCCGGTCGCCCCGAACACGGTGATGCGCATGGTGCCCCCTGGTGGGTGAGTGTTCACTAACCTCTAGGGTGGGTGGCTTCCCACCCGGACGTCAAGATCTCCGGGTCACGGCCTGTTGGAGCACGCATGGACCAGAAGCCCGCCCGCGTCCGGATCGTCGACGCGGCGCACGAGCTGATGCTCTCCATCGGCCTCGCCCGGACCACCACCAAGGAGATCGCCAGGGCGGCCGGCTGCTCGGAGGCCGCGCTCTACAAATACTTCTCCGGCAAGGAGGAGCTGTTCGTCACCGTGCTCGCGGAGCGGCTGCCCCGGCTCGGGAACCTCCTCGGAGACCTGCGCGCGGGCGAGGGCGACGTCGAGGGCAATCTCACCGAGATCGCCCGGGTGGCCGCGCTGTTCTACGAGCAGACCTTCCCCATGGCCGCGTCCCTGTACGCCGAACCTCAGCTCAAGCGCCGTCACGAGGAGGGCGTGGGAGGGCTCCAAGCCGGGCCCCACCTGCCGATCCGCCAGCTCGACGCCTATCTGCGCGCCGAACAGGGCGCGGGCCGCGTCCGGGCCGACGCGGACACCTACGCCGCCGCCTCCCTGCTGATGGGCGCCTGCGCCCAACGCGCCTTCGCCTACGCCTCGCTCCCCGGCGGCACGCCCCCGCAGCCCCTGGACGCATTCGCCGCCTCCCTGGCCCGCACGCTACTGGGCGGGATCAGCTAGCCAGCCAGTCGTCGATCCCGGAGAGCAGCTTCTCCCGTACGTCCACGGGGGCCGCGGATCCGCGCACCGACTGGCGGGCCAGCTCGGCCAGCTCCTCGTCGGTGAAGCCGTGGTGGCGGCGCACCAGCTCGTACTGGGCGGCCAGCCGCGAACCGAACAGCAGCGGGTCGTCCGCCCCCAGCGCCATCGGCACGCCCGCGTCGAACAGAGTGCGCAGGGGGACGTCGGCGGGCTTCTCGTAGACGCCGAGCGCCACATTGGACGACGGGCAGACCTCACAGGTGACCCCGCGCTCGGCGAGCTTGCGCAGCAGCCGGGGGTCCTCGGCGGCCCGGACACCGTGTCCGATGCGCGAGGCGTCCAGGTCGTCGAGGCAGTCGCGCACGCTGGAGGGTCCGGCGAGCTCCCCGCCGTGCGGAGCCGCCAGCAGGCCGCCCTCGCGGGCGATCGCGAAGGCCCGGTCGAAGTCGCGGGCCATACCGCGCCGCTCGTCGTTGGAGAGCCCGAAGCCGACGACGCCCCGGTCCGCGTAGCGGACGGCGAGCCGGGCCAGGGTGCGGGCGTCCAGCGGATGCTTCATCCGGTTGGCGGCGATCACCACGCGCATGCCCAGGCCGGTGTCCCGGGCGGCGCTGTCCACGGCGTCGAGGATGATCTCGATGGCCGGGATCAGCCCGCCGAGCAGGGGGGCGTACGAGGTGGGGTCGACCTGGATCTCCAGCCAGCCGGAGCCGTCCGCGACGTCCTCCTGGGCGCTCTCGCGCACCAGGCGGTGAATGTCCTCGGGGGACCGCAGACACGACCGGGCGATGTCGTAGAGCCGCTGGAAACGGAACCAGCCGCGCTCGTCGGTCGCCCGCAGCTTGGGCGGTTCGCCGCCGGTCAGGGCGTCGGGGAGGTGGACCCCGTACTTGTCGGCGAGTTCGAGCAGGGTGGTGGGCCGCATCGACCCGGTGAAGTGCAGGTGCAGGTGGGCCTTGGGCAACAGACGTACATCACGCTCCATTGGAAGATCCTGCCGCACGGGCGGGCCGGAGCGGTAGCCGCTTTCCCGTTCAGGGGTACCGCTCGAACAAAAAGCGCCCCCGGCCGGTGGAGGATTCCAGCGGCCGGGGGCGCCTTTCGTTCGAGCGGTCACGCGACGGGTCAGGCCTTGGCCTCGCCCAGCAGCTTCTGGATCCGTGAGACGCCCTCGATCAGGTCGTCGTCGCCCAGGGCGTAGGACAGGCGCAGGTAGCCCGGGGTGCCGAAGGCCTCGCCCGGGACGACGGCGACCTCGGCCTCGTCCAGGATGAGCGCGGCCAGCTCGACGGTGGTGGCCGGACGCCTGCCGCGGATCTCCTTGCCGAGCAGGTCCTTCACCGCCGGGTAGGCGTAGAACGCGCCCTCGGGCTCCGGGCAGAACACGCCGTCGATCTCGTTGAGCATCCGTACGACGATCCCGCGGCGGCGGTCGAAGGCGGTGCGCATCTCGGCGACGGCGTCCAGCGGGCCGGAGACGGCCGCGAGCGCGGCGATCTGGGCGACGTTGGAGACGTTGGAGGTGGCGTGCGACTGGAGGTTGGTCGCGGCCTTGACGACGTCCTTCGGGCCGATGATCCAGCCCACGCGCCAGCCGGTCATCGCGTAGGTCTTGGCGACGCCGTTGACGACGATGCACTTGTCGCGCAGCTCGGGGACGATCGCCGGGAGCGAGGTGAAGGTGGCGTCGCCGTAGACGAGGTGCTCGTAGATCTCGTCGGTCATGACCCACAGGCCGTGCTCGACGGCCCAGCGGCCGATGGCCTCGGCGTCGGCCTCGCTGTAGACGGCGCCGGTCGGGTTGGACGGCGAGACGAACAGGACGACCTTGGTCTTCTCGGTGCGCGCGGCCTCCAGCTGCTCGACGGAGACCCGGTAGCCGGTGGTCTCGTCGGCGACGACCTCGACCGGGACACCGCCGGCGAGCCGGATCGACTCGGGGTAGGTGGTCCAGTACGGGGCGGGGACGATGACCTCGTCGCCCGGGTCGAGGATCGCGGCGAAGGCCTCGTAGATCGCCTGCTTGCCGCCGTTGGTCACCAGGATCTGGCTGGCGTCGACCTCGTAGCCGGAGTCGCGCAGGGTCTTCTCCGCGATGGCGGCCTTGAGCTCGGGGAGCCCGCCGGCCGGGGTGTAGCGGTGGTACTTCGGGTTGCGGCAGGCCTCGACCGCGGCGTCGACGATGTAGTCGGGCGTCGGGAAGTCGGGCTCGCCGGCCCCGAAGCCGATCACCGGACGCCCGGCGGCCTTGAGGGCCTTGGCCTTGGCGTCGACGGCGAGGGTCGCGGACTCGGAGATCGCACCGATGCGGGCCGAAACCCGGCGCTCGGACGGTGAAGTTGCAGCGCTCATGGCCCCATGTTCCCAGACCGCGAAAGCCGTCGGCACAGGGGTTTCAGGGACCGGACAGGACCCGGACAGCATGCGGACAGGACCGGTCGGTTGTGGTCTGTTCGACGCGGCGGCCCTGAACACGTACACTCACCTGTCGTTGGCCTTCACCAGCCGCACCGTTCCTGCACCCGGTCACCGGGAAAGATGCGGTAGGTTGGTGGAAACCACAAAGGGTCGTAGCTCAATTGGTAGAGCACTGGTCTCCAAAACCAGCGGTTGGGGGTTCAAGTCCCTCCGGCCCTGCTACACACTCCTTCGCCGGGATGTGTGCGCATGTACGTACTTCCTTGCACAGCCGTGCGGCTCCACCGGGCGCGGCACGGCCACGACCCGGAATCAGGTGAGTAGCGTGACGGACGCCGTGGGCTCCATCGACATGCCTGATGCTGAGGATGAAGCTCCCGAGTCGAAGAAGAAGGCTCGGAAGGGCGGCAAGCGCGGCAAGAAGGGCCCTCTGGGTCGGCTCGCGCTGTTCTACCGCCAGATCGTCGCCGAACTCCGTAAGGTTGTCTGGCCGACCCGCAGCCAGCTCACGACGTACACCTCCGTGGTGATCGTGTTCGTCGTCGTCATGATCGGTCTTGTTACCGTTCTCGACATGGGCTTCGCCCGGGTCATCAAGTACGTCTTCGGCTGATCTCGCGGAAGGCGTCCGACCCGGCGCCCCTTTCGCACGTTCCACCCTTTGTATCCAGGAAGAAGCAGCCATCGTGTCTGACCCGAACCTGAACGACGCCGTCGAGCCCGAGGCTGGCGCCTTCGAGTCCGCCAAGGACGAGCTCGACATCGTTGAGGCTGCTGACTCCGTGGACCCGGACCAGGCCGAGGCCGCCGACCTCGACGCGGGCGAGCCCGCCGAGCAGGCCGCCGTGAACGTCGAGTCGGAGGAGTCCGACGAGGACGACGCCGTCGAGGCAGCCGAGTCCGTCGAGGACGAGGCCGACGACGAGAGCGCCGACGAGGTAGAGGCCGAGCCGGCCGCCCCCGTCGACCCCGTCACCGCCCTGCGCGAAGAGCTCCGCACCCTCCCCGGCGAGTGGTACGTCATCCACACGTACGCCGGTTACGAGAAGCGCGTGAAGGCCAACCTGGAGCAGCGTGCCGTCTCGCTGAACGTGGAGGAGTTCATCTATCAGGCCGAGGTGCCTGAAGAGGAAATCGTCCAGATCAAGAACGGCGAGCGCAAGAACGTCCGGCAGAACAAGCTCCCCGGCTACGTGCTGGTGCGCATGGACCTGACGAACGAGTCCTGGGGCGTCGTGCGGAACACGCCGGGCGTCACCGGCTTCGTGGGCAACGCCTACGACCCGTACCCGCTGACCCTGGACGAGATCGTCAAGATGCTCGCCCCGGAGGCCGAGGAGAAGGCCGCCCGCGAGGCCGCCGAGGCCGAGGGCAAGCCGGCTCCGTCCCGCAAGGTCGAGGTCCAGGTGCTGGACTTCGAGGTCGGCGACTCGGTCACCGTCACGGACGGCCCCTTCGCCACGCTGCAGGCCACGATCAACGAGATCAACGCCGACTCGAAGAAGGTCAAGGGCCTCGTCGAGATCTTCGGCCGCGAGACCCCGGTCGAGCTCAGCTTCGACCAGATCCAGAAGAACTAGCTCTTCCCGCCGGTTTCTGGACACATGCCTACCCAGCAGGTCAGAGGGGCTTCGCAGCCGCTCTGACCTGCTTGGTTTTTGGTCGCGCAGCTATACCCGTTATCGTTGTGCGGTATGCCTCCATCCGGATGACCGGAATCGGCGGCGAAACACTCTCATAGGACCCGGAGAGAGCAATGCCTCCCAAGAAGAAGAAGATCACGGGGCTTATCAAGCTTCAGATCAACGCCGGTGCGGCGAACCCGGCCCCGCCGGTCGGCCCCGCGCTCGGTCAGCACGGCGTCAACATCATGGAGTTCTGCAAGGCCTACAACGCCGCGACCGAGTCGCAGCGTGGCATGGTCGTGCCGGTGGAGATCACGGTCTACGACGACCGCTCCTTCACCTTCATCACGAAGACTCCGCCGGCCGCCAAGCTGATCCTCAAGGCCGCGGGTGTGGACAAGGGCTCCGGCGAGCCGCACAAGACCAAGGTCGCCAAGCTGACGGCCGCCCAGGTCCGCGAGATCGCCACGACGAAGCTCCCCGACCTGAACGCCAATGACCTCGACGCCGCGTCGAAGATCATTGCCGGCACCGCCCGTTCCATGGGCATCACGGTCGAAGGCTGATTCAGCCCCGTAACCCCCAGTGGTAGGACCAAGCGCTGGTCCGCACCACGACTCCACACTCTGAAACCACAGGAGTAGAAGTGAAGCGCAGCAAGAACCTCCGCGCTGCGGACGCCAAGATCGACCGGGAGCGCAACTACGCCCCGCTCGAGGCCGTCCGTATCGCCAAGGACACCGCCTCCACGAAGTTCGACAGCACCGTCGAGGTCGCCTTTGCCCTGGGTGTCGACCCGCGCAAGGCCGACCAGATGGTCCGCGGCACCGTGAACCTCCCGCACGGCACCGGCAAGACCGCCCGGGTCCTGGTCTTCGCGACCGGTGACCGTGCTGCGGCCGCGGAAGCCGCTGGAGCCGACATCGTCGGCGCCGACGAGCTCATCGACGAGGTGGCGAAGGGCCGTCTGGACTTCGACGCCGTCGTCGCGACCCCGGACCTCATGGGCAAGGTCGGCCGCCTGGGCCGCGTGCTCGGTCCGCGTGGTCTGATGCCGAACCCGAAGACCGGCACCGTCACCCCCGATGTCGTGAAGGCCGTCAACGACATCAAGGGCGGCAAGATCGAGTTCCGCGTCGACAAGCACTCGAACCTGCACTTCATCATCGGCAAGACCTCGTTCGACGAGACCAAGCTGGTGGAGAACTACGCAGCGGCGCTGGACGAGATCCTCCGTCTGAAGCCGTCCGCCGCCAAGGGCCGCTACATCAAGAAGGCCACGCTGGCCACCACGATGGGCCCCGGCATCCCGCTGGACTCCAACCGCACCCGCAACCTCCTCGTCGAGGAGGACCCGGCCTCCGTCTGAGCTTCCGTGCTCACCCGGTAGCCGCGTCGTACGCGTGCACTGTGTGAACGGGCCCCGCAACCTTTCGAGGTGCGGGGCCCGTCCTCGTATCCGTAAGGCGCCATGTCTGTCAGTGCCCTGTGCCACTGTGGTGCGGGGGACGACGGACGATACGAGGGGTGGACGGGTACATGAGGACGAGCACGGCACGACGCATGGGCACGGCTCTGGCCGCCGCGGCGGCACTGACGTCGATAGCGGCCTGCAGTGGCTCCGACGGCTCGAAGGGCTCCGACGGAGCCGGAGAGGGCAAGGCGGGCGCCGTCTCCAAGGCGAGCCCCGTGGCCGCGCTGAAGCAGGTGCAGCAGAAGACCGGAGGCGCCCAGTCGGCGAAGGTCGAGGGCACCACCGAGATGGGCACCGCCATGTCCATGAAGCAGTCCGGGGCCATCGGCTGGGCCGACGGCCTCTCGGGCGCGCTGACCATCACGTACACCGGCGGCACCATGGGCGACGCCCTGAAGCAGGCCGGCGGCGACGGATCGGTCGAGGCGCGCTACTTCAAGGACGAGTACTACGCCAACATGGGCGACGCCATGGCGGCCAACACCGGCGGCAAGCACTGGATCCGGTATTCCTACAAGGACCTCGCCGAGCTGGGCGGGGCCTCCGGCGACGTCATGAAGGACCAGATCCAGAACAGCACGCCCGAGCAGGGCGTGAAGGCGCTCCTGGCCTCCGGCGACGTGAAGAAGGTCGGCCAGGAGGACGTCCGCGGGGTCCCCGCGACGCACTACTCCGGCACGGTCGACGTGGCCGACCTGACCGCGAAGAACAGCGACCTGGACGCGAAGCAGCTGGCCGCCTTCAAGGAGCAGCTCGCCCTGGCCGGGGTGACCACCCAGACCGTCGACATCTGGGTCGACAAGAACGACCTGCTGGTGAAGAAGACCGAGCGCGGCGAGATGAAGACCGGCACGTTCAACTCGACGCTCTTCTACAGCGAATACGGCACCGAGGTCCCCTCCGAGAAGCCGGCGGCCTCGGACACCGTGGACTTCAAGGAGATGCTGAAGCAGGGCGGCGATACCCCTGGCGCCGCCTCCTGACACCTCCCGCAAGGGACGAACGGGGACGGATTTGCTCGTCCCGCATCCGGTCGCGTACTCTCACCAAGAAGCCAAAGACCGCTGGTCGTCGCTGTGCCTCGTCAGAGGGACGGTGACCGAAGGTTCCGCTAGATCGGACGACCTGCGCAGGTGACTGTGGAACGCTCCCGGACTCTGTTCGGTCGAGCCGCGCCCTGGCACTTGTGCTGGGGCGTTTCGTCTTTCCCGGCCCCTTCTGAGCGGTCCTCATCACCCGGAAGGAGGCCGACGCTCATGGCAAGGCCCGACAAGGCTGCCGCGGTAGCCGAGCTGACGGACCAGTTCCGCAGCTCGAACGCCGCCGTGCTGACCGAGTACCGGGGTCTCACCGTGGCACAGCTCAAGGAGCTGCGCCGTTCGCTCGGTGAGAACGCCCAGTACGCCGTGGTGAAGAACACGCTGACCAAGATTGCGGCCAACGAGGCCGGGATCGACACGCTGGACGACCTGTTCTCGGGTCCGACGGCGGTTGCCTTCGTCACCGGTGACCCGGTGGAGTCGGCGAAGGGTCTTCGTGACTTCGCCAAGGACAACCCCAACCTCATCATCAAGGGCGGTGTCCTTGACGGTAAGGCGCTGTCCGCCGATGAGTTCAAGAAGCTCGCGGACCTCGAGTCCCGCGAGGTTCTGCTCTCCAAGCTGGCCGGTGCCTTCAAGGGCAAGCAGACTCAGGCTGCGCAGCTCTTCCAGGCACTGCCGTCGAAGTTCGTCCGCACCGCGGAAGCGCTTCGCGCCAAGAAGGAAGAGCAGGGCGGTGCCGGTACTCCGGCTCCCGCCGAGGCCGCCGAGTAATTTCGCTCAGCGGTCCAGCGGGCTCCACGTACGCCCGCCGACATATACATCCGGCACCTGCCGAATAGTGGAAGGACGCCTATCATGGCGAAGCTGTCCCAGGACGACCTGCTCGCGCAGTTCGAAGGCATGACCCTCATCGAGCTCTCCGAGTTCGTCAAGGCGTTCGAGGAGAAGTTCGACGTCACCGCCGCCGCGGCCGTCGCCGTCGCCGGTCCGGCCGGCCCGGGCGCCGTTGCCGACGCCCCGGAGGAGCAGGACGAGTTCGACGTCATCCTCACCGGTGCCGGCGAGAAGAAGATCCAGGTCATCAAGGTCGTGCGTGAGCTGACCTCGCTGGGTCTCAAGGAGGCCAAGGACCTCGTCGACGGCACCCCGAAGCCGGTCCTCGAGAAGGTCGCCAAGGAGGCCGCCGAGAAGGCTGCCGAGTCCCTCAAGGCCGCCGGCGCTTCCGTCGAGGTCAAGTAACACCTCGGGAGTCCTCCGGACTCCCTGGGCACCGTCAGGTGCCCGTGCCAAGGGCGATCACCCATCCGGGTGGTCGCCCTTCGGCGTGCCCGTGGCGGGTGCCTTGCTCTTCCGCCGACGACGAGTAGGGTGATCTTCGCCGTGCGCCTCTCGCGGGCCCGTCAGGGGCCTCCTGCGGGCATCCCGGGGGTGGCCGGTGAAGGCCCCTGGAGGTCCGATCGGACCGGTGGGCCTTGACGAACCGGACGCGGCGCGCAATTCTCAGGACGCGTCATCACTTCGATCCGTATCCGAGGCATGGATCGAGAGTGAAGAGGGCAGTAAAGAAGAGCGCACCCCGCGCGAGGGCTAGGGCTAGACATAGGTGTTGAGAACAGCTGTTGAGAGCAACGTGGGTCTCTGAGAACCCCGACTGGACATCAGTGTGCCGCTTGGCTACACTGACCCTTTGCGCTGCCTGTTAGCTGCCTCCTGCCCGTCACCAGGGGCATGCCCACGCTGAAGCACCGATGGCCGACCCCCTCCGACCTGGTCGTTTTGCGACCGATTCGGAACGGTCTGTCTTTGTGTCCAGAGTGGGACCGGTACGCGCGTAGTGAGTCCGAGCCCTCGGAAGGACCCCCTCTTGGCCGCCTCGCGCAACGCCTCGACCGCGAATACGAACAACGGTGCCAGCACCGCCCCGCTGCGCATCTCTTTTGCAAAGATCAAGGAGCCCCTCGAGGTTCCGAACCTCCTCGCGCTGCAGACCGAGAGCTTTGACTGGCTCCTCGGTAACGCCGCCTGGAAGGCTCGCGTCGAGGCTGCTCTGGAGAGTGGACAAGACGTCCCCACCAAGTCCGGCCTGGAGGAGATCTTCGAGGAGATCTCACCGATCGAGGACTTCTCCGGGTCGATGTCGCTTACGTTCCGCGACCACCGCTTCGAGCCCCCGAAGAACTCGATCGACGAGTGCAAGGAGCGCGACTTCACGTTCGCCGCGCCGCTCTTCGTCACGGCCGAGTTCACCAACAACGAGACCGGCGAGATCAAGTCCCAGACGGTCTTCATGGGCGATTTCCCGCTCATGACCAACAAGGGCACCTTCGTCATCAACGGCACCGAGCGTGTCGTCGTGTCGCAGCTGGTCCGCTCGCCGGGTGTCTACTTCGACTCCTCCATCGACAAGACGTCCGACAAGGACATCTTCTCCGCCAAGATCATCCCCTCCCGGGGTGCCTGGCTGGAGATGGAGATCGACAAGCGCGACATGGTCGGTGTCCGCATCGACCGCAAGCGCAAGCAGTCCGTCACCGTCCTCCTGAAGGCGCTCGGCTGGAGCACCGAGCAGATCCTGGAGGAGTTCGGCGAGTACGAGTCGATGCGCGCCACCCTGGAGAAGGACCACACCCAGGGCCAGGACGACGCACTGCTCGACATCTACCGCAAGCTGCGTCCGGGCGAGCCGCCGACGCGCGAGGCCGCTCAGACGCTGCTCGAGAACCTCTACTTCAACCCGAAGCGCTACGACCTCGCGAAGGTCGGCCGCTACAAGGTGAACAAGAAGCTCGGCGCCGATGAGCCGCTGGACGCCGGGGTGCTCACCACCGACGACGTCATCGCGACCATCAAGTACCTGGTCAAGCTGCACGCCGGTGAGACCGAGACGACCGGTGAGTCGGGTCGCGAGATCGTCGTCGAGACCGACGACATCGACCACTTCGGCAACCGTCGTCTGCGCAACGTCGGCGAGCTCATCCAGAACCAGGTCCGTACGGGCCTGGCGCGGATGGAGCGCGTCGTGCGTGAGCGCATGACCACCCAGGACGTCGAGGCGATCACGCCGCAGACCCTGATCAACATCCGGCCGGTCGTCGCCTCCATCAAGGAGTTCTTCGGCACCAGCCAGCTGTCGCAGTTCATGGACCAGAACAACCCGCTGTCGGGTCTCACCCACAAGCGCCGCCTGTCGGCTCTTGGCCCGGGTGGTCTCTCCCGTGAGCGGGCCGGCTTCGAGGTCCGAGACGTGCACCCGTCCCACTACGGACGCATGTGCCCGATCGAGACCCCCGAAGGCCCGAACATCGGTCTGATCGGTTCGCTCGCCTCGTACGGCCGCGTCAACGCGTTCGGCTTCATCGAGACGCCGTACCGCAAGGTCGTCGACGGCCAGGTCACCGACGACGTCGACTACATCACGGCCGACGAGGAGGACCGCTTCGTCATCGCCCAGGCGAACGCGACGCTCTCCGACGAGCTGCGCTTCACCGAGCCCCGTGTCCTGGTCCGCCGTCGTGGCGGAGAGGTCGACTACGTGCCCGGCACGGACGTCGACTACATGGACGTCTCGCCGCGCCAGATGGTGTCCGTCGCCACCGCGATGATCCCCTTCCTGGAGCACGACGACGCCAACCGTGCCCTCATGGGCGCGAACATGATGCGTCAGGCGGTGCCGCTCATCAAGTCGGAGGCCCCGCTGGTGGGCACCGGCATGGAGTACCGCTGCGCCACCGACGCCGGTGACGTCCTCAAGGCGGAGAAGGACGGTGTGGTCCAGGAGGTCTCCGCGGACTACATCACCGTCACGAACGACGACGGCACGTACACCACGTACCGCATCGCCAAGTTCATGCGCTCCAACCAGGGCACCTCGGTCAACCAGAAGGTCGTCGTCTCCGAGGGCGACCGGATCGTGGCCGACCAGGTGCTCGCCGACGGACCGGCCACCGAGAACGGTGAGATGGCCCTCGGCAAGAACCTGCTCGTGGCGTTCATGCCGTGGGAGGGTCACAACTACGAGGACGCGATCATCCTGTCGCAGCGCCTCGTGCAGGACGACGTCCTCTCCTCGATCCACATCGAGGAGCACGAGGTCGACGCCCGTGACACCAAGCTCGGCCCGGAGGAGATCACCCGGGACATCCCGAACGTCTCCGAAGAGGTCCTCGCCGACCTCGACGAGCGCGGCATCATCCGGATCGGTGCCGAGGTCGTCGCCGGCGACATCCTCGTCGGCAAGGTCACGCCCAAGGGCGAGACCGAGCTGACCCCCGAGGAGCGTCTGCTCCGCGCGATCTTCGGTGAGAAGGCGCGCGAGGTGCGCGACACCTCGCTCAAGGTGCCGCACGGTGAGATCGGCAAGGTCATCGGCGTCCGCGTCTTCGACCGCGAAGAGGGCGACGAGCTGCCGCCGGGCGTGAACCAGCTGGTCCGCGTCTACGTCGCGCAGAAGCGCAAGATCACCGATGGTGACAAGCTCGCCGGCCGTCACGGCAACAAGGGCGTCATCTCCAAGATCCTGCCGATCGAGGACATGCCGTTCCTGGAGGATGGCACCCCGGTCGACATCATCCTCAACCCGCTGGGTGTCCCGTCCCGAATGAACCCGGGACAGGTCCTGGAGATCCACCTCGGCTGGCTCGCCAGCCGCGGCTGGGACGTCTCCGGCCTCGGTGACGAGTGGGCCCAGCGCCTCCAGGTCATCGGCGCCGACCAGGTCGCCCCCGGCACCAACGTCGCCACGCCCGTCTTCGACGGTGCGCGCGAGGACGAGATCACCGGCCTCTTCCAGGCCACGATCCCCAACCGCGACGGCGACCGCCTGGTCCAGCCCTCCGGCAAGGCCCAGCTCTACGACGGCCGCTCCGGCGAGCCGTTCCCGGACCCGGTCTCGGTCGGGTTCATGTACATCCTCAAGCTGCACCACCTGGTCGACGACAAGCTGCACGCGCGTTCGACCGGTCCGTACTCCATGATCACCCAGCAGCCGCTGGGTGGTAAGGCACAGTTCGGTGGTCAGCGCTTCGGTGAGATGGAGGTGTGGGCCCTTGAGGCTTACGGCGCCGCATACGCCCTCCAGGAGCTCCTGACGATCAAGTCCGACGACGTGACCGGCCGCGTGAAGGTCTACGAGGCCATCGTCAAGGGCGAGAACATCCCCGAGCCCGGCATTCCCGAGTCCTTCAAGGTGCTCATCAAGGAAATGCAGTCGCTCTGCCTCAACGTGGAGGTGCTGTCCTCGGACGGCATGTCCATCGAGATGCGCGACACGGACGAGGACGTCTTCCGCGCGGCGGAGGAACTCGGTATCGACCTGTCCCGGCGCGAGCCGAGCAGCGTCGAAGAGGTCTGACGGGCCGGTCGGCCGCCTCATCCCGAGGCGGCCGGCCCTCCCCGGACCCGTTCAGACCATTGATTGAGACGAGACCCCGAAAGAGGGATTGACGACAAGTGCTCGACGTCAACTTCTTCGACGAGCTGCGGATCGGCCTTGCCACCGCGGACGACATCCGGACCTGGTCGCACGGCGAAGTGAAGAAGCCGGAGACCATCAACTACCGCACGCTCAAGCCCGAAAAGGACGGACTCTTCTGCGAGAAGATCTTCGGTCCGACCCGGGACTGGGAGTGCTACTGCGGCAAGTACAAGCGTGTCCGCTTCAAGGGCATCATCTGTGAGCGCTGCGGCGTCGAGGTCACTCGCGCCAAGGTGCGCCGTGAGCGGATGGGCCACATCGAGCTTGCCGCTCCCGTCACCCACATCTGGTACTTCAAGGGCGTTCCCTCGCGCCTCGGATACCTGCTGGACCTCGCGCCGAAGGACCTGGAAAAGGTCATCTACTTCGCCGCGTACATGATCACGTTCGTGGACGAGGAGCGTCGTACCCGCGACCTGCCGTCCCTGGAGGCCCACGTCTCCGTCGAGCGCCAGCAGACCGAGAACCGCCGCGACTCCGACCTGGAGGCCCGCGCCAAGAAGCTTGAGACCGACCTGGCCGAGCTGGAGGCCGAGGGCGCCAAGGCGGACGTGCGCCGCAAGGTGCGCGAAGGCGCCGAGCGTGAGATGAAGCAGCTGCGCGACCGTGCGCAGCGCGAGATCGACCGCCTCGACGAGGTGTGGAGCCGCTTCAAGAACCTCAAGGTCCAGGACCTGGAGGGCGACGAGCTGCTCTACCGCGAGCTGCGTGACCGCTTCGGCACGTACTTCGACGGCTGCATGGGCGCCGCGGCGCTGCAGAAGCGCCTGGAGTCCTTCGACCTCGACGAGGAGGCCGAGCGCCTCCGCGAGATCATCCGCACCGGCAAGGGCCAGAAGAAGACCCGTGCGCTCAAGCGCCTCAAGGTCGTCTCCGCGTTCCTGCAGACCAGCAACAAGCCCAAGGGCATGGTGCTCGACTGCGTGCCGGTCATCCCGCCGGACCTGCGTCCGATGGTGCAGCTGGACGGTGGCCGCTTCGCGACCTCCGACCTGAACGACCTGTACCGCCGTGTGATCAACCGCAACAACCGCCTCAAGCGTCTCCTTGACCTCGGCGCCCCCGAGATCATCGTGAACAACGAGAAGCGGATGCTGCAGGAGGCCGTCGACGCGCTGTTCGACAACGGCCGCCGCGGTCGCCCGGTCACCGGTCCCGGCAACCGTCCCCTGAAGTCCCTGAGCGACATGCTCAAGGGCAAGCAGGGCCGTTTCCGTCAGAACCTCCTCGGCAAGCGCGTGGACTACTCCGCGCGTTCCGTGATCGTCGTCGGTCCGCAGCTCAAGCTGCACCAGTGCGGTCTGCCGAAGGCGATGGCGCTGGAGCTCTTCAAGCCGTTCGTGATGAAGCGCCTGGTGGACCTGAACCACGCGCAGAACATCAAGTCGGCCAAGCGCATGGTCGAGCGTGGCCGCACCGTCGTGTACGACGTCCTCGAAGAGGTCATCGCCGAGCACCCGGTGCTGCTGAACCGTGCGCCCACCCTGCACCGCCTGGGCATCCAGGCCTTCGAGCCGCAGCTGGTCGAGGGCAAGGCCATCCAGATCCACCCGCTCGTCTGCACCGCGTTCAACGCGGACTTCGACGGTGACCAGATGGCCGTGCACCTGCCGCTCTCCGCGGAGGCGCAGGCCGAGGCCCGCATCCTGATGCTGTCCTCGAACAACATCCTGAAGCCGGCCGACGGTCGTCCCGTCACCATGCCGACCCAGGACATGGTGCTGGGTCTCTTCTTCCTCACCACGGACGAAGAGGGCCGCAACGCCAAGGGCACGGACCGTGCGTTCGGCTCCACGGCCGAGGCCACCATGGCCTTCGACGCCCGCGAGCTGTCGCTCCAGGCGAAGGTCGACATCCGCTTCCCGGTCGGCACCATGCCGCCGCGTGGCTGGGTGCCGCCGGTCGCCGAGGAGGGTGAGCCGGAGTACCAGCCGGGCGACATCTTCCGGCTGCGGACCAGCCTGGGCCGCGCGCTCTTCAACGAGCTGCTGCCCGAGGACTACCCGTTCGTCGACTACTCGGTGGGCAAGAAGCAGCTCTCCGAGATCGTCAACGACCTGGCCGAGCGCTACCCCAAGGTCATCGTGGCGGCGACGCTCGACAACCTGAAGGCGGCGGGCTTCCACTGGGCGACCCGTTCGGGCGTCACCGTGGCCGTCTCCGACATCGTCGTGCCCGAGGCCAAGAAGGCCATCGTCAGGGGCTACGAGGAGCAGGACGAGAAGGTCCAGAAGCAGTACGAGCGCGGTCTGATCACCAAGGACGAGCGCACGCAGGAGCTCATCGCGATCTGGACCAAGGCGACCAACGAGGTTGCCGAGGCGATGAACGCGAACTTCCCGAAGACGAACCCCATCTTCATGATGGTCGACTCGGGTGCCCGAGGAAACATGATGCAGATGCGTCAGATCGCGGGTATGCGTGGTCTGGTGTCGAACGCCAAGAACGAGACGATTCCCCGTCCCATCAAGGCGTCCTTCCGCGAGGGCCTCACCGTTCTGGAGTACTTCATCTCCACGCACGGTGCCCGTAAGGGTCTGGCGGACACCGCCCTGCGTACCGCCGACTCGGGTTACCTGACCCGTCGTCTGGTGGACGTCTCGCAGGACGTGATCATTCGCGAGGAGGACTGCGGCACCGACCGCGGCCTCAAGCTGAAGATCGCGGTCAAGGGCGCCGACGGCGTGCTCCGCAAGACGGAGGACGTCGAGACCTCGGTCTACGCCCGCATGCTCGCCGAGGACGTCGTGGTGGACGGCAAGGTCATCGCGCCTGCCAACGTCGACCTCGGTGACGTCCTGATCGACGCCCTGGTGGGCGCCGGCGTCGAGGAGGTCAAGACCCGCTCGGTCCTGACCTGTGAGTCCGCGGTCGGCACCTGTGCCTTCTGCTACGGACGCTCGCTCGCCACCGGCAAGCTGGTCGACATCGGTGAGGCGGTCGGCATCATCGCCGCCCAGTCCATCGGTGAGCCCGGCACCCAGCTGACGATGCGTACCTTCCACACCGGTGGTGTGGCCGGTGACGACATCACCCAGGGTCTGCCCCGAGTCGTCGAGCTCTTCGAAGCCCGTACGCCCAAGGGTGTCGCCCCGATCTCCGAGGCCAAGGGCCGCGTGCGGATCGAGGAGACCGAGAAGACCAAGAAGCTCGTCGTCACCCCGGACGACGGCAGCGACGAGACGGCGTTCCCGATCTCGAAGCGTGCCCGTCTGCTCGTGGGCGAGGGCGACCCGGTCGAGGTGGGCCAGAAGCTCACCGTCGGTGCGACCAACCCGCACGACGTGCTGCGCATCCTCGGCCAGCGTGCGGTCCAGGTCCACCTGGTCGGCGAAGTCCAGAAGGTCTACAACTCGCAGGGCGTGTCGATCCACGACAAGCACATCGAGATCATCATCCGGCAGATGCTCCGCCGCGTGACGATCATCGAGTCCGGCGACGCGGAGCTGCTTCCGGGCGAGCTGGTCGAGCGGTCGAAGTTCGAGACCGAGAACCGTCGTGTGGTCACCGAGGGCGGTCACCCCGCCTCCGGCCGTCCGCAGCTGATGGGTATCACCAAGGCCTCGCTCGCCACCGAGTCGTGGCTGTCGGCGGCGTCCTTCCAGGAGACGACCAGGGTCCTCACCGACGCGGCGATCAACGCCAAGTCGGACTCCCTGATCGGCCTCAAGGAGAACGTCATCATCGGTAAGCTCATCCCGGCCGGTACGGGTCTGTCCCGCTACCGCAACATCCGGGTCGAGCCGACCGAGGAGGCCAAGGCCGCGATGTACTCGGCCGTCGGCTACGACGACATCGACTACTCGCCGTTCGGCACCGGCTCCGGCCAGGCCGTCCCGCTGGAGGACTACGACTACGGTCCGTACAACCAGTAGGCGCGTGCTCGTCGCAGAGACGACCTGAGGGCGGTCACCCCGTACGTAACGGGGTGGCCGCCCTCCGGCGTGTGCGGGGGCGGGCCGTTCAGCGGAGCGTCTCCCATACGGCGATGGCGACCCCGGCGGTCGCGGTGAGGGCGGCGATGCTCGCCAGTGGCCAGCGGGACCGCTCCAGCAGGTCGAGGCGGGCCTCGTGGTCGGCGAGCTGCTTGTCGGTCTGGTCGCTGCGCTGCACCAGCAGGGCCAGCTGTCCGTCGGCGCGGGCGAAGCCGGCCTCCAGGCTGCCGCGCATCCGCTCCAGCTCCAGGGCGACGGCCACCGGGTTGTTCGGGTCGGTATCGGTCATGGGCGGCCTTCCGGCGGTTCGGTGCGCAGCCAGGGCGGCAGCAGTGCCTGGACGCCCGGCAGGGCCATCACCCGTGTCACAGCCCCCGCTACGGCCAGGGCCCCGGCGACCCTGGGCAGGGTCGCGGGGACGCCGGACGCGTCCACGAGTGCGGGCAGGAGCACGGCAAGTGCGAGGGCCGTCTGCAGGACGGTACGGGCGGTACGCCGGGAGGCGTCGGACATGGCAGGCTCCTCAACTCGGTGACGGCGACTTCGTGGTGTAGGGGACCTTCAGCGCGTTCCACGACGTGTGGCCCGGCCAGCCGTCGGCCTCCGAGCCCCGGAAGCCGAGCTTGCGCTGCCAGGCGGCGTACGAGCGGCGGTCGGCCTCGGTCCAGCGGGGGCCGGGGCCGACGGCGTACGTCGCGCAGCCCTCGGCGGCCAGCCGTCGGCCCATCGCGGTGACGACGGGGGAGCTGGGGCGGGCGGTGAAGAAGGAGGCCCCGGGGAAGGGCTGATAG
>NZ_JAAXYC010000110.1 GCF_018619185.1 Streptomyces sp. McG3 | reverse complement strand
CCCGCGGGACGCGGGGCCTGGGCCTGCTGCGGGGCAGCCGGCTGGGCCGGAGCCGGAGCCGAGAACTCGGCGGCCGGGACCGGGGTCACCGGGGCCGCCTTCGGCGCGGGCTTCGGGCCCGGACGGGGGCCCGCCGACGGCGCGGAGGGCGCCGCCGGGGTGCTGCTGGGGGTCTCGGCCTCGGCGGCCGGCTTGGGAGCCGGTGCACCGGGCTTCGGGGCCCCGGGACGTGCCGCAGCTGCCGGGGAGGGCGCTGCGGGCTTCACGGGCGCCGCCTTGCGGGGCGCACCGGGCTTGGCAGCGGACTTGCCGGCGTTGCCGCCGGGCCCCTGCAGTGCGTCGGTCAACTTACGTACAACCGGCGCCTCGATCGTCGAGGACGCCGAACGGACGAATTCACCGAGTTCTTGGAGCTTGGCCATGACGACCTTGCTCTCGACGCCGAACTCCTTGGCGAGTTCGTATACCCGGACCTTAGCCACTTCGCTCCTTTTAGGTCCGGGTTACCGCCGGACCGTCGCTACTTCATGGGCGTACTCATCGCGTACTCATCGAGTGCTCATCGCAATCTCGACCTACTTCCAACTCGCGAGGTACCTGACCGCACGGGGACCCGTGCCGTTCACTTTTCTTACGGTGCAACCCGCTCGACGAACCGCGTCAGTGCCGCGGTGTCGAACGGCCCCTTGGCCTTGAAGGCCCGGGGGAACGCCCGGCGGCGGACCGCCAGGTCGAGACAGACAGAGACGGGGTGCACGTAAGCACCCCGGCCGGGCAGCGTACCGCGTGGATCAGGGGCGCAGGCGCCCTCGTCCACCACGATGCGCAGCAGCTCGCTCTTGGCCGCTCGCTCCCGGCATCCCACACAGGTTCGCTCGGGGCAAGCGCGGGCTTGCGTCCGGCCAGACACGTTTAAGTCTACCTCCCCGTACCGACCTCGCCGCTTTGGGGCAGAAATCGAACGGATGTTGTCGTGATCTCAGCGGCGTACCGCCCAGATCTATTCCCTGGAGCCCCTCCGGGTCAACGCCTTTCCGAGCGCTCCCGGGCCCGCTCGGCCCGCTCGCGGTCGGCGTTCTCGCGCTCCTCGTCCGTCTCGGTGTCCGGACGGATGTCGATGCGCCAGCCGGTGAGGCGGGCGGCGAGGCGGGCGTTCTGGCCCTCCTTGCCGATCGCCAGCGACAGCTGGTAGTCCGGCACGGTGACGCGGGCGGAGCGGGCGCCGAGGTCGACGACCTCGACCTTGCTGACCCGGGCGGGCGAGAGGGCGTTGGCGACCATCTCGGCCGGGTCGTCGGACCAGTCCACGATGTCGATCTTCTCGCCGTGCAGCTCGGCCATGACATTGCGCACACGGCTGCCCATCGGGCCGATGCAGGCGCCCTTGGGGTTCAGGCCGGCCCGGGTGGAGCGAACGGCGATCTTGGTGCGGTGGCCGGCCTCGCGGGCGATGGCCTCGATGACCACCGAGCCGTCCGCGATCTCCGGGACCTCCAGGGCGAAGAGCTTCTTCACCAGGTTGGGGTGGGTGCGCGAGAGCGTCACCGACGGACCGCGGACGCCCTTGGCGACCCGTACGACATACGTACGAAGGCGCAGGCCGTGCACGTACTCCTCGCCCGGGACCTGCTCCTGGACCGGCAGCATGGCTTCCATCTTGCCGATGTCGACCAGGACGTTCTTGGGGTCCTTGCCCTGCTGGACGACGCCCGTCACGACATCGCCCTCGTGGCCCGCGTACTCCCCGAAGGTGCGGTCGTCCTCGGCGTCGCGCAGCCGCTGCAGGATGACCTGCTTGGCGGTGGTCGCGGCGATCCGGCCGAAGCCGGACGGGGTGTCGTCGAACTCCTTGGGCTCCTGGCCCTCTTCGAGGTCGGCCGGGTCCTCCTTGGCCCACACCGTGACGTGGCCGTTCGCGTCGAGCTCCACGCGGGCCCGGCGGTGGCTGCCGTCGGTGCGGTGGTACGCGATGAGGAGGGCCGACTCGATCGCCCCGACGAGCACGTCGAAGGGGATCTCCTTGTCCTGCGCCAAGCCCTTCAGAAGCTTCACATCGATGTCCACGGCTACGCCTCCTCTTCCTTCTTGTCCTTGCGGTTGAATTCGATCTCCACGCGCGCCTTGGCGATCTCGTCGAAGGCGAGGCGTCGGGCGGTGGGCTTGCGGCCCTTGACGCCGGGCACTTCGAGGTCGAGCCCGTCCTCGTCCACGGCGAGGATGCGGGCGACCAGCTCACCGGAGCCGTCGCCGGCCAGGTGGAACCTGGCCAGCCGGCCGATGGCGCGTACGTAGTGGCGGTGCTCGGTCAGCGGGCGGTCCGCGCCGGGGGAGCTGACTTCGAGGACGTACTCTCCCTCGCCCATCGCGTCGGTCTCGTCGAGCTTCTCGGAGATCGCGCGGCTCAGCTCCGCACAGGCGTCCAGCTCCACGCCCTCTTCGGAGTCCACGATGATCCGCAGCACTCCTCGGCGGCCGGCCCGGGACACCTCGATCTCCTCGAGGTCCAGCTGCTGCGCGCTGACGAGCGGTTCCAGCAACCCGCGCAGCCTCTCGCTCTGGGTGGTGCTCATCCGGGTGACTCCTCGGCCGCGTGTGCTGTTGTGGGGATCGTCGTGCGTCAGGTCAAAGGGTATCCGGTCGCCAGGGGTGTTGCCGTCCGCCTGCCGCTCGGCCGCGGGTACGCTCGCCTGCGGTGATCACATCAGGACAGATCCTGTCAGGACCGGTCCAGGCCCGAAGGAGAAACGTGCGGCGCACGGGGACGACGCGCAGGGGGGCGCTCACCGCTACGGGAGCCCTCGCCCTGGGTGCGGTGCTGACCGGCTGCGGGGGCGGCGACGAGACGGCGGACGGCGGGAAGCCCGCGCACTCCGGCGCGCGGGCCGCCGCCGCGAAGACCGGGAGGAAGCTGCGCGAGAAGGCGGCGCGCGACGGCGCCCTCCTGCTCGCCCGGTACGACCTGGTGGCCGAGGCGCACCCGGCGACGGCGGCCGGCCTGGCGCCCCTGCGGGCCGCCGTGCGGGAGCACGGGAAGGCGCTGGCGCCGCCGCGCGCGAAGGGCGGCCCGAAGGCCGACGCCCCGCCGGCCGCGCCGGGACCGGTGTCCGCCGAACCGAAGGCCGCGGTGCGGGAGCTGGCCGCCGACGAGCGCCGCCGGGCCGACGCGTACGCCGAGGCCCTGCTGGACGTCGAGCCGGAACTGGCCCGTCTGCTGGCCTCGGTGGCGGCGGCAGCGGCGGCGCACGCGTATCTGCTGACCGAACTGGCCGAGGAGACAGCCGCATGAGCACCCGATCCGTCCGGCCGTCCGATGAGGATGCCGACTCCCCCGAGCTGACCGCCGTCCAGGCGGCCCTGGCCGCCGAGCACGCCGCGGTGTACGGCTACGGGCTGCTCGGCGGCCGCCTCGACGGGAAGCGGGGCGCCGAGGCCCGCGCGGCGTACGACGGGCACCGGTCCCGCCGGGACGCGCTGGCACGCTCCGTGCGGGACCTGGGCGGGAGGCCGGTGGCCTCGAACGCCGCGTACGCTCTGCCGTTCGCCGTCGCGGACTCCCCGTCGGCGGTACGGCTGGCCGCGGTGCTGGAGGACCGGATCGCGGGCGCCTACGCCGATCTCGTACGGGCCACCGAGGGCGCTCGCCGCGAGGAGGCCGCCGGAGCGCTGCGGGAGGCCGCGGTGCGGTCGGCCCGCTGGCGGGGCGGCAACGTAGCCTTTCCGGGGCTCGCCGAGCGGGCAGCGGGTGCGGATCCGGCCGCGACGGGCCCGGTGGAGGCCGCCGGCGCGGACGGCGCGCGCTGATAGGAAGAACGGGAAAGGGAACACACGACGTATGGGTTTCGAACCGCCGCAGCGCCTGGTGCGCGCGCTCGGTGAGATGTACGGGGTAACCGCGGCGGCCGACTGGCTGGACGCGCTTCCCGCGCTGACCGAGCAGGCGCTCACCGCCGGGGGCGGCCTCACCGTGGAGCGGGTGGCCGCCCCCGGCGGGCGCAGCTCCCTGGTGGTTCTGGTGCGGCGGGCCGACGGGACCCCGGCAGCGCTGAAGATCGCCCCGCCGGTCGCCGGTCCCGGTCTTGAGCGGGCGGCGCTGGAGCACTGGAACGGGTGGGGCGCGGTGAAGCCGCTGGACGCGCCGGAGCTCGACGCGTCCGGTGCGCTGCTGCTGGAGCGGCTGCACCACGAGGTGTCGCTGCGCTCGCTGCCGGAGGCGAAGGCGCTGCTGGAGGCGGCGGGCACGCTGCGGCGGCTGTGGGTGGAGCCGCCGGCCGGGCACGCCTTCGAGAGCGTGGCCGGGCGGACCGATCGGCAGAGCGCCGGGATGCGGGCGGCCGCCGAGGCCGATCCGGAGCTGGCGCCGCTGGTGGACGCGGCGCTCGCGGCGCGGGCGGAGCTGGTCGGGGGATCACCCGAACTCCTGCTGCTGCACGGCAATTTCCGGCAGAGCAAGGTGTTCTCCGGGGAGCGGGCGCCGTGGCTGACGGTGGGTCCGGAACCGCTGGTGGGCGAGCGCGCCTATGACCTGGCGCGGCTGGTGCGGGACCGGGTGGAGGATCTGATCGCCTCCCCCGGCGGCCCGGTGACGGCCCGGCGGCGGGTCAAGAGGCTGGCGGAGTCGCTGGAGGTGGAGCAGGCGCGGCTGCACGGCTGGACGCTGTTCCGGGCGGTCGAGTCGGGCACCCGCGCGCTGGCCGAGGGGCGGCGGCAGATGGGCGAGGTCAACCTGGAGTTCGCGGGCTGGCTGTAGCGGTTCGCCGTGACGACGAGAGGGCCCCCGCGCACGGTGCGCGGGGGCCCTCCTCGCAGGCGGTGTGGGTGATCAGGCCAGGTCGGCCGTCAGGCGGGCGATCGCCTCGTCGACGGTCAGCTCCTCGCGCTCGCCGGTGCGGCGGTCCTTGAGCTCCAGGACGCCGTCGGCGGAGCGGCGGCCCGCGACCAGGATCTTGGGCACGCCGAGCAGCTCGGAGTCGGTGAACTTCACGCCGGGCGAGACGCCGGGGCGGTCGTCGACCAGGACGCGCAGGCCCGCGGCGTTGAGCTTCTCCGAGACGTCGAGGGCCAGCTCCGTCTGGAGGGCCTTGCCCGCGGCGACGACGTGGACGTCGGCCGGGGCGATCTCGCGGGGCCAGCACAGGCCCTTGTCGTCGGCGGTCTGCTCGGTGAGGGCGGCCACGGCACGGGAGACGCCGATGCCGTACGAGCCCATCGTGACCCGGACGGGCTTGCCCTGCTGGCCGAGCACGTCGAGCTGGAAGGTGTCGGCGTACTTGCGGCCGAGCTGGAAGATGTGGCCGATCTCGATGGCGCGGTCCAGGGTGAGGCCGGTGCCGCACTTCGGGCAGGGGTCGCCCTCCTCGACGACGACGACGTCGAGGTACTGGTCGACCTCGAAGTCGCGGCCCGCGACGACGCTCGCGGCGTGCTTGCCGTCCTGGTTGGCGCCGGTGACCCAGGAGGTGCCGGGGGCGACGCGGGGGTCGGCGAGGTAGCGGACCTTCTCCAGGCCCTGGGGGCCGACGTAACCGCGTACGAGGTCGTCGCGGCCGATGAAGTCCTCGGCGGTGACCAGCTCGACGACGGCGGGGGCCAGGTGCTCGCCGAGCTTGCCGAGGTCGACCTCGCGGTGGCCGGGGACGCCGACGGCCACGATCTCGCCGTCCACCTTGACCAGCAGGTTCTTCAGGGTGGCGGAGGCGGGGACGCCCAGGTGCGCGGCGAGCGTCTCGATGGTCGGGGTGTCGGGGGTGTCCAGCTCCTCGATCGCGCCGTGCGCCGAGCCGTCGACCGGGGCGAGCGCGAAGGTCACGGCCTCGGTGTTGGCGGCGTAGTCGCAGTTCGGGCAGTCCGCGAAGGTGTCCTCACCGGCGGCGGCGGGGGCGAGGAACTCCTCGGAGGCCGAGCCGCCCATCGCGCCGGAGACGGCGGAGACGATGCGGTGGTCCAGGCCGAGGCGCTCGAAGATCTTGATGTACGCGGCCCGGTGCAGGGCGTAGGAGTGCGCGAGGCCCTCGTCCGTGGTGTCGAAGCTGTACGAGTCCTTCATCTGGAACTCGCGGCCGCGGAGCACGCCGGAGCGGGGGCGGGCCTCGTCGCGGTACTTCGTCTGGATCTGGTAGAGCATCACCGGCAGGTCCTTGTAGGACGTGCACTGGTCCTTGACGGTCTGGGTGAAGATCTCCTCATGGGTGGGGCCGAGGAGGTAGTCGGCGCCCTTGCGGTCCTTGAGGCGGAAGAGCAGGTCGCCGTACTCCTCCCAGCGGCCGGACGCCTCGTAGGGCTCCTTGGGCAGCAGGGCGGGGAGCAGGACCTCCTGGGCGCCGATGGCGTCCATCTCCTCGCGGACCACGTTGGAGATGTTGTCGAGGACCTTCTTGCCGAGCGGCAGCCAGGACCAGATGCCGGCCGCGTTGCGGCGGACGTATCCGGCGCGGACCAGCAGCTTGTGGCTGAGCGTCTCGGCGTCCGCCGGGTCGTCGCGCAGTGTCTTGACCATCAATCGGGACATGCGCTGGACCTGGGCCATGATGAACTCCTGCTCGCAAGGGTGGTGAGCCCGAGGTTAGCCGGGCGGTGCGGGCTGGCGGAAATCCATTCAGGCCCCGGGCCTCGCGCGCAGCAGCGGCAGGGGCGCGCCCATGACCGCGTAGGGCTGCGGGGCGCTCGGGAAGACGACCTGGCGGGCCAGATCGCGGTAGCCCAGCGAGCGGTACAGGGTGCGGGCCGGGCTGTCCCGGTCGATCGCCGAGAGGATCGACCGGGGGTGGCCGACGGCGTCGGTGATGGCGGTGATCAGGGAGCGGCCGATGCCGCGCTGCTGGTGGTCCGGGTGGACGTGGAGTTCGGTGATGACGAAGGAGTCGTCGAGCCAGCCGTCGGAGCCGGTGGCCCGCAGATAGGGCTCGACGACGGTGGACCACCACTGGGTGCGGTCGTTGGGCAGCCCGTAGACGAAGCCGACGAGCCGTCCGTCGGGGGTGAGGGCGCCGAGTGCGCGGGCGTGGGGGTGTTCCAGGTGTCTGAGGACGATGTGGCGGCGTACGTCGATCTCGTCCTGGCTCAGTCCGAAGGCGGCCGCCTGGACGCGCAGGGCTTCGTCGACGCGGGCGGCCAGGTCGACGGGGCCGATCTCGGCGTCGGGTGCTGCGGGGCCTTCTCCGGGGACTGCTGCTGCCATGCGGGAACCCTACTGGCCGGGGCGGGCGGTCAGAACCGTGCGTTCCCGGGGCGGGCGCGCGTGGGGGTTCAGAACAGGACGCTCATGAACGCGCCGACCTCGCGGAAGCCGACCCGGCGGTAGGCCTTGCGGGCGGCGGTGTTGTAGTCGTTCACGTACAGGCTGACGACGGGGGCGACGTCGGCGAGGGCGTAGCGCAGGACGGCGGCCATGCCCGTTTCGGAGAGGCCCTTGCCGCGGTGTTCGGGGGCGACCCAGACGCCCTGGATCTGGCAGGCCTGCGGGGTGGCCGCGCCGATCTCCGCCTTGAAGACGACCTTGCCGTCGTCGATGCGGGCGAAGGAGCGGCCGGTGCCGATGAGTTCGGCGACGCGGGCCTGGTAGAGGAGTCCGCCGTCGCCGGCGAGCGGGGAGATCCCGACCTCCTCGGTGAACATCGCCACGCAGGCCGGCATCAGGACCTCGGTCTCGTCCTTGCGGATGCGGCGGACGAGCGGGTCGGGCGTGACGTCGGCGGAGAGGCTCTCGGTGACCATGAGGGGCTGGTTGGCGCGGACCTCGCGGGCGGGGCCCCAGCTGGGTTCGAGGAGCCGCCAGAGCTGGGTGGTGGGTTCGGCGGGGCCGACGATGGAGGAGCAGCGGCGGCCGGCCCTGCGGGCCCGGTCGGCGAAGGCGCGGACGGCCTCGGGGCCGGCGCAGATGGGGACGAGGTTGGCACCGGAGTAGCACAGGGAGCGGAGCATCCCGTCGGCGTACCAGCCCCACATCTCGCCGCCGAGGCGCCAGGGGTCGAGTCCCGCGACCTGCACGCGGGACGTGACGAAGGCGTTGGTCACGGGCTCGCTCTCCAGGATGGCGAGCGCTGCTTGGAGGTCGCTGGGTTCGAGGACCCGGGTGGTGGTCTGCGTCAACACGAGGGGGCCTCACCATGCGGTCTGCTGATTTCCGCACTTTAACCGACGAGCCTGTCGAACGCCGCTCGAGTCCGGAAGACGGCCTCCGGGCAGGGCGGTGGTGTATGCGGGAGCCGGGCCCCGGACGCGCCGCCGCCCCACCGGGCGCGGGGCCCGGTGGGGCGGTGATGGCGTGGAAGGGCGCGGGTCAGGCGCCGATGGAGACCTGGGGTTCGCCGGACACGATGCCGTCCTTCTCCATCTGCTCGGCGATCTTCAGCGCCTCTTCGATGAGGGTCTCCACGATCTTCGATTCGGGGACGGTCTTGATGACCTCGCCCTTCACGAAGATCTGGCCCTTGCCGTTGCCGGAGGCGACGCCGAGGTCGGCCTCGCGTGCCTCGCCGGGGCCGTTGACGACGCAGCCCATGACCGCGACGCGGAGCGGGACCTCCATGCCCTCCAGCCCGGCGCTGACCTGGTCGGCGAGCTTGTAGACGTCGACCTGGGCGCGGCCGCAGGACGGGCAGGAGACGATCTCCAGGCGGCGCTGCTTGAGGTTGAGCGCCTCCAGGATCTGGAGGCCGACCTTGACCTCCTCGGCCGGCGGGGCCGAGAGGGAGACGCGGATGGTGTCGCCGATGCCCTCGGAGAGCAGCGCGCCGAACGCGACGGCCGACTTGATGGTGCCCTGGAACGCCGGTCCGGCCTCCGTGACGCCGAGGTGCAGCGGGTAGTCGCTCTGGGCGGCGAGCTGGCGGTAGGCGTTGACCATCACGACCGGGTCGTTGTGCTTGACCGAGATCTTGATGTCGCCGAAGCCGTGCTCCTCGAAGAGGGACGCCTCCCACAGGGCCGACTCGACGAGGGCCTCGGGGGTGGCCTTGCCGTACTTCTTCAGGAGTCGCGCGTCCAGGGACCCGGCGTTGACGCCGATCCGGATCGGGGTGCGGGTCTCGGCGGCCGCCTTCGCGATCTCCTTGACCTTGTCGTCGAACTGCTTGATGTTGCCCGGGTTCACCCGGACCGCGGCGCAGCCGGCGTCGATCGCGGCGAAGACGTACTTCGGCTGGAAGTGGATGTCGGCGATCACCGGGATCTGCGACTTCCGGGCGATCGTGGCGAGCGCGTCGGCGTCGTCCTGCGTCGGGCACGCGACTCGGACGATCTGGCAGCCGGACGCCGTCAGCTCGGCGATCTGCTGGAGCGTGGCGCCGATGTCCGACGTACGTGTCGTCGTCATCGACTGCACGGAGACGGGCGCGTCGCCGCCGACCGCGACCGTGCCGACCTGGATCTGTCGGCTGACCCTTCGGTCGGCGAGCTTGGTCGGAACGGCCGGCATTCCGAGAGAAATCGCAGTCATGCGCTGTGCATCCCCAAGGTGTGGATCAAGGTCCCGAGATCGGCGGGCTCCAGCCTTCGAGGTTACGGCACCGGAGGCGGGACGGACGCACCCTGTCGACAAGTCCACCCGTTGGTGAGCGGCCGGACACGGGGTGTGTGCCCGGCCGCCACCTGTGGGACGGAAGGGGTGATCAGGAGATCTTGACGGGGTTCACGATGTCGGCCACCAGGACCAGCAGCGTGAAGCAGATGAAGAGTCCGGCGACCACGTAGGCGACCGGCATCAGCCGGGCCACGTCGAACGGGCCGGGGTCGGGGCGCCGGAAGACCTTGGCCACATTGCGCCGCAGGGACTCCCAGAGCGCGCCCGCGATGTGCCCGCCGTCCAGCGGGAGCAGCGGCAGCATGTTGAACAGGAACAGCGAGAGGTTGAAGCCCGCGAGCAGGAACAGCATCATCGCGACCTGGTTCTGCGCCGGGATGTCGAGGTTCATCACCTCGCCGCCGATCCGGGCCGCGCCCACCACGCCGACCGGCGAGTCGTCGGCCCGTTGGCCGTCGCTGAAGGCGGCGTCCCAGAGGGCCGGGATCTTGGACGGCAGGGCGATGATCGAGTCGACGCCGTTCTCGATCATGTCGCCCATGCGGACGGTGGAGTCGGCGAAGGAGAGTGGCACGATCTCGGTCTGCGCGGCGAAGCCCAGGTAGCCCGCCTTGATGAACTGGTCCGGGACGACCTGGCCGTTGCCGTCCTTCTTCGCGACGGCGTTCTCGCGCAGGACCGCGTCGAGGGTCACTTCCCTGCCGTCGCGCTCGACGACGAGGGTGGCGGGGCCGATGGTCTCGCGGATGCGGTCCGAGAGCGTCGCCCAGTCGTCGACCTTCTTCCCGTCGAAGGCGACGATGCGGTCGCCCTCCTGGAGGCCGGCGGCCTTGGCGGGCGAGACCGGGTCGCCGTCCTTGCAGGTCTCGCGCTTGTCGCTCTGCGAGATCACGCACTGCTGGACGCCGGCGACCTCGGTGGTCTGGGTCTGGAAGCCGAAGGTCATCGCGACGCCCATGAAGATGGCGACCGCGAGGATCAGGTTCATGAAGGGGCCGGCGAACATGACGATGACGCGCTTCCACGGCTTGCGCGTGTAGAAGAGCCGCTTCTCGTCGCCCGGCTCCAGCTCCTCGTAGGCGGCGGAGCGGGCGTCCTCGATCATGCCGCGCCAGGGCGAGGTGGAGCGGGCTTCGAGCCGGCCGTCGGGTCCCGGCGGGAACATCCCGATCATCCGGATGTAGCCGCCGGCCGGGATGGCCTTGATGCCGTACTCCGTGTCGCCCTTCTTCTTCGACCAGATCGTCGGGCCGAAGCCGACCATGTACTGCGGGACCCGGATGCCGAACATCTTGGCCGTGGAGAGGTGGCCCAGCTCGTGCCAGGCGATGGAGAAGAGCAGGCCCACGACGAAGACGGCGATCCCCAGGACCGTCAGCAGGACCGAGGTCAGACTCATGCGCGCGCCTCCGCTGTCGCTTTCGCCGAGAGTTCCCGGGCCCGTGCGCGGGCCCACGTTTCCGCTTCGAGGACGTCCGCGACGCTGAGCGAGGTTCCCGGGGCGGGGGTGCCGTGTTCGGACACCACAGCGGTGACCGTATCCATGATTCCGTTGAAGGGCAGCCGTCCGGCGAGGAAAGCGTCCACGCATTCCTCGTTCGCGGCGTTGAAGACGGCCGGCGCGGTGCCGCCGAGCCCGCCCACGTGCCGGGCGAGGCCGACCGACGGGAAGGCATCGGTGTCCAGCGGGAAGAACTCCCAGCTGGACGCCTTCGTCCAGTCGAAGGCGGGAGCGGCGTCCGGGACGCGCTGGGGCCAGCCGAGGCCGATGGCGATGGGGCCGCCCATGTCCGGCGGGGTGGCCTGGGCGAGCGTGGAGCCGTCGCTGAACTCGACCATGGAGTGCACGTAGGACTGCGGGTGCACCACGACCTCGATCCGGTCGAACGGAATGTCGTAGAGGAGGTGCGCCTCGATGACTTCCAGGCCCTTGTTGACCAGGGTCGCGGAGTTGATCGTGATGACCGGTCCCATCGCCCAGGTCGGGTGGGCGAGCGCCTGCTCCCGGGTGACGTCGGCCAGCTCCTCGCGCGTACGGCCCCGGAACGGTCCGCCGGAGGCGGTGACGACGAGCTTGCGGACGTCGGCGCGGGTGCCGGCGGCCAGCGCCTGGAAGAGCGCGGCGTGCTCGGAGTCGACCGGGATGATCTGGCCGGGGGCGGCGAGCGCCTTGACCAGCGGGCCGCCGACGATCAGCGACTCCTTGTTGGCGAGGGCGAGCGTCCGGCCCGCCTTCAGCGCGGCCAGGGTGGGGGCGAGCCCGATGGAGCCGGTGATGCCGTTGAGCACGGTGTGGCAGGCGCTCGCGGCGAGGGTGGCGGCGGCGTCGGGTCCGGCCAGGATCTCGGGGAGCGGCTCGCCGGGCCCGTAACTCTCCCGCAGCGCCGTGCGCAGGGCGGGGACCGCGTTCTCGGCGGCGACGGCGACCGTGTCGACCCGCAGCCGGCGGGCCTGCTCGGCCAGCAGGGCGACCCGGCCGCCGGCGGCCGAGAGCGCCGTGACCCGGAAGCGGTCGGGGTTGCGCAGGACCAGGTCGATGGCCTGGGTGCCGATGGACCCGGTGGAGCCGAGGATCACGAGATCCCGGCGGCCGGCCGCGGCGTCGAAGACGAGATGCGGATCGGCGAGGGGGGCGGGGCTGTCGCTCATGCCCCCCATTGTTGCCGCTCCGGCTGTGTGCGGGGACAGCGCGTCCCGTGTGGGTCGCCGATTCACCGGGGCCGCGGCCCCGGCGTCGGGCCCGCGGGCTTCCGGCGTCTCGCGCTCGGACTCCCGGCGTCAGACCCTCGGGATCCCGTTTCAGGCCCGCGGGCTCGCGGTTTCAGGCCCGCGGACTTCCGGTTTCAGGCCCGCGGGCTTCCGGTTTCAGGCCCGCGGGCTCGCGGCGAAGTCCGCGAACACCTCGTGGAAGCGCGGGAACGTCTTGCGTACGCAGCCGGGGTCGTCGTACGTCAGGCCGGGGGTGCGCAGTCCGGCGACCGCGAAGGACATCACGATCCGGTGGTCGCCGTGGGTGGCGATCTCGGCCGGCTTCGGAGTCCCGGGGTGGATCTCGATCCAGTCGGGCCCGGTGTGGACGGTGATGCCCAGGGCGCGCAGGTTCCGGGCGCACGCCTCCAGCCGGTCGCACTCCTTGACCCGGGTGTTGGCGACGTCCTCGATCCGTACGGGTCCGTCCGCGTGGGGGGCGATGGCGGCGAGGGTCGGCATGGTGTCGGAGATGTCGCGCATGTTGACGGTGATCCCGCGCAGCCGGCCGGTGGAGCGGACGGTGGTCGCGTCCGGGCCCACCGCCACCTCGGCGCCCATGTCCCGCAGGACGTCGACGAAGCGCAGGTCGCCCTGGAGCGCGCCGATGCCGAGGCCGGGGACGGTGACCTCGCGGCCGGTGAGCGCGGCGGCGGCGAAGAAGTAGCTCGCGGTGGAGGCGTCGGGCTCGACGGCGTACGCGGTGGCCCGGTAGCCGCCGGAAGGGACGGTGAAGGTGTTCCCCTCCCGCAGTACCTCCACGCCGAAGTCGCGCATCATCGCGAGGGTGATCTCGACGTACGGCGCGGAGACCAGGTCGGTGACCTCGATCCGCAGTCCCTTCGCGGTGAGCGGTCCGAGCATCAGCAGTGCGGTGAGGTACTGGGACGACTCCCCCGCGTCGAGGGCGATGTCGCCGCCCTCGATCCCGGCGGCCCGGACGGTCAGCGGGTGGTGTCCCTCGGCCGCCTCGTGGCGCAGGTTGACGCCGAGGGCGGTGAGGGCGCGGGTGAGCGGGGCGAGCGGGCGGCGGCGCATCTGGGCGGAGGCGTCGAAGCGGTACGTGCCGGAGGCGGCGGCCGCGACGAGGGTGGGCAGGAAGCGGGCGGTGGTCGCGCCGTCACGGCAGTAGACATCGGCTTCGGGGGCGGCGGGCCCGGCCGGGCGGCCCACGATCTGCCAGCGGTCGGCCTCCCGGTCGACCGGGTAGCCGAGGCTCTTCAGGCCTTCGGCGAAGCCCTCGGTGTCGTCCGAGCGCAGCGGCCGCAGCAGGGTGGTGGTGCCGTCCGCGGCGGCGGCCAGGAAGAGGGCGCGGGCGGTGACGGACTTGGAGCCGGGGATGTCGATGACGGTCACGGCCCTCATCCTGCCCTGCGTTCGGCGGCCCGGGCGGGGTACGTCCGGTGCGTGGACGTGGTGGACGTACCCCGTACGGGACAGCGCTCAGCGCACCGGTCGGTGCCGGTTCTCCTGGACGGAGGGGCCCGGGGTGGCGTCCGCGATCCAGGGGCCCTCGCCGCTGGGGTCGACGACGCCCTCCTCCAGCCAGGTGTACGTCCCCGCCAGGACGCCGTCGACGACGCGCCGGTCGAGGTCGTCGGTGTTGGACCACAGGCGGGTGAACAGTTCCTCGACCCGGATGCGGGCCTGCCGGCAGAAGGCGTCCGCGAGCTGGTACGCCTCGCGGCCGTGCTCCCCCGCCCCGCGCAGGTGCTCGGCGCGGACGCAGGCGGCGCTCATCGCGAAGAGTTCCGCCCCGATGTCGACGATCCGGCCGAGGAAGCCCTGCTTGGTCTCCATCCGCCCCTGCCAGCGGGACATGGCGTAGAAGGTGGACCGGGCCAGCTTGCGCGAGGACCGTTCGACGTACCGGAGGTGACCGGAGAGGTCGCGGTGCCCGGCGGGGTGGAAATCGGCGTACGTACGGGGCAGTTGTCCCGGTCCGGCGACGAGCTTGGGCAGCCAGCGGGCGTAGAATCCGGCGGCGTTCGCGCCTGCCCTCGCCTTGGCGGAGAGCGGCTTGTCGGGGTCGATGATGTCGCCCGCGACCTTGAGGTGGGCGTCGACGGCCTCGCGGGCGATCAGCAGGTGCATGATCTCGGTGGAGCCCTCGAAGATCCGGTTGATCCGCATGTCCCGGAGCATCTGCTCGGCGGGCACGGCGCGTTCGCCGCGGGCGGCCAGCGACTCGGCGGTCTCGAAGCCCCGGCCACCGCGGATCTGGACCAGTTCGTCGGCGATCAGCCAGCCCATCTCGGAGCCGTACAGCTTGGCGAGGGCGGCCTCGATGCGGATGTCGTTGCGGTCCTCGTCGGCCATCTGCGAGGAGAGGTCGACGACGGCCTCCAGGGCGAAGGTGGTGGCCGCGATGAACGAGATCTTCGCGCCGACCGCCTCGTGCCTGGCGACGGGCCTGCCCCACTGTTCCCGGGCTCCGGACCATTCGCGGGCGATCTTCAGGGACCACTTGCCCACGCCCACGCACATCGCCGGCAGCGAGAGGCGGCCGGTGTTGAGGGTGGTCAGGGCGATCTTCAGACCGGCGCCCTCGGGCCCGATCCGGCAGGCGCCGGACACCCGTACCCGGTGGAAGCGGGTGACGCCGTTCTCGATGCCGCGCAGCCCCATGAAGGCGTTGCGGTGCTCGACGGTGACGCCGGGGGCGTCGGCCTCGACGACGAACGCGGTGATGCCGCCGGGGTGGCCCTCGGAGGCGGGGACCCGGGCCATGACGACCAGGAGGTCGGCGACGACGCCGTTGGTGGTCCAGAGCTTCACGCCGTCGAGGACGTAGTCGGGCCCGTCGGGCACCGCGGAGGTGGCGAGGCGGGCCGGGTCGGAGCCGACGTCCGGCTCGGTCAGCAGGAAGGCGGAGATGTCGGTGGTGGCCAGCCGGGGCAGGTAGACGTCCTTCTGCTCCTGGGTGCCGAAGATCTTCAGGGGCTGCGGTACGCCGATCGACTGATGCGCGGAGAGCAGCGCGCCGATCGCGGGGCTGACCGAGCCGGCCAGGGCGAGCGCCTTGTTGTAGTACACCTGGGTGAGGCCGAGCCCGCCGTATCTGGTCTCGATCTTCATCCCGAGCGCGCCCAGCTCCCTGAGCCCGGCGATCACCTCGTCGGGGATCCTCGCCTCGCGCTCGATCCGCGCGCTGTCGACGCGCGTCTCGCAGAACGTGCGCAGCCGCGCCAGGAACTCCTCGCCGCGCCGGATGTCGTCGGGCGGCGGCAGGGGGTGCGGGTGGATCAGGTCGAGGCGGAAGCGTCCCAGGAACAGCTCCCTGGCGAAGCTGGGCTTGCGCCAGTCCTGCTCCCGGGCGGCCTCGGCGACCCGTCGCGCCTCGCGTTCGGTGACCTTGGGCGCCCTGGGGACCTGGGGGGTGTTGTGTGGTGCGGACATGAGGGACCTCACCTCGCCGCGCGCCACCGGACGGATGGACCCCTGGACCTGGACGCACGGACTGCTAGTCGCTGCTTACTGGTCCGTATGTAACCCGTGTACCCGTGGTTCGGCACCCGCACCAGCCCCCGCGCACGGATACGCGGACGGCCCGAACCCCCGCACAGTCGGGTTCGGGCCGTCCGTTGCGCGCCCCCGCCCGCACCCGCTGTCCAGGCGGGGGCGCGGGCGGGGGTCGTCCGGGGTGTTACAGGGCGAGGCCGGTGAGGACCAGGACGCGCTCGTAGGTGTAGTCGTCCATGGCGTAGCGGACGCCCTCGCGGCCGACGCCGGACTGCTTGGCGCCGCCGTACGGCATCTGGTCGGCGCGGTACGAGGGGACGTCGCCGATGATCACGCCGCCGACCTCCAGGGCGCGGTGGGCGCGGAAGGCGGTCTGGAGGTCGTGGGTGAAGACGCCGGCCTGGAGGCCGTACGGGGAGGAGTTGACGGCGGCGAACGCCTCGGCCTCGCCGTCCACCTTCTGGAGGGACATGACCGGGCCGAAGACCTCTTCGCAGGAGAGCTTCACGTCGTCGGGGAGACCGGCGACGACGGTCGGGGCGTAGGTGGCCCCGTCGCGCTTGCCGCCGGTGAGCAGCTGGGCGCCGCCCCGGACGGCCTCGTCGACCCAGGACTCGACGCGCTTCGCGGCGTCCTCGCTGACGAGGGGGCCGACGTCGGTGGCGGCGTCGGCCGGGTCACCGGTGACCAGGGCCTCGACGGCGGCGACGATCTTGGGGACGAGCCGGTCGTAGACGGCTGCGTCGGCGATGACGCGCTGCACGGAGATGCAGGACTGGCCGCCCTGGTAGTTGGAGAAGGTGGCGATCCGGGTGGCGGCCCAGTCGAGGTCAGCCTCGGACGCGTAGTCGCCGAGGACGACGGCCGCGCCGTTGCCGCCGAGCTCCAGGGTGCAGTGCTTGCGGGGCACCGAATCCATGATCGCGTAGCCGACCGGGCCGGAGCCGGTGAAGGAGATGACCGGGAGCCGCTCGTCCTGGACGAGGGCGGGCATCTTGTCGTTCGGGACGGTCAGGACGGACCAGGAGCCGGCCGGGAGGTCGGTCTCGGCGAGCAGCTCGCCCAGGATGAGCGAGGAGATCGGGGTGGCCGGGGCCGGCTTGAGGATGATCGGGGCGCCGACGGCGATGGCCGGGGCGACCTTGTGGGCGCTGAGGTTCAGCGGGAAGTTGAAGGGCGCGATGCCGAGGACGGCCCCGCGCGGGAAGCGCCGGGTCAGCCCGAGGCGGCCGGTGCCGCCGGGGTCGGTGTCGAGCCGCTGGGCCTCGCCGCCGTTGAAGCGGCGGGCCTCCTCGGCGGCGAACCGGAACACGGACACGGCCCGGCCGACCTCGCCGCGGGCCCACTTGATCGGCTTGCCGTTCTCCGCCGAGATCAGCTGGGCGATCTCCTCGGTGCGCTCCGTCAGCCGCCGTACGACGTGGTCGAGGGCCGCGGCCCGGACGTGCGCCGGGGTGGCGGCGAACTCGTCGCGCACCGCGTGGGCGGCGGCGACGGCCTCCTCGACCTGGGCGTCGGTCGGCACGCTGACGGTGCCGACCAGGCGTCCGTCGTAGGGGTTGGTGACGTCGAAGCTGTCGGCACCGGTGGCCTGGCGGCCGGCCACCCAGAAGGCGTGGGGCGAAGTCATGGAGGTTCCGGCCCTTCGGAGGTCGTGAGTTCGGAGGTCGTGAGTTCGGAGGTCGTGAGGAGGTTCTCACGGAGATGGTGCGCACCCGGAGGCTTCCCCCGTTGTCCCACGGTAGGGCGGGGAGGCCCTCATGGAGTTTGTCCGGCGTGGAGCGGAGCGGCGGCCGGGTGCTCCGAATTGGCGGAGGACCCGCCCGGCCCGACCGCGCCGGGCCTCCTCGTGCGGTGGAGCAGATCCGGTACGAGGGTGAGCAGACCGGTCACCGCGAGAGCCGCACCGAGCCAGAGCGGCGCCCGCGGGCCGAAGCGGTCGAGGCCCAGGCCGCCCAGTGCGGAGCCGAGGACCACGCCGAGGGTGATGAAGGAGCTGTGCACGGTGTTGACGAGCGGGCGGGCGTTGCCGGTCCGCTGCACCCGGGTGACCAGGGCCGGGTTCATGGTGACCCCGACGAGGCCGATGCCCAGCATGCAGAGCACCGCCCCGACCTCGAAGCGGGCCAGCAGCGCGAATCCGCCCAGGAACACCGCGTTGAGGGAGAGGCCGAGGAGCAGGACGGGGAGGGTGTGCCGGTCGGCGAGCCGGCCGACGACGGTGTTGCCGATGACGGTGGCGGCGCCGTACGCCAGGAGCAGCAGCGGGACGGTGCCCGAGGAGAATCCGGTGACCCGGGTGAGGATCGGGCTGAGGTAGCTGAAGGCGGAGAAGGTCGCGCCGATGACCGCGGTGCTGGTCAGCAGGGTCAGCCAGAGCCGGGGAGCGCGGAAGGCCGTCAGTTCGGAGCGGAAGGTGCCGCTGCCTTCCGGCCGGTCGGTGCGGCGCACACCGATCGCGGTACACAGGGCGGCGATGACCGTCAGCGCGGAGATGGCCCAGAACGCGGCCCGCCAGCCGTACCGTTCGCCGGTCAGGGTGGCCAGCGGCAGCCCGAGCAGGGTGCCGAGCATCAGCCCGTTGAGGATGACCGCCACGGCCCGGCCGCGCACCTCGGGGCGGGTGAGCTGGGAGCCGAGCGAGATCGCGACGCCGAAGAAGGCCTGCGAGGCGACGCCGGTGATCACTCGGGCGACCAGCATGGCGGGGTAGCCGGACGCGGTGGCGGCGAGCACGTTGCCGGCCAGGAAGACCGGGAAGAGGACCAGGAGCGCGGTCTTCGGCGGGAGCCGCAGCAGGGCGACGGAGAGCAGCGGGCCGCCGAAGGCCATGGAGAGGGCGAAGACGGTGATCAGGTAGCCGATCTGCGGGACGGTGACACCGAGGCCGTCGGCCATCTGTGGCATCAGTCCCGCGACGACGAATTCGCTGGTGACCATGGCGAAGATGCCGAAGGCCAGTACGTGGACGGCACGAGGCACGGAATTCCCCCTGTGGGTGGGCAGTGCGGTTTTGGATGGATCGGTTCAAAACTTGGGCACGGATCGGCCCCGCCACGGCGCGGCAGCCGTGACGGATGGAGCGATGGTCAGCGGGTCAGGGCATCCAGGGCCGTGTCGGCGACGGCCTGGACGGCGGCGCGGTCGGCTCCGCCCTGGGCGGTGACCCGCATGCCGCCGATGACGGCGTTGACGTACCGGGCGAGGGCGTCGGGGCCCCGCGCGGAGGCGATGGACCCGTCGCGCTGCCCGGCGGCGATGACGGCGGACAGGGTCCGCAGCCTGCGGGCGGCGTCGCGGTCCAGGAGCCGGGCGGCCTCGGGGTCGCGGGCGGCGAGCTCCACCGTGCTGTTCACCCCCAGGCAGCCGAGACTGCGACCGCCGGGGCGGTGGCCGAACTCATCGGCCACGATCTTGTCGAACAGGGCGCGGACCCGCTCGACGGGCGGGCGGGCGGCGTCTTCCAGCACCGCGGCCTGGGCCTCGGCCATGGCGTCCAGGTAGCGCGCGAGCGAGCGCGAGAACAGCTCGCGCTTGCTGCTGAAGGTGTTGTAGATACTGCTGCGCCCCAACCCCGTGGCGGCGCACAGGTCCTGGGTGGAGGTGGCCTCGTAGCCGTACTCCCAGAATGCGCGCATCGCGGCGTCCAGGGCCCGTTCCTCGTCGAACTGTCTCGGTCGGGCCATGGCAGCACTCTAGGGTTTTGGACCGACCGTTGCAATACCGATCCGGGGCCGGTGGCGGCTCACTTTTCGGCGGGCGTCGCGGCCTCGGTCGTCTTGAGGGCGAGCCAGAGCTCCATGCGGACGTCCGGGTCGTCCAGCGAGCGGCCCAGGATCTCCTCCACGCGGCGCATCCGGTAGCGCAGGGTGTGCCGGTGCACGCCCAGGTCGGCGGCGGCGGCGTCCCACTGGCCGTGGCGGGAGAGCCAGGCGCGCAGGGAGGCCACGAGGTCGCCGCGGCCCTTGGCGTCGTGCTCGTACAGCGCGCGGAGCATGCCGTCGGCGAAGGCCCGTACCGCGTCGTCGGCGAGCAGCGGCAGCACCGAGCCGGTGGCCAGCTCCTCGTGCTCGACCAGCGCCCTGCCGCGGCGGCGGGCGACGGAGAGGGCCTGTTCGGCCTGCTTGTACGCGGCGGAGACGGCGATCGGGCCGGAGGGGGCCGAGAGGCCGACCACGACGTCGCTGTCCTCGGCGCCGCCCTCGCGCGGGGCGCGGTCGTCCTGGGCCTCGGCGTAGGCGGCGCAGGCGGCGACGGCGGAGCCGCCGTCCGCGGCGAGCACGACGACGCGCTCGCCCTCGGGGACCAGGAGCAGCGCCTCGCCGGAGCGGGCGGCGGCGGCCTCCATCGTCTCGGTGAGCAGCTCGGACCCGGCGGGGGCGGCGGTCTCGGCGATGAGCAGCCGGAACGGGGCGTCGAGCAGCCCGCCGTAGAGGTCGCCGGCGACCGCCCGCGCGTGGTCGGGCTGCCCGGCGAGCAGCATGCGCAGGACGGCGGCGCCCAGGCGTTGCTCGGCGCCCTGGAGGGAGCGGGAGCGGGCGGTGGTCAGGGTGAGCAGGGCGACGGCGGAGTGCACGGCGTAGCGCTCGGCGGTGCCCAGCGCGGCGCCGGTGCCGACGGCCAGCGCGCCGCGGGCCCGGCGGCCGGAGCCCAGCGACTGGAGCTCGACCCGGTCCTCACTGCCGCCGACGACGACGCTGGCGGGGGCGGGGCGGTCCCGGAGACGCTCCACGTCGGGGGTGAGGCGGGCGGCGCGGCGGGCGGCCCAGTCGGGGGCGGCGGCGAGGACCGCGCCGGAGGTGTCGTACAGCGCGGCCCAGCCGTCGATGTGGGCGGCGAGCCGGGCGAGGAGGTCGGCGGGCCCGTCCCCGGCGAGCGCGGCCTTCGTCAGCTCGCGCTGGGCCTCGAAGCCGGCGGTGACCGCGCGGTACTGGTCGGCGGCGATGGCGGCGGAGACGGCCTTGCTGATGGCGAGGAACGGGGTGCGGCGGGGAACTTCGAGGAGCGGCAGCCCGGCCTCCTCGGCGGCCGCCACGAGGGCGGCCGGCACGTCGTCGTAGTTCACCCCGACCGCGAACCCCACCCCGGCGACGCCGGCCCCGGCCAGCCGCCGCACGTAGCGCCGCATGGACTCGGGGTCGTCGGCGTCGAGATTGGTGGCGGTCACGAGGAGGAGTTCGCCGCCGTCCATGTACGGGACGGGGTCGGCCAGCTCGCTGGCGTGGGCCCAGCGCACGGGGGTGCCGAGCCGGTCCGCGCCCGCCCGCACGGTGAGCTTGAGCGCCGAGTGCTGGACGAGCGAGGCAAGCGTGGGGGGCATGGGCCGGGAACCCTCAAGGTCGGGGACGAGGTCGCGGCGCCACCATGCGGACGGCCGGATCGCCGGCCGGGTCGGTGACACCGAATTTCGCCGTCGCGTATGAACGGCTGTCTCCGATTCTGCCAGGGCGGCAGAGTGCCGGTAACCGCTCTCAGCCGCCCTTCGCGCTACTTCCCGGTAGGTGCCGTCAGCCGTCGAGGTGGACGAGGAGGGGGGGTGCGTGTTCGCCCTGGACGGTGGTGAGCGAGAGGACGGCGTGCCCGGCCGGCACCGCGTACGCCAGCTCCGAGGCCGACCAGCGCTCCCGCTCGACCTGCCGTACGGTCACCGCGTCCGTGGTCACCGCCTTGCCGGTGACGAGCTTGCGCAGGGCGTGCAGGGCGCGGGTGAAAGGCTGGTCGGCGAAGACGGTGTGCTGGGCGACCTCGCGGGTCTCGACCCATTCCTTGCCCCAGGCTTCGGCGAAGCGCTTGCCGTCCCAGGTGGTGATGCCGGAGAAGGCGGCCGTACAGCCGACCGCGCCGAGCAGCGGGGTGTGCAGGGTCTCGGGGACGTCGTCGACGGTACGGAGGGCGAGGACGGCCCCGGCGTTGACCGAGCGCAGCCTGCGGATGCCCCGCACGGTCTCGGCGGTCACGGCGTGGGTGGCGTCGTCCAGGACCAGGCAGGCGAAGAGCGTGGTGTCGGTGCGAGCCGCGGTGATCGCGGTGAACTGGGCCAGGAGCAGCCGGGTGAGCAGCCGGGACGCCTCCGCGTGGCCACGCTCCGGCAGGTCGACGCGGACCCGCAGCGGATGCTGGCCGAGCGCCCGCAGCGAGAACGGCCGGGCGTCCGGGCCGGTGGCGAAGAATCCGGCGAACGCGGGCCGGTCGAGCAGGGCCACCCGGTCGGCGAGGGCCGGTGCGGGGTCGCCGGGGCCGCCCGCCTGCCGGGACCGCGCGTCCAGCTCGCGGAGCATCGCGTGGTGGCCGGCGGCTTCGAGGGAGGCGCGGAGGCCGGCGAGTGCGGCCGGTGTGCCGTCGAGGAGTTCGCGCAGTTCGGGGACGGAGGGGAAGTGGCCGTGGGCCGCGCGGTAGGGGCCGAGCAGCTGGGCGAGGACCGTGGCGGCCCGGCGGCTGTCGAGACTGCCGACATCGCCGACGAGCCCTTCGGCGAGAACGGCTGCCGCTTCGTCGGGGTCGGTGGTGCCGCCGTACAGGTCGATGTCGTGGGCGGAGCCGGGGTGGCCGACACGGACGACGACGTCGAAGGCGTCGTCCGGACCGAGCGGCGCCCCCGCGCCTCCGACGGCGAGGACCGCGGCCTGTCCGGCCAGCGCCCGCAGCGCGAGGGCCTCGACGACCGGCCGGATCAGCCGGGTGGTCTTCCCGGCGCCGGGCGGTCCGACCGCGAGCAGTGAGGTGCCGAGCAGCGCGGGTTCCAGGGCGAGGCCCGTGCCCCGGCGGACGTAGGGGTTGTGCGGGTCGTCCGCGCACCGGCCGATCCTGACCTGGCCGGTGAGCACGTCGTGGCGGGCTCCGCGCCGGGGCAGGTCGCGGTGGCCGGAGGGGTGCAGGGCCGCGGCTCCGCCGGTCCGGAGCACGGCCTCCGCGAGGGGGGCGAGCCGGTCGGGCCGCTGGGTGGCGAGCGTCCAGGCGTGGCGCAGCCGGGCCGCGTCCACGTCGTTCATCCGCCCGGTGCGTACCTCGGCGGTGAGGGTGTCCGCGGCGTCGGGCCAGCCCGCCTCGCGGACCTCGGGCCACTGGTCGGCGGAGGTCTCGGCCGCGGGGGCCGCCGCGGTGCCGTCCGGAACCGGGGCACCGGTGCCCCGGCGGGCGGCGATCAGTTCGCGCCAGCGGCCGAGCCGGGCGAAGGGGTAGAGCAAGGCGGCGGCGATCACCGCGTAGATGACGTTGACGACGGTCTGGCTCTGGTAGATCTCGCCGCCCGCGACGGAGGCGACGAGGACCAGGACCGGGCGGACGACCGGGAGCGCCTCCTTCCAGACGAGCAGCTGGGTCAGGCCCGCCGCGGCGGCTGCCGCGAGCGCGAGGAAGGGCTGTCCCCGGTCGGCGACATGGCGGCGGAACAGCTCGGAGAAGTTGCCGATCCGGCCGCAGCCGTAGGCCAGCAGGCCGAAGAGGATCGCCTCGTACACCGTGAGGGCGTCGCTGCCCTCGATGGTGCGGGGGCCACCGGACGTTCCCGGGTTCCACCACTCCCCCGGGGTGAAGAGCTTCAGCGGGACGAGGCGGTAGGGAAGGTAGCCGTTGCGCCACAGCGACCACAGCAGCAGCGCGGAGAGCAGGGAGATCAGCGCGCCGACCAGCAGCGACCGGTTCGAGACGCCCTCGGGCTCCTCGGGCGGCGGCGGGGTGTATCCGTACCGCCAGACGCCCGGTTCCTGCGGCGGACGGGGCGTGCGCAGCCAGGCGTCGACCGGGGCGCCGGGGATCGGCTGCTCGGCAGGCGGGGCCGATCCGGGCCGGGTCGGACGCTGCTCGACGGGCGGGGCCGCGGGACGAGCG